>JAIKZM010000109.1 GCA_024682215.1 Saccharofermentans sp. | reverse complement strand
GGCAAAACAAAAGGTATTTCTCGTTGATGACGATACCGATATCCTTACACTGAACCACGACTTTCTCGTAGGTGAGGGATATGAAGTCATTACGGCGACTTCCTGCGCTGAAGCAATTGAAAAGGTAAAGGTTCACAATTTCGCATGCATAGTATTAGACGTCATGCTTCCCGACGGATCAGCATTTGATCTTGCTCCGAAGCTCCGCACGTTCACTGACTGCCCTATCATCTTCCTTACCGCAAAGGATCAGCAGGAAGATGTCATCAAAGGTTTCAAGGTCGGTGCTGACGATTACATCACAAAGCCTTATTCACTTCCTGAGCTCAGCCTTCGTATCAACGTTCACATCAAGCGTAATATGAAGAGCGAAGGATTCCTCGTAGAGTATCCGCCGCTCAAGATCAATATCAAGACACGTGAGGTTACCCTCAAGGATAAGCCTCTGCATCTTACGAACCGCGAGTTCGATATCCTCTGCCTGCTCGCAGAGACACCGAATGTCATCGTTCCTTTCACAAGGATCTATTCTCATGTCTGGGGTGACGATTCACCGTGTGACAACCATCTCGTAATGGTCAACATCTCCTATCTCAGAAAGAAGATGGAGAAGATCGCACCGGAGATCACGTTCGTCAAGACCGAATGGGGTATCGGATATTCTTTCGCTTATCCCCCGGTCAAGAACAGCATGAACACCCAGTATTGATATCGAGTAAGCCCATTCGGGCTTATACAAGGAACAACAAGCCCCGGGCAGACTTTAAGTTTCCCGGGGCATTTTCGACAACAACCGGCTGCGAGGGGTAACGATGCCGCAATACAGGCACAGCAAACATGCCAGAAGATTTCTGGGAGAATTTGAAAAGGAACGCAGGAAAACAGTAAGTTTTGCGCTCCTTACTTTCATTGTTCTCATGGTCGCAACCATTGCCTGCGCGGGAGCGGTAAGTTCATTCAACTCGCTCACCGGTATCAGATCAGAGTATGACGAATCCAAACACGCATATCTGATCCCTGAAGACCTGGCATATCCGAATGCCTGTTCCACCTATATTTCCGAGCACTGGGACATCATCCCCAACGTCTCGCCCTACGATGCGGTCTCCAAGACCGAGACAGGAGCCGGCTCGCTCTACAGCGACATGATGCACGCCAAGGATGTAAGTCTCGCAGACAGCTGGCGCGGATGGTACGATTTCGAGAACAACGCGCAGTGGTTCAACAGAACCGGTCCCGTAAAATACAAGACTTATATGATAGACGGAAACGCAACCCACTCTGTCGCTTATGTCAACTCATTCATATGCAGTCCTTCGATCGAAAACCTGTATCTGAGTTTCCATCACATTAACGGGATCGCCCGTGTTTACTGCAACGGAGAATATGTGGGCGTTCTCGGTGAAATGACCCCGTACTTCAACACAAGGGCTTTTGCCGATTTCTGCATGTTAGTCCCCAAAGACGGAAAGATCGATCTGACCATAGTCGTGTCCTGCCCTACCAAAGTAACCAATCCGGGTATCATTTCATACCCGCTTCTTCAGAACAGGGCTTCAGTCAGCCTCAGGACGGCATTCCTCGGCGGTCATTTCTCGGTCATGCTGCTCCTCTTCGCCATCGGCATCATCGCTGGTTCTTATCTGATCGCGAGCAACTTCAAAGACACTCTCCTGATCTGGTCTTTCATCATCTCGTTTACTTCAGTATTCGTTTACTATCTTGTCGACTTCAGGTTCATTCCTGTCAACGCACATTACAGGGCGATCGAAAGGTTCATGCTCGTTATCGTTTCCGCAGTGTTCGCATACGCGATAAACACCTGCATCCTGAGGTACGGCAGAACCCGCAAATCACATATAAAGTTCCTCAGGATCGACCATCTCCTTGTCTTCCTTACAGGAGCGCTCCTGTTTGCAACTTATCTCGTGTTCGACGTGTTCTTCGGTATTGTTGCGCCTGATTTTGCGGCGATCAGCTTCGGCCTTCTCATTATCACCGGAAACCTGCTTAAAGACATCCTTCTCTACAGGCACAGAAACCCCAGTCAGCTTCTCATCGCAATGTCCGTAAGCTTTGTTTTCTTCATTCTGTACCTCTCGATCCTGCTCGACGGAACAGCGGTCTATATGCTCCCTACCTACAGCATACTTTACATCCTGTTCGTAATTGCCGTAGAGGTAATCTTCGTATCCAGATATATCAACCAGAGAAAGCAGCTCGTAAGAGACTCTGACAATCTTAAGCGCCAGGTTCGCGAAAAGACCCAGTACATCTCCGAGATCAACCGTGACCTCATAGAGACAAACAAAAAGCTCATGCAGGGTGAGCAGGCCCGTAAGAACGTCATGTCAAACGTGTCGCATGACCTGAGAACGCCTATCACGGCGATCCGCGGATATGCGGAACTCATGCTGTCTTCCGGCGACAGACTCAGTCCCGAACAGCGCGAAGGTTATCTGACAAACATCGTCAGACGTTCAGAACAGATGGAAAGGATCGTTTCCGACATCATGGAGCTTACCAGAATGGAAGCAAGCGATTCCGAATTCAATTTCTCCGACATTTCACTCTGCGAAATGCTCGATGAAGTCACCATGATGTATTCAATGGATCTTGAAGGAACAAAGAAACACATCACACTCGATATACCCGAGGACGATGTTCTCATGATCAAAGGTGACCCGCGTAAGGTCTCACGCGTTTTCGAAAACCTTGTTTCAAATGCTATCAACTATACCGGAGAAGAAGCTCTGATCGCCATTAAGGCATGGAGAACCGGCGAAGATCTTCCCATCGACAAGCAGAAGATCCACGTCACGGTATCGGATAATGGTATTGGAATTCCTGAAGACAGTCTCTCCCGTATATTTGACCGTTTCTACAGAGCTAAGAATTCGGGAGTAAACATTAAGGGAACGGGCTTGGGCCTCGCCATCGTGAAACTGATCTGCGACAAGCACGAGGCCAAGATCACCGTAAAGAGCAAGATAGGCGTCGGAACCACCTTTGAGGTGGTCTTCAACGCTACCTACTGATCAGCCGAGAGACTGAAGATAATTGTTAAGTTCCTCGATAAGAGCATCACAATCCATGCCGTGAACCATGCATGCTTCCTCGATCGTCTCGCCGGATGCCATGGCGCAGCCGAGGCAGTGAAGTCCTGCGGACATAAGGATGGGAGCGATACCCTCATCAACATTAACAACATCACCGATTATAGTATCTTTAGTAACAACCATATCAGGCCTCCTTATCTTTTTTTTAGCAGTAAAAGAATACACTACGAAAAGGCGTTTGTCATTCGTTATAACCAAATATGGCACATTGGTAAATATTTTTGATAAATTTGCCTTCAAACGCCCTAAAACCCTTGACATCGTTTGGTTTTAAGTCAATAATATGCTTGCAATAAAGGTCGTGATACGGCTATTTAGGAGGAAAATAACATGAATAAGTCACAGCTTATCGACGCAATCGCTGCTGAGTCCGGTCTGAGCAAGAAGGACGCAGAGGCTGCCCTCAAGGCTACTCTCAACGCAATCGAGGGTGCTCTTGTTAAGAACGACAAGGTTGTTCTTGTTGGTTTCGGTACATTCAAGACAAAGAAGCTCGCTGCTCGCAGTGGCCGCAACCCTGCTACAGGCGCTACAATCAAGATCGCTGCTTCTACAGTTCCTACATTCAAGGCTGGTAAGTCCCTCAAGGATAAGGTTAACGCTAAGAAGGGCAAGAAGAAGTAATCTGCTTCTTATCTGATTAAGTTGTAACTAAAGAACGATCGACATTAGTCGGTCGTTCTTTTTTGCATGTTACCTGTCTGTACCATTACTCACGTTCCTTCAGCGCCTAATTTGATACGCCTTCCCGCCCTGGTCACAAGGCTCTGAACTATGTCGCGGCTTCTCATTCCCGCAAATGCGCTGTTCTTAACGGCATATCTGACATCCCTTTCGATCTGGGTCAGTGTCATCTTGTAGGACTTTGCCGCCGATACATAGATGCTCTTCATGTTCAGCGGAACCTTTGAACCGGTAAGATAGATCATCTTTACCGCATCAAAAAGAATCGCCGAGCCGATCAAAGACATATCCAGGCCGAATTCCTTGAAAACACTCTTAAGACACATGTTGAAAAACTCATCGTCAACATTTCCGGCGCTGCCGCTCACCAGAGCCGTTACTGCCGCGGATGCCCTCTGCCGGTTCTGTCTTCCGTCAATTATGTAATGCACGACTCCGTCTTCACTGCGTATGCTGATCACACCGTTGCTGCCCAGCAATGCGTTAATGCTCTCGAGCAGGCTGAGGTCACTGCATACTACAGACATCTCGATCCCGCCACTGTACTCACGGATAGCTTCTGCCATATTTCTTCACCTCCTGTTCCTGAAGTTTATAACGGTTGGGATCACTTTTGGGGGTAAATTGATGCAATTTCAAAAAAACGGCCCGAAAATGAGACTTTTCGGACCAAATTGAGACTTTTTTATTTTTGGAGGAAGATTTCAGGTCTTCGCTTCGGTTTCAGAAGGCAGAGTTTCGAAATTCGAAACATCGATGACCTCAGCCGTAAAATTCGAGTACTGAGTGTGCTTGATACGTACGGTATCACCCACTTTTATCTTAAGCCTCATGGGATTGATGTAGTAGTGTTTGCCGTCAACCGTGAAACTGTTCTTCAGGAAAGACACCTCGGTAACTTCACCTGTATCGTAATAGTAGCTCCTGCCGACTACACTGCTGATATCCATAAGTCTCGGAGCAGTTATCAGTGACAGATCCGCTATCGCGATGATGGCAAAGAGTGTCGGCAGAAAATAACCTATTACGCTCTTTGTCTTGCGTTTGCGGTTGCGCCTGGCAAATATGCATGCAAGCAGGATCAACACTGCGAGGAGCACCGTATGCATCGCAAGATTAAGCAAATAATAACGCATATGTCATTCTTCCTCTTCGTCGTCTTCTTCCGCCGTAGGGATCGCTACGATCACATCCGCGGTAATGTCATGCTCTTCCACAGGTATCTCAGAACTTATCTGAAAGTCGTAGCAGACGCCGAGCAGAAACGGCTTATCACCTTTTATTCCCGCATAGAACCGGTCATAAAATCCTTTGCCCTGCCCGAGTCTTGTACCTTCTTCATTATATGCGACCGCAGGCAGTACAACAATATCGATGGATCCCGGGTCTGCCGCAGGCAATGACTCCAAAGGTTCCATGATCCCGAAAGCGCCTGTCTTGAAGCATCTTTCATCAAGTGAACTGCAGTCGCAGAAGACCATTTCACTTCCCTCGATCCTCGGGAAACAGCAAACCTTGCCCATCTTCATTAAAGCTCCGGCAAGGCCGTCACAGGGAAGTTCCCCGCCTGTCGCCCTATAGAGCGCGATCCTTTTTGCAGACTTAAGTCTCACCTGGAAATCGTCGTCATCCAGAGAGAAGATATCGTCAGGAAGTTCTTTATCCACTTTATTCAGAAATTCGTCATCGAGCTGGAGTCGGCGACGCCTGATCTCTGCTCTGACAGCCTTTTTATCTTCGCTGATACTCATGTCACTCACCGCCGATCATGTTCTTTAACGCATCAAGATCTATTATCGGCACGCCGAGTTCCCTGGCCTTTCGCTCCTTGGAACCCGCGTCTTCGCCCATCAGCAGATATGAAGTCTTTTTCGAAACGGAGGATACCACCTTGCCTCCGTTCTTTTCGATAAGAGCGGACGCTTCATCTCTGGACATTCCCTGAAGCGTTCCGGTAATGCAGATCGAAAGCCCGACAAGACTGCTGCCGATATTCTCTTCGGCACGTTCCATGTTGAGTCCTGCCTGTCTGAGACGCTCCATCAAAGCCATATTATCCGCATCATGGAAGAATCCGTATATTCCCTCAGCTGTTATCTCTCCGATGTCAGATGCCTGTGACAATGCTTCCCTGTCAGCCTGCGCAATCGCATCTATCGAACCGAAAGTCCTTATAAGCTCCTTTGCAGTTGCCTTTCCGACACCGGGAATTCCAAGGCCTCCGAGCACGCGGTCGGCAGGACTGTCTTTTCTGGAAGTCTCGATGGCATCAAGAAGTTTGTCCGTATTCTTTGCGAGGCCCAATATGTGTGCTTCAATCAGTTCATCGCGCTTTGATGCCAGGTTATATATGTCAGCTATGTCCTTAAGGAATCCTGCCTCAACGAGTTTTCTTATGTACTCGTCGCCGAATCCTTTGACATCCATGCAATCACGCGAAACAAAGTTTATTATCCGTCCTGCAACGGTCGCAGGACAGCTCATGTTAACGCACTTAAGATCAGCCGCGTCCGCTTCTCTGACGAGCGTGTGGCCGCACACAGGGCACTCACAGGGCATCTGATAGAGTTTCCAGTTGTCCGGACGCTTTGATCCGATCACGCCCTTTATCTTAGGGATGATCTCTCCTGATTTATATACGAGGATCGTGTCTCCAATTCCGAGACCTAACTGCGTGATGAAATCCTGGTTATGGAGGGTAGCTCTGGACACCGTCGTGCCGCACAGCCTTACAGGCTCGAAAATGGCCACGGGAGTGACCCTTCCGGTCCTTCCGGTATTGATCTCGACCGAGAGCAGCTTCGTCTCCTTCTCTTCAGGAGGGTACTTATAGGCAATGGCCCATCTCGGGAACTTGATCGTTGCGCCGAGCTTCTCTCTTTCAGCGAGATTATTAAGTTTGACGACAGCGCCGTCTATGTCATAGGCAAGAGAGCCTCTCGCCTCACCGATCTTTTGGATGGCATCCCATACCTCATCGGCCGTCTTGCATTTGTAGTATGTCTCTATTACCTTTACACCGTTGCGCTTAAGGTATTCGTAACCCTCAAGATGCGTCTTGAAGGTGATCCCGCGCGTCTCCTGTACGTTGAATATGAAAAGCGACAGGCCGCGCTCTTTGGTGATCCTGGTATCGATCTGACGCAGTGTTCCCGCTGCACAGTTTCTGGGATTTGCGAAAGGTTTCTTCCCTTCCTCCTCAGCCTGCTCATTGACCCTTGCAAAAGCTTCTCTGGTCATGTAGACCTCGCCTCTGATCTCGATATACGGAACAGGTTCGGGAAGGGTCCTGACGACGTCTTTGATCATCTTGGCGTTCATGGTGACATCTTCACCTTCCGTGATGCCGTCACCGCGCGTAACGGCAAGTTTGAGCTCGCCGTCCTCATATCTCAGCGCCATTGAAAGACCGTCGATCTTAGTCTCAACAAGAAATTCGGCTTCTTCTCCGAACTGCTCCTTCATTGAAGCAACAAACTCATCGACTTCCTCGCGCGAGAAAACATCCTGAAGCGAGAGCATCGGAACGTTGTGCTTTACAAGGACGCCCTTTTCGGCCTTCCATCCGACACGTCTTGAAGGTGATTCAGGCACGATCCAGTCGGGATGTTCCTTCTCGATCTCCTTGAGACGGTTGTTCATCGTATCGTATTCATAATCGGAGATCTCGGGTTCGTCCTGCGCATAGTAACGCTCAGCGTGATAGTTGATCGTCTTTACGAGTTCAAGATATTCTGCCTTCGGATCAGGTACCGAAACGGGATCTGCCTGCCCGAGGCTTGCAAATATGTCAAGCTGCTCCATAGATCAAGACTTCCCTTTCTGTGTGGCAAGAAAAACGATAGGAAAAGAAGCGACAAGGGCCAGAAATAATCCCCAAACCAGTTCAGGAAGTCCCGCAAGACCTGCAAAAGGCTCCGTGATCTTAATGGTGTTATAACGCGTAATATAGAGGATCTTCCCCACAGTGTCGTTGAGTTTCGAAAGCGGGACAAAAAGCAATGCCGTCAGGAGTGCTGTCGATATGCTGTAAGTGTATACGGAAGCTGCCCACAAGAGGAGCATATCGTTCTTTATTATGTAAAACAACATTACGACTGCCACTGATACGGCGAGTATTATTCCCCTCTTGAGATTGACATGACCATCGGTAAGTGATTTAAAGCAGAACGCACCGGCGGTAATCACGGCAATCAGGCAGGGAATGTAAGTTCCGGCCTTGGTATTTATCAGCTTCTGAAGCAGCAGTATAACAAGGACCAGGACCGCATAAGAAGCGAGCGCGCTGACTATATCGCTGCCTCCTGCTCCCTTTACGGAAAGCATGGCTGCACCGGAAATATAATCCACAAAAATATGGAAGGGCTCTGTCAACAGAGTCCCCCACAAAAACAGCATAATAACGCTGACTATACCCGCGCGTTCATTGCTTCTCATGATCGATCAATAAGAACCGGAATGATCCGGCAAATATCAGACGTCAAGCTTCGAGAAATCTCCATCCTCGAAAAATGCTTTAAGCGTGCTGTATTCCTCGAAATCGAGAGAAATGCCCTTACCGACCTTCTGATGGTCCGGGCCCCAATCACGGATGTCGAGCTTCGGCTTACCGTTATTCCACTTAACGATGTTAACCTCACGCTGCCAGCCGGACTTATTCTCCTTAAGAATGCCGATCTGCTCGATGATCTCGTAGGTAATCTCTGTCTTAGGCATTTTTTCACCCTCCTTATATTAAAAGGTTTTTAATATCTATAATGTAGGATTATATCACACGATTGCCCTGTGTATATTATAATTAAAAAGAATAATATAGGAGAAAAAATTTGATCGGACTGACAACAGGTCAACTTATACTCATAACAATACTCTCACTGCTGCTCGCAGCGGCGGTTTTCCTTGCCGTTCGCGCATTCACTGAACCTCATATCCTCAAGGTTACAACGAGAAAGATGTATCCGGGCGCAAAGGTCAGCGGATTTCAAAGACAGCTTCCCCCGCCAAACCCCGGCAAGCCCGGCATAAGGCTTTTCTTTTTTTCCGATCTGCATGCTGACATATGTCTTATCAGTCCCGAGCGGCTTATCCGCTCGCTGAAAGAAGCTAATGCCGCCTCTCCTGTCGATGCCGTAGTATTTGGCGGAGACATATGCAACAACTACCGTGTCAACGAAAACGGGCTTACTTATCTTAAGAAGATCTCCGAAGCCTGCTCTGAGCTCGGAATCCCCTTCTACGGCGTCACAGGCAACCACGATCTCGGCTATGACGTATCAGACGGCCAAGCATTCTTCGAAAGCATAGAAGACAGGCAGATAATCTTTACGTCTCATTCCACGGGCCGTCAGGTAGTCCTTTTCGGACTTGATGATTCCGGAAGGAAGCATCGCGTCTGGTACAAGGTCCCCGTTGTGCCTTCTGACTGCGCATCAGTCCTTGTCATTCATAACCCTGACTCCATTCTGCATTTCGAAGAAAATGACCACGTCGACTTCATGCTGAGCGGTCATTTCCATGCAGGCCAGATAAAGATGCCGTTCAAGCTGGAGTTCCTGGTGCTCCGCGCAGACAAGCTTCCGAGACAGAACGTCATAGAAGGCGTTTTCGAGCATGACGGCACCACACTCTTCATTTCACGCGGTGTGGGATGTAATAAGCTTCCGCTCAGACTCGGCGCAATGCCTGAAGTATCCGTTGTAGAGATCTACGTCTGATTATCACTTCTGCCCGCTCTTCAATAAGCATAAGAAAACGCCCGGCTCATAAGAACCGGGCGTTATTGGTTACTTAAACTCTAAGCTGTTAATTAGCCAAGCTCAGCGAAGTACTTAATTGTACGAACCATCTGAGATGTGTAAGAGTTCTCGTTGTCATACCAGGAAACAACCTGAACGAGTGAGTTGCCGTCGTCCATCTTGGAAACCATTGTCTGGTTTGCATCGAAGAGTGAACCGAACTTCATGCCGATGATATCGGAAGAAACGAGCTTCTCCTCTGTGTAGCCGAAAGACTCGTTTGTAGCAGCCTTCATAGCAGCGTTGATGCCATCAACTGTAACTTCACCAGCAACAACAGCGTGAAGGATTGTTGTTGAACCTGTAGGTGTAGGTACACGCTGAGCAGCGCCGATGAGCTTGCCGTTGAGCTCAGGGATAACAAGGCCGATAGCCTTAGCAGCGCCTGTAGAGTTAGGTACGATGTTAGCAGCACCAGCTCTTGCTCTCTGGAGGTCA
>JAIKZM010000092.1 GCA_024682215.1 Saccharofermentans sp. | reverse complement strand
AAGGAGATCGTTAAGGCATCTGACGATAACACCCTGATACTTTTCAACGAAACATTCTCAACGACTTCTGCTTCAGACGGTCTTTATCTTTCCAAAGACCTGATACGCGTACTCAAAGAAAAAGGCGCATATGTTATCTTCAACACTCACATTCACGATCTTGCAAGAGAGATCCCTGATATGAATAAATGGAACGGCCGAGGCAGCATCACCAGCCTCGTAATGGAGCGAAAAGACGATAAGAACACCTTCATACTGAAGCGGGCAGAACCGGACTCAAGCTCTTACGCAAGGGACATAGCGGAAAAGTACGGGATCACGTACGAGCAGATGAAAGAATAAACTCAGGGATCA
The DNA here is from genome assembly GCA_024682215.1 of Saccharofermentans sp. Classification (GTDB taxonomy): domain Bacteria; phylum Bacillota; class Clostridia; order Saccharofermentanales; family Saccharofermentanaceae; genus Saccharofermentans. The sequence goes on along the minus strand of JAIKZM010000092.1, from coordinate 4,637 downwards.
GTTTATCCGTTCCTTTAACTCGCGATAACGCTCCAAAAGATCGTATACCGCATCTTCAGACAGCACACCGCGCTTGAGATCAGACGGCAGCCTGCCTTCTTCGTCTAGTTTGAAGTCATTCTTCCAGTCTTTGCCGGTGTAATAGTTTTCCAGTTTTTGAATGTCAGGCCTGAGAGCTTCTAATTCAGTTATTTGAGATTCAATCTCATCAATAACCCGGTTAGCCCGGTCAAGTATCTCTTCCATCTCCCGAATGCGTTCTACGGCTTTCTGATCGTTCATTGATTCAACGCCTCACTCAAACTGAACGGAACGCCTCTGGGGCCTCTTACGGCGAATATGCCGTATTCGTCATTAAGGACTTTAAACGTGAAGCTGTTTTTGTCGTAACGTTTCAGAAGTTTTATCTTCATAAGCGCTTTTATTGTCAGGTTTCTGTCCTGATAGTTATACGGGATGTTTGTCTCGGTTACCCTGCATTTGTACAGTATCGCCGATACCGGAGCTCCCACATAAAGATAGATGATATCTCCGCTCCTGATCCCCGCACCCTGTTTCCAGTCAATCTCATCAGCTTCCTCAAAGGCCTTGATGACATCGTAGTACTTGGGATTTGACGGTATTATCCATTCCTTGATCCCGCGTTCCTTTGTCTTTTTCTTTGCCGAGGCCGTAGCCGCAAAGCTCGCATCTATAAGATCGAACACGCGCTCCTTCTGAACGGTTCCGTCAAGGAATACCGTGATCCACTGCCGCTTGTTCATGTGATAGGCAGGAATGATACCGGGCTGTTCTATAAGGATCTCACGGAAGACAGGATCATCGATCTTCAGATTGATAACGGAAATAACAGAAGTGGTGTCAAGACCAAGCTTGACACCACTTACATGCATAATAAGTCCGAACCACTTTTTGTTGTCCTTGTGACGGAAGGATGCTATCTCAGGATATTTCTCGAACGGATAGTCCGCTTCGATACCATACTGCTCCCTTATGTGATCAAAGACACCCTGTTCTAACATAACTCAGATCAGCAGATACCGGAAACATCTACTTTTCCGTTAGGAGTCTGAACCTGACGGAGTACATAACTGATCTTGCCGTTTGTATTCATGAAAGGCATAGCGCTGTTGAGAGACTTTGTTGTATAAGACTTCTTCTCCATCTCCTTCTTCTCTGCGCTTGTATCCTTCTTGAAGTTGTTCTTCCAGTAATTCTGCAGGCTTGCCTTGACCTTGTTATTGAAGGTTGTCTCCTTCATGCCGAGAGACTTGAGGACCTGAGCACGTGTAAGCTTCTTGCCGTTGATCCTGGATACGTTGTATACATAGTAATCTCTGGTCTTGGAGTTGCCGGGAGTCTTCTCAACGAAAACGATTACAGAGATAAGGTACTTACGGACATAATAAGTATATCCGACTCTGCTGTTGTTCTTCTTTGCGATGGGCTTGAACTTGTCAGCGATCTCCTTGTTGACCTTGCTGGTGTTGACATTAGCGACCATGATCTTAGGATACTGTGTCTTATATGTCTTCTTTCCCTTCTTGAAAGATCTCTTGTATGCATTGTAGATGGAAACAGTTGCAAGGCCTGAATTCTCGCTTGTTTCCTTTGTGGTATCAGACGTAGAAGTCTCTGTAGTCTTGGATTCTGAAGCCTTGGAAGACTCAGTTGTTTTTCCGGACTCACTGGGCTTGGATTCACCGGACTCCTTTGATTCAGAAGTCTCGGATGCCTTAGATTCGTCTGATGCCTTGGACTCATCAGATGCCTTTGTTTCTTCTGTAGTCGTCTCTGAAGAAACAGTCTCGCTGGACTCTGCCGGTGTTGTAGGTGCCGAAGGATCCGGTTCACTCCTCTTGAGTCCGCATCCTGCAATGCCTGCTGTCATGGACAGTATCAAAGCCGCGCTTACGATCGATTTCAGTTTCATTTCAATTTACCTCCGCTTTCCTGTTTTATGAAAATGTACCGTGTAGATCTATATGAGACATCTGACCCGGGACCTCGATCTGACGGACCAGATATGCCTTTTTACCGTTTTTGTTCACATAAGGTATGGCGCTGTTGATCATATTTGACTTGAGGGAATTCTTTTCCATCGTCTTCTTGGCAGCGCTGGTATCCTTGCTGTAATTCTTTTTCCACATGTTCTTTATTGCGTTCTTGACCTTGGTGTTGAATGCAGATGAGCTCACACCCATTATCTTGAGCATCTCGTCCCTGGAAAGTTTTTTACCTGACGATCTTGAGCAGTTATACACATAGAAGTTCTTCATCTGTGAATTGCCAGCTTCAAGTTCAACTGTGATATAGAGGGAAACAGCTTTCTTGCCGACGAAATATGAATAGTAAACGCGGCTCCCGTTATCCTTCGCGATATCCTGAAACTTCTTTAAGACCTCGCTGTTGAAAGCCTTTGTATCCACACCCTCGACAGTAACCTGCGGGATGTGAGAATAAAGGGTCTTTCCGTTGACCTTGAAACCACGCTTGTACTGATCCTTAACGGTTGTCTTCGCATTGGAATCCGGTTCCGGTGTGGGATTAGCCTTTTTGGTGGTTTCCTCAGTTGTTGTCTCTTCGGTCGTTGTTTCCTCTGTAGTGGTCTCAGTGGTCTCTTCGGTTTCCAAAGTCTCTGTTGTGGTCTCTTCAGTCGTGGTCGTAGCCGAAGTCGTCTCGCTGGACTGTGTTACCGCAGTCGGAAGACTCGTCTGAGCAGGCGAGACGTTGCAGCCCGCGATACCCGCGGTCATTGCCATCATCAGCGCTATGCCAATTGTCGTCTGAAACTTCTTCATTTCTATCTCCTATATTTGTTATTTTCTAATATATGCTATAAATATGTCTATTATTTGACAATTTCAATTCCTTTCACTTACACAGGCCATATTTAACCGTTTACAGTAAGAATTCCTACTGTTTTCAGCACAGCAGTCACCCTTCCGGCATATATTTTACCGAGGTCATTTTATAACTAATGCAATAGGATAATTGAGGTAAATCTCACGCAAGTTAGCGGAAGCTTAGTCCCATTAATATCCCTCACACATGTCAGGCAGATGGTATATTGAAGTCAGAAAGCAATACGGACTTCACCTCCATACTTACCTCCTTTCAAAATGTTGCTTTCTTTTGCTACCTCTTATAGTTCTTCTGCAAAGCAGCCCGGCTTCAAAAGAGCCGGGCTGCATCATTTCTGAATAATCATGCTGTTTTTCAGAGCTTTTCCAAATAGACAAATGCAAGCTCTTCATCTATCTGATTGCGGTCAAAGATCTTATATCCCTTCTTCTCATACAATCTGATATTTTCCACACTCCTCGTGCTGGTGAAAAGCTCATATCTCTTCTTTGGAAAACACTTCTCGATTTCTGCCAAAAGAGCGCTGCCATAGCCTTTGCGGCGGTGATCGGGATGGACCATGAGCTTACCGATGTAAGCAGTTCCGTCCTTTTCATACGCGCGTACAGAACCGGTGATCGTCCCATCATCTTCAACGAGCTTGAGAAAAGTTCCGTGCTCATACTGTTGTTTAAGTTCATCCAGCGTTTCCGTCAGCGGCTGTATGTCGTTTCTGCCGAATCTGGCTGCCTCTGTCTGATACGCAAGGTACTGAAGTTCAAGGATTGCCGGCAGATCGTTATATCCGGCTCTGGTTATCTTACTCATTGCTGTCATCTATGATATTTCCCTTTTGGACATTCTTATCGATCAGCTTTTCCCTGGTGTATTCCCAGATATCCTCTGATCCCTTGTGGGTATTCTGATTGCGCTTCATTACCCAGCTTCTCCTGACGTCATGTTCCTTCCATGCCCTGCCGTCAGTAGCATCGTTTAAGATGAGCGGCTGGAAGCAGTCCATCGTCCTTGCAAACTTCGCTTCGGGAGTTTTCTGTTCTTCAAATTCGAGCCAGAGGGATTTCAGGTATTCGCCCTGGTCTTCCGGAAGAAGCCCGTAGAGCTTGTCGGCAGCTTTCGCTTCGCGTTCCGCCTGAGTCTTCTTTCCCTCTTCGTCGTACGCATAGGTATCGCCCGCATAGACCTCAACGAGGTCATGGATCAGGAGCATCGACATCGTCTTGAGGACATCTATCTCTTCGTTTGAATACTCTCTGAGCAGGAGCGTCATTATCGCCATGTGCCAGGCATGCTGGGCATCATCCTCATGTGTCTCGCAGTCAGAAAGGTAGCTCTGACGCTTGATCATCTTCTCCTTGTCGATCTCACGGATGAATGCCATCTGCTTTTCGAATCTTTCAATGTCCTTCATTGATTTCTCACCTCACAACCGTTGATAAGATCATCTGCACTTAAGCCTGATCTTAAAAGCCTTCGTGTATCCGGGAACATCGTGAACAAGAGCTATCGTTCCGCCATACCGGTCAATTATCCGTTTGGTCAGCGCAAGCCCGAGGCCCGTTCCGCCGCCTGTTGATCTTGCCGTATTCTCGGTGACAAAAGGTTCGAATATGTTCATCCCCTCAGGTATGTCATTTCCGGTATCGGCCAGGATGATCTCGCACTTATCACCTGTTTTCTCCATCCGTACGTAAAATGTAATCCCGTCGGGATTATGCTTATAAGTGTTGATCACAAGGTTTGAAAGCGCTCTTGTAATGTCGCGTTTATCGGCA
>JAIKZM010000002.1 GCA_024682215.1 Saccharofermentans sp. | reverse complement strand
GATCCTGCTCGATTACATCGATTACTACTATACGGATGGCGACCTTGATGAGGGTCACTTTTTCCAGAAGGCTTTCATGAGGGCGGGCGATCGCATCATGATCAAGCAGTTGTCTGAAAAGCAGGTGTTTACGATCATTGTTGTCGTTGCGATCGTCATTATCGGACTCATCATAATCTCGTCCATCATCCGTAAGAAGAAGGTCGCGGTCGCTAAGCAGAAGGCCTTGCAAAAGCAGGCTGAAGCCCAGCAGGCCAAGGCGGTGGCAGCACAGAAGCAGACCGAGTTCAACCAGCAGAAGTATAACGACGAGCTTGAGACCCAGTACGTTGCCGTTGAATGTCCCAACTGCGGCTCCACCGGTAATAAGATAAGAAGGACCACTGTAGGTTACTGTCCGTTCTGCGGCACGGCCATTAAGGTCGACCAGGACGGCAATGTCGAATTCATAAGCAGGAATGACCAGACACAATCATGAACTTTTACGTAGCTACATTATTTCCCGAACAGGTCACGGGTTACCTTAATACGAGCATCACGGGACGCGGGATCGCCAAGGGCGCGATCTCACTCGAATGCATCCAGATGAGGGATTTTGCGCCGAATACCTATGGACGCGTTGATGATACGATCTACGGCGGCGGAACCGGTATGATGATCAGATGCGAGCCCGTTTTCGGCGCATATGAGAAGGCGTGTGAACTTGCAGGGGAGAAGCCCTATACGGTCTTCATGTCACCGAAGGGTCATGTCTTCAACGAGAAGAAAGCTCATGAACTTGCGTCACATAAGAATCTGCTCATCATATGCGGTCACTATGAAGGTATTGACGCGCGCGTTACCGATATGGTCTGCGACGAGGAGATATCGATAGGAGACTATGTCCTGACAGGCGGTGAAACGGCTGCTATCGTAGTGATCGACGCTGTTGCCAGGCTTATCCCGGGCGTGCTTCCGAACGAAGAGGCTTTCACGGCAGAATCGCATACGGGCAATCTGCTTGAGGCGCCCCAGTACACGATGCCGGCTGAGTGGAACGGCAGGAGCGTCCCGGAAGTCCTCAGAAACGGCAATGATGCGCTCATCGGTGAGTATAACAGGGCGGCGGCGATGCTCGACACGCTGAACAGGAGACCGGACCTTTTCGATAAGGAAGTTGTCTCCGAAAAAGACTGGGAAAAGATGCTTGCCTTTGAAAAAGGGTTGTGATAAACTTTTTCAGTTTTATCAGGATGGTCCTCTGCCCACATCCAGGCACGAACATCTGCAGGAAAGAGAGGAAAAGACAAAATGGATTTAGTAAAAGTTATTGAGAGTGAAAATATCAAGAATAACTACCCTGATGTAGAGGTCGGTGACTATGTAAAGGCACACCTCAAGATCAAGGAAGGTGCTAAGGAGCGTATTCAGGTTTTCGAAGGATATGTTATCGCTAGAAAGGGTTCAGGACTTTCCGAGTCAATCACCATCCGCCGTATTTCTTACGGTGTAGGCGTTGAGAGGATCCTTCCTGTTAACAGCCCTAAGATCGACCACATCGACATCATTCGTAAGGGTAAGATCAGAAGAGCTAAGCTTTACTACCTGCGTGATCGTCAGGGTAAGGCAGCGAAGATCCAGCAGAAGCTGTAATTCGCGGTTTAACTGCAAAAAACAAGGCTGCTTTCGGGCAGCCTTTTTTTATTGATCTTCTTGTGTGGTTCTTTTATAAAAAAGCACCCGATTTTTTTGAAAAAATTATAAGAATCGGCCGTTTTTTATAATTTTATGCATTTTTTCATGCCGTTTATTATAACTCCTTTTGTATTGAACAGTGTGTTATCATTATTTCACTGATTTCGAGGTGATTTATGGCAAACAACATCAACTGGTTCCCGGGTCATATGAGGAAGGCTCTCAACGAGACCGGCGAGCGTTTGAAGCTCGTCGACATCGTTTATGAGACTGCTGACTGCAGGATACCGTTTTCGAGCAGGAACCCAGAACTCGATAAGATCATCGGAGACAAACCGAGGATAGTTGTCCTCAACAAGGCGGATCTTGCAGATCCCGCCAAGACAAACCAGTGGATCGACCATTTGGCAAAGAACGGCATTCCCGCTTGTGCGCTCGAAAGCAATCACAAGAAGGGCTTTGACAGGCTTAACCAGCTGACCATGGATCTCATGGAGGAAAAACTCAATAAGGCTGCAGAGAAGGGACGTACCGGAAGGCCGGTAAGAGCCATGGTCGTAGGATCCCCCAATACGGGCAAATCAACTCTTATCAATGCGCTGGCCGGAAAGAAAGCCGCAGTCACAGGCGACAGGCCCGGTGTCACAAAGGACTTCAAATGGATAATGACGGGCGGAAGGCTTGAACTGATGGATATGCCCGGCGTGCTCTGGCCCAGGATCGCCACGAAGAGGAGTGCGATCTGCCTTCAGGCGTGCGGCTCGATAAAAGACGAGGTGACCGAAGTCACTGAGACCGCATACGAGATAATGAAGATACTGATAGAACTGTATCCCAAGCTCATGACCGAGCGTTACGGCGTGTCTCTCGACATTGAAGCAAATGACGATGAAATGGGTTATTCCGATCCGTATTACGACCTTTTCCTTGCCATGGGCAAGAAGCGCGGCTGCGTAATGAGCGGCGGAAGAGTGGATGAGGAAAGGTTTGCGAAGACACTGCTGACGGATCTTCGCGAAGGACGCATCGGAAGGATAACGCTTGAGGATCCCAATCCTCCAAAAGGAAACTGATCATGGCAAGACTTACTGTTGAACAGCTTGAAGAAAAATACGAAAAGCTCTATGCATATGAGCGTGAATATCATGCAAAAGGTTATTCCGTAATTGCCGGTATCGACGAGGCGGGAAGAGGACCTCTGGCAGGTCCTGTCGTTGCCGGCTGCTGTATACTCGATCCTAATGTGAAGATACTGGGACTCGATGATTCGAAGAAGCTCTCCGAGAAGAAGAGGGAGGAGCTTTTCATTGAGATCAAAGAAAAGGCGCTTGCATGGACTGTATGCGAGATCTCCGCAGAAGTGATCGATGAGATCAATATCCTTGAAGCTACGAAAAAGGCCATGAGGACCTGTGTCGAGGATATTTCCAAAAAGCTCAGGCCGGATCTTCTGCTCATAGACGCGGTCAACCTGAGCGGCACCGGAGTTGATGTCGTTCCGATCATAAAAGGAGATGCAAATTCCGATTCCATCGCCGCTGCTTCGATACTTGCAAAAGTAACGAGGGACCATATAATGGTGGAGTTTGACAATACATATCCGGGATATGGTTTTGCCAAGCATAAGGGCTATGGAACGAAAGATCATTATGCTGCGATCAGGGAGCTCGGAATGACTCCGATCCACAGAAGGTCATTTCTCAAGGTCATTCATTAAAAAATGCCTTGACATTGCCGCAGACATTATTTATCATTAGCACGTTGATAAAGAAGAACATCCGTTTCTCACCTCAAGCGCCTGAAGGCTGTAAAGAGGTTAATAGTTTAAAACCTATAGAGGGTTGCCTTATCTTAAGGCAGGGCTGTTATGAGAGAACGGATTATATCCGTTCTTTTTTTGTGACATTAGGAAATATCGACATTTAAACGGGAGGTGATTACTATCTCAAAGGCTAACGAGAATCAGTTGATCAATGATTCGATCAAATTCGCGCAGGTCCGCCTTATTGACGCAGAAGGCAACATGATCGGTGTTGTACCG
>JAIKZM010000221.1 GCA_024682215.1 Saccharofermentans sp. | reverse complement strand
TGACGTTCATGAGAACGGAATCGTAACGGCGCAGCAGGTTGCAGATGCGATCCGCGAGGATACATGCCTTGTTACGATCATGTTTGCAAACAACGAGATCGGAACTATCCAGCCCATCGCCGAAATAGGAAAGGTATGCAGGGAGAAGCAGGTGCTTTTCCATACTGATGCGGTTCAGGCGGCAGGGCATTTAAAGATAAATACTGTTGAACAGAACATTGACATGCTCTCGTTGTCAGCGCATAAGTTCCACGGCCCCAAGGGCATCGGCGTTCTCTATGCAAAGCGCGGCATCATGCTCGATAACGTCATCAACGGCGGAGCACAGGAAAAGGGCAAGAGAGCAGGAACAGAGAACCTTTCGGCTATCATGGGCATGACAGTTGCACTTGAAGAGGCAGTTGCAAACCTCGAAAAGAATTCCGCAAAGCTCACATCATTCCGTGACCGCCTCATCGAAGGCCTGGACAAGATCCCTTACGGTGAACTCAACGGTGACAGGAACAACCGTCTGCCGAGTAATGTTAACTACTGCTTTGAGGGTATCGAAGGCGAATCGATGCTGCTGCTTCTGGATGACAAAGGAATCTGCGCATCATCAGGAAGCGCATGCACATCAGGTTCACTTGACCCGAGCCACGTTCTTCTTGCGATCGGAAGACCGCACGAGGTTGCACACGGATCACTCAGGCTTTCACTGGGTGAAGACATGACTGAAGAAGATATTGATTACCTTATCAAGTCAGTAACTGAAGTAGTTACTTATTTAAGGAACATGTCACCCTTCTGGCGTGATCTTGTAAACGGCAAGAGAACACACGTTTTCGCGGAATAAGAAAGGAGAATTAATATGGCATTATACAGTGAAAAAGTGATGGATCATTTCAGGAATCCCAGGAACGTAGGCGTCATTGAGGATGCTGACGGAGTGGGCGAAGCAGGCAATCCCGTCTGCGGTGATATCATGAAGATCTACCTTAAGATCGAAAATGACATCATAAATGACGTTAAGTTTGAGACATTCGGATGCGGAAGCGCCATCGCATCGAGTTCAATGGCTACTGAACTCATCAAGGGCAAGCCGATCAGCGAAGCTGCAGAACTTACAAACAAGGCTGTAACCGAAGCTCTGGACGGACTCCCGCCGGTAAAGCTCCACTGTTCCGTACTTGCCGAGGAAGCGATAAAGGCCGCTCTTAAGGACTATTTCGACAAGAACGGGATCGAATACGATCATGAGAAGTTTGCACCTCACGAAGACTGCGCCCACTGCTGTGAGACGCCTGAGAGCGCAGCCGGCAAGAATTGTAAATAAGCCGTCTTTGTGGCAAGATTGACCATAAGGAAGGTATAGAAAAATGATGGTATCAACCAGGGGGCGTTATGCTCTCCGCGTAATTATCGATCTTGCCGAAAATTCAGCGTACGGATACGTTCCAATGCGCGAAGTGGCAGAAAGACAGGGCCTTTCACTCAAGTATCTCGAGAGGATCCTGCCTCTTCTCGTGTCTGAACATCTGGTAGAAGGCGTACACGGAAAGGGCGGCGGATACCGCCTGTCCAAGGAGCCTTCGAAGATCTCAGTCGGAGAGGTGCTCAGGATCACGGAAGGTGATATAGCGCCCGTTGCCTGTCTTGAGAGCAATGCCGTCAAATGCGAGCATATCAACGACTGCCGTACTCTTCCGGTCTGGAAGGGATTAAATGACCGTATCAATGAATACCTGGACAGCGTTTCGATCGCTGACCTGATGAAGGATATTCACTGACAGACATGACCGGCCCCCTCGAGATAGAACATGACCTGAGGAAAGACAAGGTCTTTCACAACAGGATATTCGCAAGATTTACCAAGGCGATAAGAACATACGGGTTGTTAAAGCCGGGCGACAGGATCGCCGTCTGTATCTCGGGCGGCAAGGATTCCATGCTCATGGCAAAGCTTTTCCAGGAACTGAAAAGACAGGACAAATTCCCGTTTGAACTGCTGTTTCTGGTAATGGATCCCGGGTACAGTCCGGAAGTCAGATCTCAGATAGAAGAGAACGCAAAGCTCATCGGAATTCCTCTGACTGTATTTGAAAACAGGCTTTTCGAAGCTGTATCGGAGAATGAGAAATCACCGTGTTTTCTTTGCGCCAGGATGAGGCGCGGCGCGCTCTATTCCAAAGCGAAAGAACTGGGGTGCAACAAGATCGCTCTCGGCCATCATTACGATGACGTGATAGAAACGACGCTCATGAGCATGCTCTGGAGCGGACATGTAGAGACCATGATGCCAAAGCTCCGGAGCAAAAACTACGAGGGAATGGAACTCATACGCCCGATGTATCTCATCAAAGAGCAGGACATAATAGAGTGGAAGGACAGGTACGGACTTAAGTTCGCTGACTGCGCCTGCCGTGTCGCCGATTCAAGGAACGGGATCTCTTCGAAGCGCAAAGAGACCAAAGAGCTCATTGCCAGACTTCATAAGACCAACCCCGAGGTTGAAGCCAACATAATGAGCAGCATGGAAAACGTATTCTTAGACAGCGTCATCTCATACACAAAGGACGGCGTTTTCCACAGCTTCCTGGATGACTATCCGGAAGACGGGGAAAATTAGTCCCCGATTTACTACACTTTTAAACTTAATAAACAACACCCTGTAAAAGCCGTTTGATATAATCGCCGTATATACGGATTGCTGTGAAGACAGCCTTTTCGAAAATGCGGAGGTGCTGCTATGAGCGTAGATGTTTCAAAGATGCCCAAGATCGGATTTGGTCTTATGAGATTGCCGGAGAACGACGGAGTCATCGATCTGGACAAAGTCTGCAAAATGGCTGATGCCTACATGGCGGCCGGCTTCAATTATTTCGATACCGCATACGTCTATCACGGCGGCAATTCCGAAAAGATCGTCAAGGAAGCCATCGTAAAGAGATACCCGAGAGATTCGTTCACAGTTGCCACCAAGCTCCCTGCATGGTGCATACATTCATTTGAAGACAGGGACAAGATCTTCAATGAGCAGCTCGAAAGATGCGGAGTTGATTTCTTCGATTTCTATCTGCTCCACAGCATTGAGGACGGAAATAACTACGATACATATGAGAAGTACGATTGCTTCAACTGGGGCATAAAGAAAAGGGAAGAGGGCAAGATAAAGCACTTGGGCTTCTCTTATCACGGCACTCCGGAGCTTCTCGTAAAGGTGTTGGACAAGCATCCGGAGATCGAGTTCGTCCAGATCCAGCTCAACTACGCTGACTGGGACAACAAGATCGTTCATTCAGGCGAACTCTATAATATCCTCGCTGAGAGGAACATCCCGATAATAGTCATGGAACCCTGCAAGGGCGGCAAACTCGCAAATCACGATGAGGAATGTCAGGCTATCCTTAAGGGCGTACGTCCCGACAAGTCCATCGCTTCCTGGGCTTTCCGCTATGTCGGAAGCCTTCCCGGAGTTACTACCATCTTAAGCGGCATGTCCACACAGGAACAGCTTGACGACAACATGAATACCTTTAAGAATTTCGAGCCGCTTTCCGATGAGGAAAAGGAAGCCATCGAGAAGGTCAAGGAAGCAATGTTCAGGATCGAACTCGTCGGATGCACCGCCTGCAGATACTGCGTTGACGGATGCCCCATGAAGATCGCGATCCCCGACGTCATCAGTGCCGTTAACACAAAGCGCAAATTCCCCGATGACATCAGACCGAACTTCTTCTACAACGGCCTCGTCGAAAGAGACGGAAACGGAAAAGCCTCCATGTGCATCGGCTGCGGCCAGTGTGAAGGTGTATGTCCGCAGCATCTGCCGATCATCAGTATAATGAAGGAAGCGGCAGAGAAGCTCGAAAGTAACTGAAACATTTTGTTATACTGTTTCCCATGGAAACAGACAAAAAACAACTGATCAAGATAGTAGGCATTTGTCTTCTCGGTACGCTGATGTTCGGAGGAGCAGGTGCCTATCTTTTGTTTGGCAACGACCCGGGTATCAGCCGCACTGAACAGATACTCTATACGGTCCTTGCCGCATTCTTTATGCTGCTGTGTCTTGCGGGTGCAGTCCTGTTTATCTGCTCTTACTATAAGAAAACACATCCCGGAGAAGTCAAGAGCGATGAGGATATCGCACGTGAATCTGCCATTCACAAAAAACTCCCGGGCAAGGACATGTACGATGTCATCAGACGATACAGGCAGAGAAATTACAGGGTAAGGGTCATTGTTATAGGTATTAGCTGCATCCTGATCATTGCCCTTTTCCTGATAAAGATGTCGGGTGAATTCAATTTTGACTGGCGTATCAGCGTCGGGCTCGGCGTGCTGACAATACTGGTTACTTTTTTTATTGCCGGGAAGAAGGAGTTTTCTTATTCGGAAGAGCTTGATTTTAAGAAGGCTGTTGAAAGATCCGGTGCCGACCCGGTCCGTCTCAATGCCGATTTCATGATCGGTTCCCACTTTGCGCTTCCCGACGGACTGGTTGTTCTCGGCAGGGATTACATGGTCATATTCGCGAAGTCTCTTTGCGAGGTCTGTGATGTCAGCAGGATAACGAAGATCTCCACTGACCGTTTCTCGTCAGACATAAACGGAGTAAAGCACATGACCTACAGGATAAAGGTCATTGTGAATGACAATTACTGGTTCAGGTTCAGCTTAAGGGACAAGAAAGAACTTGAGCTGATGCTGAATGAATTCAGGCTCCTCGGCATCGGATATGAGGACGAAGGCGAAAAGACGCAGAAGCAGCTGAAAGAGGCGAGAAAGAAGTAGTCTTTGCTGTTTGTGACCATTTGACATGAATTATCTTATGCGGTTTAATTTCTGATGACCTTTTCAAAGAAAGGGCACGGAGGTTATATATGGCAGCGGATGTTAAGTTTTCGGTCAAGGCCGCAGTTGAGAATCAGGCTCTTGTCAATGTTACGGTAAGTGAAGATCTCGAGCAGAGATTTATTAAGAAATCCAGATCGGCCGCATGGAAACTGATACCTGCTTCAATCGTTGTCAGCGTGATAGTCATCGCGATAATCATCCTGCTCGCGCACTTTCTCAGACGTATTTTCTTCAGTTTAGCGGCAATCCTCATTATCTTCTTCCCCATATATGCGGTCTACAATGTTTTTGCAACATATAAAGCAATAAAGAATCACGACTATGAATTCCTGTCAGGGACCGTAAACGGCAAGAATGAACACGGCTATCAGGTCATAGGACTCGAAGACCATGACATATCTCCTTTTATCGGCAAGAAGGAATATGGTCCGGGAGAAAGGGTCATCGTTGCAAGGCTCAATGATGAACTCAACATCATTTCCGAAACTGAATGATCCCCGCGCATTTATAACGTCAGGACCTGAATAAAAAACACGGAAAAACGGAATATCCCTAAACACACTGTTGGTAGAATATGAGCACTAAATCAAGCGAGGTGTTCTATGTTGGATCTCAATGGAAAATGGGTACTGGTAACAGGCGCTTCCAGAGGAATCGGAAGACTTGCGTCAAAAGCAATGGCTGAGCAGGGATGTAACCTCATCCTTCAGAGCAGAAACACGGAACACACCGCATCACTCGAAGAAGAGCTTAAAGCTTTGGGCGCAGAAGTACATTCTTTTGCAGCTGATCTTAACGATATTCCCTCTGTTCTGAAGATGCTCGAACAAATCGATGCCCTGGGCGTTGATGTCGATGTTGTACTCAACAATGCCGGACTTCAGATCGCATACAGGACTGATTACTACCAGACGCCTGAAAGTGACTTTACGGTAAGCTTCAACGTTAACACGATAGCTCCTGCCATGATCTGCTATCACTTCCTTCCAAAGATGGTAAACCGCGGATTCGGACGTATCGTCAATACTACGAGCGGCATCGACAAAGAGCCTGAGCAGGCGGGTTATTCCGCTGCAAAAGCAGCACTTGATAAGATCACAAAAGACATGGCATCCAGACTCGGAGGCACGGGTGTTGCCATGAACCTCGTTGACCCGGGCTGGTGCAGGACCGACCTCGGAGGCCCGAATGCGCCCAATGCGCCCGAGAGCGCGATTCCCGGAGTCATAGCCCCTGCCTTTACCGAAGACAAGGTAAACGGACAGATCTTCCATGCGCAGGATCTGAGCGGAATGGATCTCAGATCTGCCGTTGAAAAGATAAACGGGGAGAATTGATCCGGGGTTATCCTTTTTTGCGGTACGGAGAGTATAATCTCCGTATGCCTAACGTATTTACACCTGTAATCAATCTGTATGCAGTTCTGGTGGCTGACTTTATAGGTCTGGCCATCCTTCTGACGATCCTGGCCACAAAAGGGTGGAACCTGCCCGGACGCAGAAATGAAAGCTCGATCATGCTGAGAATGCTGATCCTGGCAGTCATCAACTGTGTTGTTGATGCTGCCGTAACATGGCTGGACGGGCGGATCGGCGCCGGACATGAGATCATTCATGTCATCCTCATCCTGGGAAACTGCTATCTTTATCTGTTCAATGTCCTGGTAGGCATTTCGCTTGTCCAGATGATAGTCAAACATATTGCCTCGAAGACAAACCGTCTTCATTTCCTGCTGTTCTGGCTCCTGTGCGGCGTGGAGATAGTGATGCTTGTCATCAACCTGTTCTATCCGATCGTATTCTCGATCGATCTGAGCAATCATTATCACAGGGGAGAGCTGTACAACTTTTTCGTTATAGCCGGACTGATACTGACGTTCTACGGTATCGGATTCTATGCAGTATCAAAGCTCAGAAACCCTGCTTTGAGGTATTTCCCGGTATTTGAGTTCCTCCTTCCGATCCTCATGGGGCTTATACTTCAGGCTCTGATATACGGCATATCCCTGCTACCCGCATGCTTTGCCGTTTCACTGGCAGGCATTGTCATTGCGCTGCAGAATGAATGCATCTACATTGATAAGCTTACCGGTATCTATAACAGATTCGAAATGGACAAGGAACTGATCAGACTTCAGAAGAGACGCAAGGACAAGATAGTTGCCTACATGCTCGATCTTAACGGGTTCAAATCTATCAACGACAATTATTCGCACGAGGAAGGCGATCAGGCGCTCATCGCTTTCGCAGGCATTTTGAATGAGGTCTTCGGTTCTGTCGGAACGGTAATAAGATTTGCAGGCGATGAATTCGTCGTACTGATGCACAAAGCGAAAGAATCCGATATCGAACTGTACAAGCAGAAGACCATGGATGCTGTTGAAAGGTACAACGAAAAGTCCGGAAAGCCCTATAAGCTTTCGGCTGCGGTCGGAGGCAAGGTCTTTGACTTCAGCAGTGAAGACACACAGGATCTTGTTGTGGTTATAGATACACTAATGTATAAAGATAAAGACGATTACTATAAAGACCATAAAAGGGAAAGGTGATTTATGTTAGAGATATTCGCGATCATTTCGCTCTGCAGAGTGAATAAGAACAATGCGATCAAGAAGGGCAGAAGACCCGGCGGCTTTATTGCGCTTACGATCATTTTGTGGGTGGTCTTCGAGTTTATCGGAGCGATCCTTGGATTTGCCATCTTCGGCACAGACAGCAGATACGTTGTCATTTTATTTGTAGCACTCCCGTGCGCAGCTCTCGGCGGCCTTATATCATTCCTCATAACGAAAAATGTTTCCCCCGGAAACTATGTCGACCCGAGCATGATCCACCGTCCGGTCGTTACGGTCGGCCCGAACGGTGCTCCCGTATATCAGGATCCCAACGTGCCTGCATACATGATGCAGCAGGTTCCCGTTCAGCCTGTGCAGCCCATGCAGCCTGTAATGCAGCAGGGTACAGGACCAGTTTCCGGCACCCGCTACTGCAAATACTGCGGTGCGCCAAACAAGAGCACCAGCAAGTTCTGCGAATCCTGCGGACAGAATATCGGATAACCAAAAGGGCGCTTTCAAAGCGCCCTTTGTTCTTCCGGAATGTTTGGCATCAGAAGGTCTTGTAGATCGTGATCTCGACGTCTGAACCTACGATGTGAACGGTGACATCATCTGCAAGGTTGGCGACGATGGATCTTTCAAGATCTGCCAGCGCGTCCTTTGCTTCGGACTTGGTCTCGCTCTCATTTTCGATGGAGGCGACATAAGTGCTCATGGCCCATGAATAGTTGCTCGAATGTGTGCCCATCTGGCATCCCATGTTCATGAGTCCCATGGCCTGATCTGTCAGGGCTTTGATCTCCGGGTCTTCCGGCAGCGTCGCAAGCTCGATCATCTCACGGATCTTACCCATGAAACTCTTTGCGGCTGAGTTTTTGCCTGATGTGGAAACTGAAAGGAGTTCTTTCCTCGTCTTAAGATCCATGGGGATCTCGGTCTTGAGGTGGATCTCGATATTTTCGTTTTTGGCTTCAAGCCAGAAATCGCCGAGGAGCTCATCTGTGAAAGAGTTCATGAGTCCTATGAGTTCTTCTGAAAGAAGACGCAGACGAAGCGAATTGTTGTGGTCAAGTCCGACAAAAGCGCCGGTCTTTTCGGTAATTGCCAATGCTTTATCTCTGCCGGTACCGGTAGAGGATATCTTTATGGATTCTGTCTTCATAGTTGATCCTCTTTAAAAGATTTTTGATACAAGGGATTATACACTACAAATTTCGGCACTATTTATTGAACTATTGTTTATTTGCAACGCTTTTGTTAAAATTCTCACTCTATATGCAGGTTTTGAGTAAATAATGACTATGACAACGGCGAAAAACGACAGATCTTATATAAGGAAACTCCTTCTGATAGCCATCCCGATGATGATACAGAACGGAATATCCAACTTTGTAAATCTTCTCGACAATCTCATGATCGGGAGGGTTGGTACTAATGCGCTTTCCGGTGTTGCCATTGCAAACCAGCTGACTTTCGTTTTCTTTCTCGTTATCTTCGGAGCAACTGCGGGAGCGGGTATCTTTACCGCGCAGTACAAAGGAAACGGTGACAACGAAGGCATCCGTTATACTTTCCGGTTCAAGATAGTCTTTAATACCATCATCGCAGCCATCTGCGTGCTCTTATATGCTGCTTTGTCTCCGATGCTCATCAACCTTTTTCTTCAGGGAGAAGGAAATCCCGCCGATGCTGCGGAAACGCTCCAGATAGGGATCGATTACATCCGTATCATCCTCATAAGCCTGATCCCTATCGGCCTTACGCAGGCATATGCGGGCACCTTAAGAGACCTTGGTTCCACGAAAGTTCCCATGTATGCCTCGATCGCAGCAATCCTCGTAAACCTTATTGGCAACTGGCTCCTTATATACGGTCAGTTCGGGCTTCCCGCCCTCGGTGCGTCAGGTGCCGCCATCGCAACGGTCATCTCAAGATTCGTGGAGCTCGCCATCCTGATCATATATACAGGGAAACATGCGCAGCAGTTCCCCTTCATCAAGGGCGCGTTCTCTCATTTTTACATACCTGTAAAACTTATCGGCAGGTTTGTCGTCAAGGCGATCCCTCTTATGTTTAACGAAACGCTCTGGTCACTTGGAATGACGGTGATCAACCAGTGCTATTCATACAGGAGCCTTGATGCGGTGGCTGCGATGAACATACAGTCCACGATCTGGAATGTTATGGGCGTGGCTTTCATTGCAATGGGTGAGGCTGTGGGCATCATGATGGGACATATCCTCGGTTCCGGTGAACTCGGCGATGCTAAATACAAAGCAGGGAAGATGCGCCTTGTCACTGTTGTATGCGGAGTCTTCTTTGCTGTTGTCATGGCATGCATCGCGCCCTTTTTCCCGTATCTTTACAACACCTCTGACCATATACGCTCACTTGCTACGGGCTTTATCCTGATCGCAGCCTGCGCGATGCCATTCGTTGCTTATACGCATGCTTCGTATTTCATAATAAGGTCGGGAGGAAATGCGCTCATCACCGTACTCTTCGACAGTATCTACACCTGGTGCATAGCCGTTGCGGCTGCGTTCTTCATGAGCCGTTTTACTGATCTGAGCGTCACATGGATGCTCTCGGTGGTAAACGGACTTGAAGTCATCAAGTGCCTTATTGCGTTTGTCATGGTCAGATCTGGGATCTGGATCAAGAACATCGTAAAAGAGTAGTGAAGCTTCGCTTAATCTTTGGCGTTACCGAACAGGGGCATAAGAGTGCACTGAACGATGCCGTGACTCCAGAAATCCTTGCGGGGAAGACCTTTTGCCTGAGTGAGCATGCATGAATTCAATGCTCCGTGAGCAACGATCAGAACGTCTTTTCCGGCTTCGCGGAGAGGTTTTATCACCTCTTCCAGAAAACTGCCTGTCCTTGCGTAAAGCTCATCGAGACTTTCGCCGGCATCCGGAGGTGCTATGTAATCTTCAGGGTGCTCGAAAAGAACATTGATGGGACAGCCGGGTTTGTCAAAGCTCCGTACTATGCCTTCGTAAACGCCAAAACCCATCTCTTGGAGCCTGTCATCGAATATGATCGGCACATCGCGTCCTTTGAGGATGATCTCCGCAGTTTCCCTGGCTCTTGACAGAGGTGATGAATAACATACGTCAAAATGAACGCAGGCGTATTTTTCGGCAGCTTCAGCGGCCATGATTCGTCCCTCGTCGCAAAGAGGAATGTCGGTCCTGCCCTGGAGCTTTTTAAGCTTATTCCATTCGGTTTTTCCGTGTCTCAAAATATAGATCATAACTGTACAAGTGTACTTATAACGCACCGAAAATACAAATATCCCGAAAAAGTGTGAAAAATCAGTGCAATGTCACTTATCCGGTTTACATCACGCAGTCCTTCGTTTTATCCTTTAGAAAAAAGGGAGCCATGCCATATGAGAGTATTATTCATCGGCGGAACAGGACAGATCAGCAGTGCCATCGTAAGGAGGCTTGCAGCAGACAAGAGTTATGATGTATGGCTCTTGAACCGCGGAAACAACCCGGCTCCCGAGGGCGTTCATCAGATCATTTCTGATATCAATGATGAGGCTGCAGCTGCTGAAGCCATAAAGGATTACACATTTGATACGGTCTGCGAGTTCATAGGCTTTGTTCCCGAACAGGTCGAGCGTGACTACCGTCTTTTCAAGGATAAGACGAGACAGTACATATATATCAGTTCAGCTTCCGCATACCATAAGCCTGCCGCAGGTTATGTGATCACTGAAGGAACTTCGCTGGCAAATCCTCACTGGCAGTATTCCAGGGACAAGATCGCGTGTGAGGAGTTCCTCATGAAGATGTACAGGGAGGAGGGTTTCCCCGTAACTATCGTAAGGCCAAGCCATACCTATGACGAGAAGCATATTCCGCTGGGAGTCCACGGAACAAAAGGCTTCTGGCAGGTCATCAAGCGCATGCTGGACAGAAAGCCCGTAATAATCCAGGGCGACGGATCGTCTCTGTGGCATCTTACATTCAATGAGGACTTCGCTGTCGGATTTACGGCTTTGATCGGTAACCGCCACGCCATCGGAGAAGCTTTCCAGATCACCGGAGATGAGGTCCTTACATGGAACCAGATCTATGCCACAATCGCTGATGCTCTCGGCGTTGAACTCAATCCTTACTATGTTTCCTCGGAATATCTTTCTTCCGTGGGCGACAAGTATGGTTTTGATTTCGAGGGCAGCCTGACAGGTGACAAGTCGGTATCTGTGGTCTTCGATAACAGCAAGCTCAAGCGCTTAGCGCCTGACATGAAAACAACGGTTCCTTTCCACAAGGGAGTCAGGATCGCTCTTAAATATGTTCTCGACCATCCGGAGTGCCGCGTGGAAGACCCCGAGTTCGACCGCTGGTGCGACCGTGTCATCGACGCGCTCGAAAAAGCCAAGGAGAGCATCTGACACTTCCAAAACATATTGACAATTGTCGCCGGCAGGCGGTATATTTGATTTGTTAAACCGGATGACTCGGAAATAGTACCCGGAGAACGCTGAAAAACGAGAGAGCCGCAGATGGTGTGATTGCGGATTTGAAGCGCCGGAGAATGGATCCGAAGACGGGCGGGCAGGAAATGGCCCGACGGGAACTCCCCCGTTACCCTAAGAGCACGTTTGTTGGAACGTGAACCAGAGTGGACTGCCAACCTCATAGAATCCGGCAGTCAAAACAGGTGGTACCGCAGTATATTCTGTCCTGTGTCTTTTGACACGGGACTTTTTTATTGCGACGGAAAGCAAATAACGAACACCACGCTTTCCGGCAGGCCAACATCTTGCCGCCAGGATGAAAGGAGCCGATTATGGCAGACAAAGCAAAGAGAATCTTTTTGACGGAAGATGAGATGCCGAAGCAGTGGTACAACGTCCGTGCGGATATGAAGATCAAGCCCGCACCGTTGATCCATCCCGGCACACATGAGCCTCTTACCGTAGAGCAGATGTCACCCATCTTCTGCGAGGAGCTCTGCAAGCAGGAACTTGATAACGATACACGCTATATTGATATTCCTGATGAAGTTCTCGAGTTCTACAAGATATTCAGACCTTCACCTTTGATCCGTGCTTACCAGCTCGAAAAAGAGCTCGGTACGCCCGCTCACATCTACTACAAATTTGAGGGAAACAACACATCAGGTTCCCACAAACTCAACTCTGCAGCAGCTCAGGTCTACTACGCAAAGAAGCAGGGACTTGATTCGATCACTACTGAGACCGGTGCAGGCCAGTGGGGAACGGCTCTTGCAATGGCAAGCGCATTCTTCCACATCCCGCTTACCGTTTACATGGTTAAGTGCTCCTACGAGCAGAAGCCTTTCAGAAAGTCAGTCATCCAGTCATTCGGAGCAGACATCATTCCTTCACCTTCAGATACGACTGAGGTAGGCCGCCAGATCCTCGCCAAGTTCCCCGGAACAGGCGGATCTCTGGGATGCGCGATCTCCGAGGCAGTCGAGAAGGCAACACATACTCCCAACAGCAGATATGTACTGGGTTCAGTTCTTAACCAGGTCCTCCTTCACCAGTCGATCATCGGTGAAGAGGCATATATCCAGATGGAGAAAGCAGGCGAGTATCCTGACATCGTAATCGGATGCGCTGGCGGCGGCTCCAATCTGGGCGGTATCATGTCGGCATTCATGAGAGATAAGCTTACAGGCAAGGCTGATCCTGAGATCATCGCTGTTGAGCCTGCTTCATGTCCGTCACTTACAAGGGGAAGATTCGCATACGACTTCTGCGACACCGGTCACGTCTGCCCTCTCGGCAAGATGTATACCCTCGGTTCAGAGTTCATGCCTTCGCCTTCACACGCAGGCGGCCTGAGATATCACGGCATGTCCCCAATCGTCTCACAGCTCTATCACGACGGCTACATGAGAGCTGTCGCAGTCGAGCAGACAAAGGTGTTCGAGGCAGCTACGCTCTTTGCAAGAACAGAGACCATCCTTCCTGCGCCTGAGTCTTCACATGCCATCCGCACTGCTATTGACGAGGCTCTCAAGTGCAAGGAGACAGGCGAAGCCAAGACGATCCTGTTCAACCTCACAGGTACAGGCTATTTCGACATGACTGCATATCAGGCTTATCATGACGGCAAGATGAATGACTTCATTCCTACCGATGAGGACCTTGAGAAGGGCTTTGCCACGATCCCGGTCGTAGAGTAACAGATTAATCCATTCCAAACCTTGTGATTTCGTTTTCGTCCCGGATGCCAAAATGGCGTCCGGGCTTTTTTTATCTGTTATTTTTATCAAATTTTAGTTATAATATCTGACATAAGGGTAATCTGTTCTGAGTAATGATATTTGGGTTGAAAAATGAAGAAATCTAAGTTTTTCTTTTCATCTCTTAGCGCAAGACTGATATTCCTGATCGTTATCGGGGCATTTTTACTTGCAATAACGCTGGTGATGATAAGCGTAATCCTTACCAACAGGATCCTTACCGAAAATACCGCAACCCAGATGAACCTGTTCTGTGAGGAACGCGGCGATGACCTTGATACGGAGTTCCTCAGGGTAGAAGATGCCGTCGGTTCGCTTGCCAGATGGACAAGAAACAAGATCCCTGACGTTAAGAAGATCTCAGAAGACGGGAAGCTTCGTGACAATATCGTCAAAGATGCAGATGACCTTATTCATTTCATGACCGAACACAATGAGTTCATTCAGGGCGCATATATCCATTACACGCTTGATATTACCGGTGTCACCGACCGCGAGGAAGGCGTTTACTATACCCGCAACGGTGAAGGAAAATTCAGCATCATTCCTTTTACACAGAAAGAGATAGAAGAAGATCCCGTCGCGGAATACTGGTATTACGGCCCCATCAAAAACAAAAAGGCTGTATGGACCAAGCCTTACTATGACGCAAGTGCAGATGATTATCTGATCTCTTATGTTGAGCCGGTCATTATCGAAGACAAACCTGTAGCGATCATCGGTATCGACATCAGCTTTTCGAGACTTCTCAAATGGGCAGACTCCTTAAAATATCAGAAGACGGGATTTATGTATCTCAAGGAAGCTGACGGCAGCGTCCATTACCATTTAGAGGATCTGGGTCATGATCACCTTCACAGCGATGAGGAAGATCAGATCACCGATAATGCGGAACTGATGTCTCAGCCAAAGACTGGCGATGAACTTATCCGGTACTATTTCGACGGCCGTGACCGTGCAATGGCTTTTGTGACGCTGCGAAACGGAATGAAATTTGTTCTCTGTGACGATTATCACAGCGTTTTCAGTGCCAGAAACCGCGCGATCAATGTAATGGTATGGATCTCCCTTGGAATGACGATCGTGCTTGCCGGCGTTGCCGCGCTGATGGCGAACCGTATAACCGGTCCGTTGAGAAAACTTACCTTCGCTGCAAACGAGATCAGTGAAGGAGATTATGATGTCATCCTTCCGCCTGAGAGAAATGACGAAGTAGGTGAACTTTCCAGAGCCTTCAGGATCGCGATTGACAATATCCGCGCAAGATCCGAGGACATCAAGGCACATGTCAGGGCACAGGAGCGCAAGATCGAGAATGATGCCATAACCCTTAAGAAGCACGAGGACGATCTGCTCACCATGAGGAATCTGGTATATGTTGATGCTTTGACTAACGTCAAGAACAAGACCGCTTATGAAGAGACAATCGTTCATCTCGATGAGCAGATAAAAGCCGGTACTGCAGAGTTCGCTGTCATCATGTGCGATCTGAACTATCTCAAGATGGTCAATGACAACCTTGGCCATAAGGCAGGAGACCAGATGCTGAAAAATGCTTCAGGGCTTCTGTGCAAGGCGTTCCCTTTGAGTACAGTATTCAGGATCGGAGGAGATGAGTTTGTTGTCATTCCGAGCGTTGTCGAATATTCGAGGATGGATGAAATGATCGGGGAACTCGAAGAGATGCTCAAGATAGAAAGAGATTCCACCGATGATATTACTGCACGAATCTCGTTTGCAGTGGGAAGCGCTGTATACGACCGCGAGACAGACCGTTGCTTCAACGATGTTTTCGAGCGTGCTGACAGACACATGTATGCAGAAAAACAGAAGATGCACGAAAGAGACGGTATTTCGACCAGAAGATAAGGTCATTTACAGGAGATACATCATGAAAAGAATCAAGGTTTCAGCACTCTCGGCAGTTATGATCGCGGCTTTGGCTCTGTCCGCCTGCGGGATCACTGCTCCTTCAGAATCCACTTTATTGGCTTCAGATACAACTTCATCAGCTGCAATAGAGACAGGCGTAATGGAGTCATCTTCCGCTCCGGAGACCACTGCTTCAGAGACATCAGTGGCAACGGATTCCGTTAAGAAGATCGAACCCGAAAAGCTTCCCGGTCAGGATTTTGATGTCAGGGAGGAGCTGTTCAAGCTCAGAAACGATGCTTCTGTAAAGCAGGTCCTGGTCATACGCTGTGAGGAAGGTACCAAAGGCCATGCAATGTACCTTGTAAAAGAGGACGTGGAAGACGGCAGGACAGCGTGGAGAATTGCCCGCGAATGTGAAGCTTATATCGGTCTGAACGGACCCGGAAAGACTAAGGAAGGTGACACAAAAACGCCTCTCGGTGTTTTTGGCGTAAGGACCGCGTTCGGGATCAAGAACAATCCGGGTACAAAGCTTTCTTTCGTTAAGATCACTCCCGACACATATGCATGCGGATGTGAAAAATACTATAACCGCATCATCGACGCGAAAGTCACCGGTCACAAGTGCACGGAAGGAGAGCAGATGTACTACTATTCTCCCGAGTATAATTACGGCCTCGAGACTGATTTCAATTCAAACAACGAGTATGGCAAGGGGTCTGCGGTATTTATCCACTGCATGGGCGTTAAGCCATACACCGGCGGCTGCATTGCTCTTCCGGAGGATGACATGAGGTACATCATCCAGGACGGCGAGCCGACGATGAAGATAATAATCCAGAAGTTCTGACAGTTTTTTCTCTTCGTTTGGTGAATTGATGATAGGAGTAATGTGATATTCCTATCATCTTTTGTGTTAATCGGAGAAGTTTATGGATTTTGCTTTAATATCCGTCTTCTGAGTATATAATCTCGTTTGTTTTTGGAGGACTGATATGAGCAAAGTACCGGGCGGCGCCCGTATAATCGATGAAAAGACCTCGCTGTTCGTGATCGCGGGACCGATGTTTCTGGAGCTGCTCCTGAACATCCTTCTCAACAACATGGACACTCTGATGCTGAGCCACTATTCTCAGAATTCTGTCGGAGCGGTCGGCAATGCCAATCAGGTCATGTTCCTTTTCATCATCATGTTCAACATCATCGCGACCGCAATATCTGTAGTAGTCGCACAGTATCTCGGCGCGAAAAAATACAGTGAGATGGACCGCATCTATACTCTCGCGCTGCTGGTGAACCTGGTCTTCGGAATCGTCCTCTCTTCTTTTCTTGTCGTCGGAAAAGGTCTGATCACGTCATTCCTCAACATTTCGCCGAACATGCTCCCGGACGCGGAGACTTATCTTAACATCGTAGGCGGAGGACTCTTTCTTCAGGCCGGTTATAACGTAATGCTCCAGATCCTCCGATGCAACGGATACACGAAGATCGGATTTTACATTTCGATAATCATCAATCTCATAAACATCGGTGGAAATTATCTTTTCTTATACGGACCTTTGAAACACCTGAACCTCGGTGTTGCGGGCGTCGGCATTTCAACTGTTACCGCAAGGGTCATCGCGCTTATATTCGCGGTAATGTTCTTCTACAAAAAGAAGATCGGAAAGATCAGCTTAAAGCTCCTCGCACCGTTCCCCGGAAAGATGCTGTGGAAGATGATCAGGATCGGACTTCCGTCTGCGGGCGAGAACTTTGCCTACAGCATGTATCAGCTTGTGCTGCTTTCTTTCGTAAATACAATGGGCGACGACTCGGTAAATGCGCGTGTCTTCTGCAATTCGCTGATCTCGTTTTCGATGGTCTTTTCGAACGCGAGCGCCATGGCCACCCAGATAATCACGGGTCACCTCGTCGGAGCGGGCAAGGAGGAAGCGGCATACAAGAGAGTGTTCTCAACACTGAAGCTCACGCTTCCGATCACCATTTTGATCGCAGCCGCCAACTGGGCCTTATCGCCTTTTACGCTCAGGATCTTCACGTCTAATGAGAACATAATAAAGATAGGGTTCCTGATAATGGCAGTTGACATCTTCGTCGAGATAGGCAGATGCCTTAACATGACAGTCGTAAGCAGTCTCAAAGCTGCCGGAGATTACATATATCCGCTGATAGTAGGACTCATCACGATGGTATGCCTGGGAGCAGTCGGAGGATATTGCTACGGAGTTCTGCTCGGATTCGGCGTTGCAGGTATCTTTGCGGGCACGGCTTCGGATGAATGCATCAGAGGACTCATTGTGCTCAGTCACTGGCGCCGCCGCAAGTGGATAGGCAAGCGCGTTGTAGACGACGGAGATGAAAAAAATCCTGCAAACTGATAGATTTTGTCGGTCCATTATTTGCCTGTATCAATTAAAATCTAGTATAGAGGATTCTGCCTTACAGCGGGCAGGGTGATTTTAATTCGATTGGAGGCATTATGAAGAATCTCAAGAAACTCTTCGCATTCGGCATGGGTCTTTCGATGATCCTTGCGCAGTGCGGATGTCAGGCAGGTGCGCCTGCTGCAACATCAGGAAGCAACGCGCCTGACGCAGTCCAGACCGACATTCCCGATCTTTACAAGTCAGTCGCAAGCGCTGACGGACTCGGTGAAGACGCTATTGTCGGAGCGTGCTTCGGAAACAGCACATACAACGATGCAAAAGTCATGCAGCTCGTGACAAAGCATTTCAATGCAGTCACTCTCGAAAACGAGCTCAAACCCGACTGCATGTTCGGTTACAACAACGCAGCTCCCAAATCCGGAAGCATTCACAAGGAAGAACTCAACGGCGAGCAGATCGACGTTCCCACACTTGATCATTCAAGGACGGATCCGATCCTCGACAAGATCGCTGAATGGAACAGCAAGAACCCCGACCACAAGATCCGTGTCAGGGGGCACGTTCTCGTTTGGCATTCACAGACTCCCGAATGGTTCTTCCATGAAGGTTATGACAAGACCAAGGACTATGTTAAGCCCGAAGAGATGAACAAGCGTCTCGAGTGGTATATCAAGACAGTCCTGACTTACTACACGGGTGATCAGAGCAAGTACAAGGATCTCTTCTACGGCTTTGACGTAGTAAACGAAGCTATCAGCGATGCTACAGCAACATACCGTACTGATACGGAGCAGGGCGGAGACAATCTCTCTGATGATACACACGGCTCCAAGTCCAGCTGGTGGAAAGTTTACGGCAGCAATGAGTTCATCATCAACGCATTCAAGTTCGCAAACAAGTACGCTCCCGCTTCCGTTGAACTTTACTACAACGATTACAACGAGTGCGACGCGAAGAAGCGTGGCGGAATTATTAAGCTCATCAACGACGTTAAGGCTGCCGAAGGCACCAGGATCTCCGGTTTCGGAATGCAGGGCCATTATTCAGTCAATGCTCCTTCAGTCACACAGTTTGAAGAAGCAGTTAAAGACTACGCAAAGGTAGTAGACAAGGTAATGCTCACCGAGCTCGACCTCAAGCCTTCTGCAACATTCGACGGTTCGGAGGCAAAACTCGCAGATGAGCTCAACCGCGAAGGCGACTACTATGCACGTCTTTATGAAACTGCTAAGAACCTTAAGAAGAGCGGCATCAACTTCTGCGGCTTTACCGTCTGGGGTGTCATCGACACCAACTCATGGCTCCAGGATGCAAACAACGTCGGCGGAGCTTCTGACGGCAAGATGAAGGTATACCCGCTCCTCTTCGACGGAAACTATCAGGCAAAGCTCACATACTGGGCATTTGTCGATCCCACAAAGATCGAGCCCGTAGATGCGCTCAAGAGACCAACGATCGAGATCGCTCAGGGCACGGTAGGTGTTGACGGAGAGATCGATGATGCATGGAAGAACGCTGAGACGGTCAAGCTTGAGATCGTTGTTCAGAGCGTAGCAGTCACATGCGATGCAAAACTCCTCTGGGACAAGGATAACCTCTATGTCCTGATGGATGTTAAGGATAAGGATCTTAACGATAAGAGTGCTGACGATTACCAGCAGGATTCCATCGAAGTCTTCATCGATGAGGACCACAAGAAGCCCGAATCCTATCAGCCTGATGACAAGCAGTACAGGATCAATTACAAGAACAAGCTCAGCTTCAACGGTGAGAAGTGCAAGGCCGAGAACATGAAGTCAGCAGTCAAGCTCACTGACGGCGGCTATCTTGTAGAAGCATCCTTCAAGTGGACGGACATCACTCCTGAGGCAGGCAAGACCATTATCGGACTTGAGCTCCAGGTCAACGATGCAACATCCAAAGGCGAGCGTTCAGGAACGCTCAGCTGGGCAGACGACACAGGCACGGGTTACATGAACCCTTCAGTACTGGGTAATGCAAAACTGAAATAAGCAGCAAACGCTTTATGGCCCCGCGGGTGATCCTGCGGGGCTTTTTTTTGTCCGCATAAATGTATGGAATCATGGCAAACAAGGGTATAAAATAATCTTGAGATACTGATCTCGGGAAAGTCAACAAACATTGTGCTGCTGGCCTTTGGTTGTTGTTTTTTTGTTTGGAGGTTAATCATGAAGAAAGCATTGAAGAAACTTGGTGCCGGCATTCTGGCAATGGCCATGATCGCAAGCCTGACACCCGTTACGGGTATCGCATCGCTTGCTGATGAGACAGAAACCGGTACGCCTGCAGCTACGGAAGAAACTGAAAAAGATAAGCAGGAACCTGCCGGCAAAACAGATACCGACAAGCAAAAGGAAACCCAAAAACCGTCTGAGGAGACTCCCAAAGTAACAGAAAAAACTGAAGCTGACAAGCCTGAAGAAACCCAAGCTCCTAAGGAAACGGAAAAAACGGAAGCTGAGAAACCCGGGGAAACCGAAGCACCTAAGGAAACAGAGGCCGGTACACCTGAGGAAACTGAAGCTTCTAAGGAAACTGAAAAAGCAGAGGTTCCGCATGAATCTGAAAAACCTGCGGAAGAAACTCCCAAGGAACCGGAAGGCACAGATTCAAATTCTAAAAAGAATGGCTCTTCAGAAACCGGAACTATCCCGAATATCAAAATGTCCGCTACGGGCAAAATGACATGGGATCCGTATCCGAACGCAAACAAATATACAGTGCAGATTGACGGGAATGACGGCTATTACAACACGTTCAACCGTACGTTCGAAGCTAATTCCGAGATCGATGATATGATCAAGTCAAGCAGGATCAAAAAGAGCAGTTCTTATACCATTGTCATCTTTGCTTATGATAGCAATGATACTCTTTTGGCAACCGGCAGTTATGTGTATGAATATAATTCATCCGCAGAACCTGTACAGCCGGGGGTGTTAAATGCCGGCATATCTTCAGGAGGAA
>JAIKZM010000215.1 GCA_024682215.1 Saccharofermentans sp. | reverse complement strand
CCAACGAATGTAATTTTCGTAATACTCATTGCTAAATGCTTCGGAATAATAGTTTGCGTTTGAAGGGAATGCTGCCGTATAGTCAGGATTCGCTCCGATCGCAGGTGCGTCAAGTGTAATCTGAACAGATGATATCTCAGTAGCAGGAACCTGCTCGTTTTTGGGCGGAACTGCATGTCTGTCTTCTTTTCTGCCTGTTTCAGCCTGTTCTGCTTCCTTAACAGTCTCTTCCGCTTCCTTATCCTCAGGTTCAGCAGCTTCTTTATCTTCTTTTGCAGCTTCAGAAGGCTGGGCCGGTTCTGTCTCACCGGCCTGTTCAGACTCCTTTTTTTCAGGTTCTTTTTCCGGTTCTTCATGCGCCTGTGCTTCTTTTGTTTCAGGCTTTTCTGTCACTTCTGTCTGTGTCTCGGCCGGAGCCTCCGTTTCATCAGCGATAACAGAAACAGGTGCCATCACCATCGATACACACATAGCAACGGATAACAAAACTGATGTGATCTTTATATGCTTCATGTCAGATCCCCCAATCTAAAAAATCAACTATTTGACTTTGATCTTAAATGTGACTGTCTTCCAACCGGATGCCTTATATGTTGCATTACCGGTAGACATAACCTTGATCTTGATTTTGTAAGTTCCTCTCTTCAGTTTCTTCTTTACTGTGACTTTACCGGTTGTACTGTTGATCGTGATCTTCTTTTTGCCGGATACTTTGGCAAAGATTAAAGAGCCCGTGCCCTTTGGAGCGATCTTGAGCACCTTGGATACTGACACTGTTCTCGTCTTTTTCTTGACCTTCTTATACTTGACCTTGGCAGTCTTGCCCTTGACGGTCAGGGGATTTGCTTTCAGATAATGAAATGACTCTTCAGTTAACGGACAAGATCCAAATACATTAGGGTCACATGATGCCTTTAGATCTTCTGAAATACAAACTACTGTAAGATTGGCACAATTAGAAAATGCCATATCTTCTATTTTGTTAACGCTGCTGGGTATGGCAATACTCGTTAAAGATGAGCAACCCTGGAATGCTTGATATCCTATTTCTTTCAAACCATATGAGAGACGGACACTTGAAAGTGAAGAACAACAGTCAAAAGCATTTTTGGCAATCGTTGTAACACTCCCGGGAATGGTAATGCTTTTGAGGGCTTTGCAATCACCAAAAGCACTTTCACCAATGCGTGTCACACTGCCCGGGATGGAAATGCCATCAAGCTCATGGCAACCGAAAAATGCACTATTACCAAATTCAGTTATTCCATTACCCAGAGTTACTTTCGTGAGTTTTTCGCAATTACAAAAGACTCCATTATCGATTTTTCCGGCACTTCCGGGAATCGTTGCACTTATCATGCCGAAACAATTAAGAAATGCATACATTCCAACCGATGTTACGCCGGCAGGGATTTCAATACGCTTAAGTCCTTTGCATCCTTGGAATGCATAATTCCCGATGGTTATTAAACCTTTAGTCAAATGAACGCTGTCAAGAGCTAAACAATAAGCAAAAGCATTCTCACCGATTTCCGTTACGCTTGAAGGAATCGAAACGCTTTCAAGACTATAACAATAGTAAAAAGCAGACGCGCCGATCGACTTCACGCTATTAGGAATCGATACACTTTTAAGATACGGCAACCAAGAAAATGCATTAGCTCCGATTGAAGTAATACCATCTTCGATGACAACTTTTGTTATAGTCGACTGATAATCATACCATGGGTAATTCGATCCTGAAGTGTAATCGAACATGTCACCTGTTCCGTTAATGTACAGAGTACCGCCATCATCATAAGCCCAATCGGCTGTAGCTCCGGCAGCACCTGCGCCTATGACCGCCTTCTTTTTCGTTGATTTGTGTGATTGAACCGGAGTATCTTCCTTGGCCTCTTCTCCGGCTTCCTGAGCGTCTTTGCCGGAATCTTCAGCCGGATCTTTCTGCTCAGACTCAGATGGTTCGGTCGCTTTTGATTCAGCAGGCGCGGTTTCTTCAGTTTCAGAAGTCTCCTGTTCCTCTGTCTTATCCTGTTCTGTTTCTTTAGACTCAGAAGGCTTCGGATCTGTTGCCTTCGCCGTCTCTTTTTCCTCCGGCTCTGCACTCTCTACAACAGTCGTTTCAGCGGGTTCGCCGCTTTCCGACTCACCAGCGAAAACAACAGCCGGCATCATGCTGAAGATTAATGAAGAACTGATAAAAAGAGCCAATAAGCGCTTATGTTTCATGTCAGATCCCCCTTATAGTCACAAAACATGGTCTATCAAATGTATTTAAGTATAATCTCAAATACACCCAAATGGAAGAAAAAGCCCGTATGTATCTAGAGTCCTGTCCTTATTTGCAAATAGCAACATGGTCTGCCCAACTTGGCAAACCCTGTTGTGGTGGGAAGTGGCAGTTCTATTCAGCGGTTTTCGCGCTTTCCTTTTTTGCCGAAGGTTGTCATTGTCGATCAAGAGATACTGCTTAACCTGATAGGCCGGATTTTCGGCAAAGAAACGCTTAAAAGCATCATCTGTCAGAGCATCTGCCTTGTCGCTGTAATAATGGCAGCCTAATGTGAGTTTTGCCTTATAGATTAAGCTCATAAGGAATATAATTAGCATGTGATGTAAGTCAGGCTTTCATCACGGGTTTGAAATACATATCGCATCAGGGGTAAGTCATATGAGTAAAAGGATCATAGCAGTATTCATGTTGGCAAGCATGCTATTATCTCTGGCCGCATGCAACGGGTCCGGATTGCTGCCAAGCAAAGAGAGCACTTCAGAAACCACTTCGGTAACCGAGGAGCCGTCTTCTTCAGAGACTACTGAAAGCGAACAGGAACCCACTACAGAGGAAACTACTGCTTCT
>JAIKZM010000208.1 GCA_024682215.1 Saccharofermentans sp. | reverse complement strand
TGCCAGTCCGGAAGCGATCTCGTCCCCGAGGCTGCCGTTCTGCCTTGAGATTGTTATTATCGCCATAACCGATCCCCCGAATTACTGATAATCCAATTATACCCTAATAGTTCTGTATTCAAAAAATAAAAAAGAAAAAATGCGTTGACTTTGAATAATCGATTAGTTATAATTTCACGTGCTATGCGATGCCATCTTAGCTCAGTTGGTAGAGCAGCTGATTTGTAATCAGCAGGTCGTGGGTTCGAGTCCCACAAATGGCTCCATAAAGAAAAGTCCCGTAAACATTGCGTTTGCGGGACTTTTACTTTTTGGGGAAAATGGCTGATTTTGCTCGAAAAAGCCGTTTTGGGTAACTATTGGGTAACTATTTTTGAAAAACCGTGAAAATCGCCTTCTGGATTAGCGCTTCTGCTCCTCAGGCAGACTGGATGTCATTTAAGAATTTTTCAAAAGCTTCTCTTTTGATTTTTCTGTGAGATCCGATCCAAAGAACGAACGGACAATCATCACTGTCTGAGATCTTGCGGATCTTGTTTCTGCCAATACCGAACAATTCTGCTGCCTCGTCAACGCTTAACAGTTTTTTCTCTTTAAGCTTGTTAAGGTCGTAAACTTTTTTCTCTTCCGGTTTCTCAACCGGGTTGATGTCCTTGTTGGCTTTAAGATCCTTCAGGATCTCAGCATAGTATGCTGTTGCTTTGACCTGTTTAGAGTTGTTGGAGCACTGCTGGTCGATAATAATGTTGACGTTGTCTTTTTCTTTCATGATACTCTCCTTAGATTAGATACTTTCTGTGACGACTGTGATGATGTGACGGTATTATTCTTACCGTCTTGTTCATTTTCGAGTTCGTCACGCTCGGGGTCTAAGACCTCATATGGAAGATCATCAGCGTTATTGTCTTCCGTTATGAAATCGCCCGGTTTAGGCAATTCGACTTTGGTTAGTGTCAGATGCGAGCCGTCGCGGGTATGTTCCCTTTTGAAGACGATACCCATCTTTAAGAGCTGTCCTTTTCTGTTCTGGAGCTTTCCGCTTATCGATTGTGGCTTTTTGGCAGCTTGGATCAATTCGCATAGTTCAGTTGCAGAACCTTCAAAAGAGCCATGTTCATTAACATAGTTGACGACTCTTTTGAGATCTTCATCTGTTTGAAAAGCATCTTCTACCGGTGTATTCTCTTTGACAAGATCCCACTTGCAAGTGGTGTTGTCGAACTTGAGAGTGAGAACACGCTCTTCGAAATCTCTGCATCTTGAGAAAAGTTTGATGTTTTCATCCTCGTAAGTTTCTTTCCGGAAAATAAAAGCTCCGTCAGATGAACCGAACAGTCCGTTGGTTCCTGATATGTCTTCGAAAGGGTCAGAAGATTTCATTTTGCGTACATGATGAACAAGCAAGACAGTGATATGATTGTCTTGTGAGAAATCATGAAGCGGCTTTAAGGTGTTGTAATCACCCTGATAGGGACTTTTAGTAGCGGTAGTCTGTTCGCAGCGGACTGCCGCTAACGTATCTATAATGATCAACCCTATATTGGGATGCTCATTAAGTTGTTGTTGCAGCTGATCTTCTAATCCTTTTCCGATGGCATCCGCATTGGTTGTATATATGAAATTATCAGGATATTCTTCAGCAGTGCTGAAAACACGATCCTGTAATCTGCGTTCACCATCTTCCAGGCATAGATACAAGACATCTTTCTTTCTGACGTCATAGTTCCAGAACTTGGTTCCGGTAGCGACACAAAGTCCTATCTGAAGAGCCATCCAGGATTTGCCGATTTTAGAACTTCCGCAAAACAGGAATACCCCCATTCCGGGAAGAAAGTGTTCTATCAGCGGCTCGACTTGTACAAAGTTTTTCTCGGATAGTTCTTTAAGGTTACTTGTTTCAAGAGCATTTACTGTTTTCATTAATATACATATCCTCCTTGTTTATCTTGATATGTCTCTTGAAATATTCCGATTTGGTTCGATCTTTCGTTCAAGAAGTGAACTGTTCCTGACGATCCGTTCGCAATCAGAAAAGCATTCGTCACATAACTTGAGCTTGTGCCTCACATCTCTTATTTCGTCTGATGCCTCTTTGATCATTCTTTTGATATGAGATGTCTGGTAGGCATATTCAGGCTTTTTGGTTCCTCTTAAGTACGAATACAATTTCTTCCTTTCTGCTAAAAGATCGTCGAGTTTTGACTGATAACTTCCGCGAGTTTCAGGTATTGTCTGCTTGGCTAAGACCCTGTGCTTATACATAAAGTCCATCTGTTCGATATAGTGGTCTAGCTTTGCGATATCTTCCCTGACCGGCATCGGTATATATTCTCTTTTGCGGCTGGGACTGCTGACAAACGTATAAAGTCTGAAGCAGTAACGCCTGTAGATTGCAGGAAGACCTTCCATCGGCTCTAAAGGCGGATCCCATTCCTTGTAGTTATACGTCTTTCTCGGAAGAGTGAATCCCGGACGGCAGCTGTTCTCTATGGTCTTTTGCTTGATGACAAAAGGATCATATTCAGGACCGAGGCCTTCGAATCTGAAATAGCCTTTCGCTCCCGGCGGTTTGATCCCCGGATGCTTAAGAGGTCCGTTCTCGCCGTGAAACTTGAATTCATAACCGAGCATCTCCATAAGTTCAGTAAACTCATTCCATGAGCGTGAGAGTGCGGTTACAAAATCGATGTCTTCACGGATCCTTCCGCGTATCGTATAACGGCCTTCGCGTTCGGCAAGCCACTCATCGTAGGTCTTTCCTTTGGTGTTTGACGGCTTGTCGATAACGTGCAGGCGGTGTTCACGGCAAATGCGGTCGCTTACCGTCTGCATGCGTCTGTAGTCCGACTTGAACCGAACGTACTTCAGACCGTCTGAATAAGACACTGAATTAAGGACGAAGTGGTTATGGAAGTGACCGGTATTGAGGTGAGTTGCCACTACTACCTGGTACCTGTCTCCCCACAGTTCTTTTGCCAGCTGTACTCCGATCTCGTGAGCTTCTTCTGCCGTGATCTCGCCCGGGCCTTCTCTGAAAGACTGGTAACCGTGATAGGCAAGTCTGCCGCCTTCCTTGTGCCAGCGTCTTTTGACAGTCATGAAATCTTCTATCGCTGTATCTGGATCGCAGTTCAGACCGGTGACGTACATCATCTGGTCAGTCTTGTCTTCATTGCAGGCATATTCGAGCATGGCACGGAGAGAACTCATAGCAGCGGCATTACGCTCCGGCCGCTGAGTAGTCTTCTCAGGATTCTCGATATACTTGATGACGGTATCCATGCGTTCCTTGACCGCCCATATGGATGTTACTGCCAATTCGGATCACCTGACTTTCTGATCGTACGGCCGAGACGGGTCTTCAAGAATTCTTCCGGATAACCCCTGGTGCTCTGTCCTGTGATCAGACTTCGCACATACTCGGATCTGGAAAGACCGCTCCGTTTTGCCAGCTCCAACAACAAGAGATTCTCTTTGTCATTGAGCATTACCTTGAACTCGTGGGTGCGGGTTCGGTTACGTTTTGATCCCATTTTTCTTATCACCTTCCTTCTGTATTGGGATGTAATCTGTGATCGCATCTTGCGATACACGGGGTCTCAGGGGAGGCGCCCCTGACAAGCTCTGTATCTTCGGTGTTCCCGAAGATACGTTGCTTGCTAAAACATAAACGAAAGGGTATGGGGAGGTTAGGAACGGGTGTTGTTCTTCCTTTTCGGCAAAGCAAAAAGAGACGACTTGTACCAGCGCAAAAACACTCCCGTTTTTGCGTCAGCTGATAGTTAAGAAGAACAACGATTCTGTTCCTGTGACCGCTATCCCGGTCCGCTCGGCTCGATCAGATCGGGCAGGGAGGAAGACTTCAGTAGAATAATGATTGCTGCGTTAATTAAATATGTTCTTGTTTCATACATTTTCTTCACCTCGCTTTCTCTGATAGGATATGCAAACTTATGTTCGTTTATGACCGAATTATACGAGGGGAAATATCGAATTGCAAGGGGCTATAGCCAATTAGTCCGATAAATGGAACAGAAGGATAAAAGTACGATTAATGGAACAATTGACTTGAGATAATTATATTTTATGCCGCTATATCAAGTGGGAAAATGAGCTTTTCAAAGTATATAAATCAGTAGACTTTGAAAGAAGACTTGGCGGAGTCTTTGTAGTAGTTATGATCTTAGAGTAATCTTGTGATTTTTTGGCCTGAAACGCAGTTATTACCACAGCTTTTAAGTTTTTTGCATTATATTGGAATGAATGTCCTCCATGTCATACTCGTGTGACACCGCAGTGTTATGATGTTTGCATGGAGGTCAGAACCGTGTCTTACAAAGTGTTGATTGTAGAAGATATGCCGGAGCTTCTTCAAGCTATGAGCGGCTTTTATCGCGAGAAAGGTGCCGGGCTTTTTGAGGTTGTGACTGCATCTGACGGAAATGACGCTTTGGCCAAGGTTGCAGCTAATGACTTTGATCTCATGATCTTAGACATTATGCTTCCTGGTGCCTCGGGATTTGATATCTGTAAAGCTGCCCGTGCCAAAGGTGACTGCAGGATAATCTTTGTTACCGCTTTGGGTTCCGAGAACAGTGTTTTGAAAGGGTATGAGACGGGTTGTGACGATTATGTCGTCAAGCCTTTTTCGCTTAAGTTGCTTTATGCCAAAAGCTTGGGTCTCCTAAATCGT
>JAIKZM010000199.1 GCA_024682215.1 Saccharofermentans sp. | reverse complement strand
GAAAGGTTATTGTGTTCCTTATTGTGACAGCCCTTTGGACAATGAACCGATAGGCGAGAATGTGTATCTGAACATGATCAACAATGCTCAGGATTACTGCTGGATAATGTCGCCTTATCTGGTGTTGTCTGACGAGATCGCGAGGGCTCTCCAGATCGCTGCGAAGAGGGGCGTTGACGTAAGGGTAATGACACCGGGGATTCCCGACAAGAAGCTTACATACGGTGTTACGAGATCGTATTACAACATGCTTATCAATTCCGGCGTCAGTATCTATGAGTATGCACCGGGATTCAACCATTCGAAGACGTTCATTTGTGATGACAAATGCGCTGTCGTAGGAACTATCAACCTTGATTTCAGAAGCCTTTACCATCACTTTGAGAATGCGGTCTATATGTACAAGACCGATTGCATTATGGACATAAAGAAGGATTTCGAAGAAACATTCGCGGTGAGCCGCAACGTGACAGAGAAATACGGTATAAGACCGAATCTGTTTATCAGGTTCTATAAGTCTATCTTGAGGCTTGTGGCGCCTCTGATGTAAAAGAAGGAGTAAAAAATGACAGTCAGATTCTATAATTGCAGGATCCTTTCAATGAAGGATGACAAGATTACTGAAGGCGAGCTTTGGACCGAAAATGACAGGATCAGTTATATAGGTCCGAAGAAAGATCCTGCGGGTATTGTGTTTGACCGTGAGATTGATTGCAAAGGCAACCTTCTGATGCCGGGACTTAAGAATGCACACACGCATTCGGCGATGACGTTCTCAAGGTCTCTGGCAGATGAATACTGCCTTAATGACTGGCTCCACAAGGCCATATTCCCGAGAGAAGCGAAACTTACGCCTGACCATGTTTACTGGTTCTCCAAGCTTGCTTATGCGGATTATCTTGCGGGCGGTATTACAGCGTGCTTTGACATGTATTTCCACAAGGAAGATAATGCCAGGGCTGCGGTGGAAACAGGCTTCAGACACGTGTTCTGCGGAGCTGCCAATGATTACGGCGGATTTGAGGATCTGGAAAGATATTATAACGAACTTAATTCCTATGATCCCTTGATCTCATTCATCTACGGTTTTCATGCCGAATACACGACCTGCGAAGGCAATCTCAAGTTCATGTCTGAACTCGCGCACAAGTATAAAGCTCCTGTGTTTGCACATATTTCAGAGACGGCTGAAGAGGTTGCGGGATGTAAGGAAAGATACGGCGTTACACCTGCCGTTCTTTTCGAGAAACTCGGCATATACGATTTCGGCGGAGGCGGTTTCCACTGCGTTTGGTTCACGGATGAGGACATGGCGATATTTAAGAAGAGAGGCCTATGGTCCGTCTTTAACGCTTGCTCCAACCTCAAGCTGGCAAGCGGCATCACACCCGTCCATAAGTTCGTAAAAGACGGTATGAATATCGCTATCGGAACTGACGGTGCGGGCTCTAACAACGCGCTTTCGATGTTCCGTGAAATGTATCTCGACTGTGTGCTTTCCAATGTTGAGACTAAGAATGCAGCAGCTGTAGATCCGTTCACGATCCTTAAGGCAGGCACGAGCGGCGGCGCTCTTTGCATGGGTCTTACAGAGTGTGATGTGCTTGATGCCGGCAAGAAGGCTGACATCATCATGATCGACATGAATAAGCCATCGATGCAGCCTGAAAACAATATCGTCAGGAACATTGTTTACAGCGGTGACAACTCGATCGTTAAGATGACAATGATCGACGGAAAGATCCTTTATGAAGACGGAAAGTTCAATACTCTGGATCTTGATGAAGTCATCCGTGAATGCAATAAGTTCAGGAAAGATCTGGCCTGACTGAACGATGAAAATAATCTTTGATCACATAGGCAAATACAGAGCGGCTTCGATCTTAAGCCCTGTGTTTAAGCTGCTTGAAGCATGCTTTGAGCTGACTGTACCGCTTATCGTTGCAGGAGTTATCGACAACGGCATCAAGCAGGGTGATATGGACTATGTATGGTCCCATGTTCCGATACTCGTACTCTTTGCGATCGTCGGTTTTGTAAGCGCCATCACTGCGCAGTATTTTGCAGCTTTCGCGGCGTGCGGCATCTCTTCTGATATCAGAAAGAGCCTGCATGACAAGCTTCACACGCTTTCCATAAGCGATTATGAAAAGATAGGTTCTTCAGGGATAGTTACGCTCCTGACTTCAGACGTCAACCAGATACAGACCGGTATCAACCTGTTCTTAAGGCTCCTGTTAAGGTCGCCTTTCATCGTAATTGGCGCCTGTATAATGGCTGCTGTCGTGAAGCCTTCGATGGCTCTGATCTTCGTATTGTGTACGGCGATCCTTGCTGTCGTCATAGCGCTTAACATGAAGTTCTCCATCGTGCGCCACAAAGAGGCTCGCGAGGGATTGGATGATCTCGTAAAAAAGACCGCCAACGGCATTTCTGGCGAACGTGTTATCAGGGGATTTAACAAGACATCCGATGATTATTCCAAATTTGAGGAGAAGAGCAGAAAGTTAAATGTATCGCAGACTAAAGCAGCTGATTTTGCTTCATGGCTTAATCCTTTGACATATGCGACGGTAAATCTCGCCATATGCCTGCTGATCTACAGAGGATCGGTCCATTTTAATGCCGGAGATCTTACAGACGGTGAAGTCGTAGCTCTCTATAACTACATGTCTCAGATCCTTATCGAGCTGGTCAAGCTCGCAAACCTCATCGTTTCTGTATCAAGAGCATATGCATGTGTCAAGAGGGCGGAAGGACTCATGAATACCGGGAGTACTGCAAATTTTGGTACAGCCGTACTGCCTGTGTCCAAGGCGCTTTCCGTATCGCTTCGAAATGTATCTTTCACTTATCAGGGGAATAACGAAGAATCCGTTAAGGATTTCACGATAAACATCAACCACGGTGAGACTATAGGCATAATCGGAAGCACAGGCTGCGGTAAATCAACTGCCGCATCGCTTATGGCAGGTATCTATGACTGCATGCAGGGCGAAGTGCTCATTGACGGGATAAACATAAAAGAGATAGCTGCTTCAAGCCTTGCTGACTCTGTCGGAATGAGCCTTCAGAAAACAAGGCTTTTCAAGGGTTCTCTCAAAGACAACATTACGCTCGGAAGAAAGAACCTCTCAGACAAAGACATTGATGATGCGGTCACGGCTTCCTGCAGTGACGATGTCGTTGCATCGAAAGAAGAGGGCCTCGATTATGTCATATCTGACGGCGGAGCGGGCCTTTCGGGCGGCCAAAGACAGAGGATCGGAATAGCAAGGGCACTTGCGGGCAAACCCGGTCTCGTTATTCTGGATGACTCGACTTCAGCTTTGGACTGGGGGACTGAGAAGAGGCTTCTTGGAAATCTGGGTTCTCTTGAGGTCAGGCCGACGGTTGTCCTTATATCCCAGAAGGTCAGGACCTGCATGAACTGTGACAGGATAATCCTGATGGATGACGGAAAGATCGAGGCTGTTGCTCCTCATGAAGAGCTTCTGAGAATATCGGAAAACTACAGATACATGAATTCTCTTCAGATGAAGGGAGGCGCTACATGAACCCGAAGAATCTGAAGCGCCTTTTCACATATCTGAAGGGTTCATCAGGCCTTGTGATAATGTCTGTCATCATCGGTCTGCTTTATGGCGGAGCGACTGTCGCGATCCCGTTTTTTGCTGGACGTGCTATAGACAGTCTCGGTGATACAGGAAGGCTTTTAAGGCTGATAGTAAATATCCTCGTACTGCTCATAGGCGCGGCGCTGCTGCAGTTTGTGCTGATCAGGATGAACAACAGGATCTCATACATGATCGGACTCAAACTGCGTGATGCATCTTATGCAAAGATGCACAGGGTAAAGATGTCTTATATCGACAGGACTTCTGCAGGAAGCCTTCAGAGCCTCATAATCAGCGATGTCGAGACTGTTTCTGACGGAATCCTTCTTTTCCTTAACCAGTTTGCTTCAGGCATTTCGACGATACTCATAACCCTTGCCGTTATGTTTGTCATCAACTGGAAGATCTCGCTCATCGTTGTCGGGTTTACGCCTGTTTCGATCGCAGTTGCTTCGTTTATAGCAAAGGGGTCGTACAAATCATTTGCCAAACAGTCAAAGATCAGGAGCGATCAGACGGCGTTTTCCGCGGAATCGGTAAACAACTTCCGTGAATGCAGGCTGTATAACGTTTCTGATGTCAGGAAGAGCGGATTTGACGGGATCAACGAACAGTATAAAGAAACGGCAACCAAAGCCACGTTCCTGTCTTCGATCAGCAATCCTTCATCGAGGTTTGTCAATGCGCTTATATATGCCGGTGTAGTCCTTACAGGCTGCCTGGCGGGCATTGGCGGTACGATTACGGTCGGAGCGCTGACTTCGCTTTTGGCATATGCGAACCAGTTCATGAAGCCCTTTAATGACCTGTCTGCCGTTTATACCGAGCTATCGGACAGCTTTGCATGCTTAAACCGCATATTTGAACATCTGGACAGCCCGGAG
Source organism: Saccharofermentans sp. (assembly GCA_024682215.1). Classification (GTDB taxonomy): domain Bacteria; phylum Bacillota; class Clostridia; order Saccharofermentanales; family Saccharofermentanaceae; genus Saccharofermentans. The sequence goes on along the minus strand of JAIKZM010000199.1, from coordinate 47,886 downwards.
ATCCCTGACGAGAAGATACCTGACGGGATGCCCGACAAGAATGTTCAGTTTGATATCGAATTTAAGAACATCTCGTTCTCATATGTACCAGGAAGGCCTGTATTGAAGGAAATTTCATTCAAAGTCGGGAAGGGTGAGTCTTTTGCGATCGCAGGACCCACCGGGTGCGGAAAGACGACATTGATCAATCTTCTCATGCGGTACTATGAGCCTGATTCGGGTGACATCCTGATAAACGGTAAGTCGATCAGGGAAATCCCGAGGTCAGAGCTTCGCCACTATATCGGATTCGTTACTCAGGATACATGGCTGTCCGATGACACCGTCATGGAAAACATCAGATTCTCGGGGCCTCACATCACGGATGAAGAGGTCTTTGATGCCTGCAAAAAGTCCGGCTGTGATTCTTTTATAAGAAAACTACCAAAGCGGTATAATGAGATGATCGATAACTCCAGAGACGATATATCTGAAGGTCAGAAACAGCTTCTTACGATAGCAAGGGCAATGGCTTCTGATCCTTCGATAATGATCCTTGACGAAGCTACGTCATCAGTCGACGTTGTTACCGAAGACCGAATTCAGAAGGCTGTCAGAGAGCTTCTGAACGGCAGGACGAGCATAATAATCGCACATAGGCTTTCGCAGATCACGAACTGTGACAAGATCGTCGTCATTGACGGCGGAAAGGTCTCTGAGATCGGATCGCACGATGAGCTTATTGCGAACGGCGGATTTTACAGCAAGCTCTATGCTTCGTATATATCCGGATAAAAGGAGAGAAAATGGGCAACTTGGCATTTGAAGATTTCAGTGAATTTATAAAAGGCAAAAAAGCCGCTGTCATCGGTGTCGGAATATCCAACACACCATTGATCAGATGGCTTGTTTCATTGGACTGTAAGGTAACGGCATGCGACAAGATGACGGCAGATGATCCGGTCCTTAAGAAGAATATCGAAGCTTTATCCGATATATCTGATAAGATCGAATGGTCACTTGGAGATAACTATCTGTCTCATCTTAATGATGACTTCTACGACATTGTTTTCAAGACTCCCAAGATGAGGTTCGAGACACCTGAACTTGCTGCTCTTAAGGCTAAAGGATCGATCCTGACAACAGAGATGGAACTGTTCATGAATCTGTGTCCTGCTAAGATCTTTGCGATCACGGGTTCTGACGGCAAGACGACAACAACGACGCTTACGGCTGAGATACTCAAGCAGTCCGGTTATACTGTCTGGGTCGGCGGCAATATCGGCACTCCGTTGCTCGATAAAGTTTCGCAGATGTGGTCTGATGACATGGTCGTGCTTGAACTGTCTTCCTTCCAGCTGCTCGGCATGAAGACGCCGGCGGATGTAGCGATAATTACTAACATTACTCCGAATCACCTCGATTTTCATAAGGATTACGATGAGTATATCCAGGCTAAGGTCAACGTTTTCAGGAATCAGGGACCTTTCGGAAAGGTAATCCTCAATGCAGGCTGTGATCTGACATATGACATGAAGGACGTTGCCAGAGGCAGAGTGGATCTGTTCTCAGCCGATAAGGAAAATGTCATGAGGACTGATACGCCAAATTATCGCAGGGCATATACGGAGAACGGCAGACTTATCTATGAGGATAAGAGCATAAAGACCGACATTTGCGGCATCGATGAGATCTTCATTCCCGGAAAGCATAATGTCGAGAATTTCCTTGCCGCAACCTGCGCTGTTTTCGATTACGTAAAGCCCGAAGACATCGCATATGTCGCGAAGAACTTCAAGGGTGTACCGCACAGGATCGAGTTCATCAGGAAGCTTGACGGAGTCAGGTGGTACAATTCCTCGATCGATACTTCTCCGAACAGGTCTCTCAATACCATGAAAGCCTTGGCTGCGCGTAATGAGAAGGGTGTCCTTATCTGCGGTGGCGCAGACAAGAAGTGCATCTACGATAATCTCGGAGACGCTATCTTAAATGTCTGCGACAGGATCATCATCTACGGTTCAAACGGCGATCTCGTAACGGATATAATCAAAAAGGAAGCAAACGGACGTAAGTATGAGATATACAGGATCCCCGATCAGGAAGGCGACGTCTATGAGTTCCCGGAAACAAGGGAAAATGTCGTAAATGCCTATAAAGAGGCCATTGATAAGGCCAGGGAATGGGCTAAGCCGGGAGAGATAGTTATCATGTCTTCGATCGGCACGTCATACGATCATTTCAGGCATTTCGAACACAGGGGAGACATGTTCAGGGAAATGGTCAACGGAATCAAGTGACCGGTCAATCGAATTGAGAATTCTTTTGTAGTTATTTCTGTTATACTAAAAAAAACACAGTTGAGGATGGTGTCATTATGTCATATTGTGTTAATTGTGCAGCAGAAATAGGCGAGGGGGAACAGTTTTGCCGAAAATGCGGTACACCTATTAAAGCTGAAACTCCCGTTGTTTGTCCGGAATGTGGTTTTGCCAATAAACCGGGAGACAGATTGTGTCTTAATTGCGGTTCTGCTATCTCTATGACCATTGAGGACAGATTCCTTAAGAATAGGGTAGAAACAGTATCAGCATACAGAGGAAAGAACTTCGATGAATTGGTTTCCTTGGCTGATAATGGTGACAGCCAGGCAATGGTTTTGGTGGCAGATTACTACACCAGACTTGATGATTCTCATGAGATCAATGGCATGCGACCAAAAAAAGCAGCCGTTGATCTGTATGAAAAGGCGGCTCTTGCTGGTAATGCGGGAGGGATACCATTTATATGCGCAGAAAAAAAGCAAGCGTCAAGGATATCTGAAGCGAATTTCGGTGTTGCTTCAGACGCTGTGATTACTGACAAGCGCGAAGTCTTTAAGTGGTATGACATCGGATATGAGCTTTACATGAAAAAAGCTCCGGGATCTGAGGCGATCAATGCTTCTGAGTTTATTTCCGGAATGGAAGAAGCCCGCTACGATCTTGCAAATTCGCTTTATTTTGCCAAAGCTTTAGATGAGTCTTATCTGCTCGTATCTGATCGAAGGGATATAACTTCGCAGATACTTGAACAGCTGATCCTTCACACAAAATTAATGGAAAGGATTACTGACGCGAAGCATGAAGTCAATGATATGGACGTTGATGCTGTCGATGCATCGGTAAAGAGTCTGTCCATTATTCTTAAAAATGATGATTATGGTGAAAAGCCCAAGTCTTTCGGTGAGGAAATGGTCTATGTGCTGACCGCTGAAAAGATCGCGATTGTTGACTTAAGGGTTTATAAGGATAAGAAAAAGACTTTTGAGTGTCTTGATTATGTCCGCAAATTCCTTAAGGAAGAACGTGCCATAACTTACATGAATAAAGTAACAGAAGGTCTTAAGGCGGAAGCGGCAGCAAAGTGATCCCGACGTCACTGACGGGACAGTATTTCATTAAAATATTCACATTTTTAACAAATTCGCCTGTATTCTGCGAAATGTTGTTTGTTATAATGTATAAATAATATTTTACTTAGCCTTTGGACCGTGGAGGGTGGAAGGCTGGTTATGAGGGGCCGAATGTATACACAAAAAGACTTGTTTTCATTGGTAGGTTTGGTCGATGCTAAAACAGAACTTATAGTTAAGGTCTGTCAACACGAATCTGAAAAGTATGAAGCTCTTTTAAAAGAACGAGAAAGCTTGGAAAAGAGGATTCAATCAGCTAATACGGCTTTGAGATATCTTTCAGAGAAACCCTCTTTTGTAATAGACGATAATGATCTTTTGTCCAAGATTAATGATTGCTGGGCGAAGATATCTTCCGCTAAGGATGCAAGTGATTATATAAAATGCGCAGAAAACTTCCGCTCTATTTTTGCCATGAAAGACAGTATCGCCAAGGTTAAGAACGACCTGACGGAGTCTGAGAAGAAGATTGAGCTGATCAAGGGCCACAAGGACTATAAGAGCTGGGTTACCAATGCTGATAAGATGAACTTTTGGGAACTCCGCGGAGCTATGCCTGAAAGAATCGTAGATTATTCTCCCAAAGCCCTTAAGATATTGCTCTCATATTCTACGAAAGTCTTATGGGCTCCTTATAAACGTTACATGTTCTATTATCTCTATAAGGTTTACAAGGAAGAGATCCGCTTAAATCAGATACGTCAGGAGACGATTACAAACTACTTGACGATTATTGATTTCGGGCGCTCCAATCTGTCTTTGTGGATAAAGGCGATTAAGGAAGATCTCGCTTTAAAAGAGAAGGAACTGGAGAACGTTAATCATACCATAGACAATTTTGATGTTGATTCAAGGGCCAGGATACTTGAGTATTCGGATTCGCTCATTGAAAGCATTGAAAGTGTATGTCCTTCTGAAAGCTTTAACGGTTGGATGAGCGGGATTGAAAACAGCAATGTCTCTTTTACTGACGTAAACAGCAAAGATGATATTGTCGTTGAACCAAAAGAAGATTTTGTCCTTTTCTATGAATACGGAAAAGGTAAGTTTGATTTCACCTTCAACGAATATACCATCAGCTTTGCTCAGAATATCATCTCAAGATACAATAAATGTCTCTTTGCCAAGGATAATCTGATCCATTTCAAGCATCCTAATCTGCTGCACCTTGATTCGCTCCGTTATAAGATGGCGATCAATGCCAATGGCATGGATGAGTTCTCGCGCAGTGCATTAAACGGCATCGTCCAGCATATGGTCGGATCCGTAGTAGCAAATCTGCCTGTCGGAAAGGTAAAACTGATATTTGGCGATCCTGCGAATACCGGTGTTTTCTCAACATTCAGGGATGTCGGAAAGAACGAGTCAGAAGGAAGCCGCTTAAGCACATATATTGTTGACGTTGACAGCATCAGAAAAGAATTCGAGCGTTTGAGCAATGAGATCGCTTATACGATCAACAATATCTTGAAGGGTACCAAGACGACGCTGTACCAGCATAACAAGGAACGTTCGTTCAATAGTTCTCCTTATGAATTCCTGTTCCTGATGGATTATCCGCAGAACATGACTGCACAGTCTTTGCAGGCTCTTAAGAACATTGTCGAGAATGGCCCTAAGTGTGGTATTTTTACGATAATCTTTAATGCCGGAGGTTCTGCGATGCAGATGCTCAGGCCTGAAGAGGCTACGATGGCAGAAGAGATTGCGACAGGCAGTTATTCATTGTTTAAGAATTATTACCTTATCAACAGGGAAAGCATGTGGATCGTTCCTCAGGAAGAGATCACTTCAGCCGCTGTCGATAAGTTTACCAAGTTTTATAACGAAGCGATCAAAGAGAGCCAGCAGCTTACCGTTTATATTGATGAGCTTGTGGGTGAAGTCTGCAAGAATGGTGAGTATAAGATACCTATCGGTAAAAACCTTGGTGGTGAGATCGAATATATGTCTTTCTTCGGGTCCTGTCAGGATTATCTTATGTCAGGTGCAACCCGTATCGGTAAGACGAATGCTTTACATGTAATCATCTACAACACTATTAAGTACGTACCTAATGCTGAATTGTATCTGGTAGACTTTAAACAGGGCGTAGAGTTTGCTCCATATGCCAGGTTGAATACTCCTGTTGTTAAAGCACTTGCAGTAGAGAGTGTTCCTGAATTCGGTCATGCCGTTTTGAAACACATTGAAGATAAGATCAAGGCTATCAGTGAGTTGTTTATTGCAAACAGCGTTAAGAACTGGAAAGAATACTATGAGAAGACCGGAAAGGTTATTCCTGTAACTATCGTGGTGTTGGATGAGTTCCAGCATTTGTTTGATACCGGTGTAGGCGCGGATTGTTCCAGGATTATCGAAGTTATCGCCAAGGAAGGCGGTGCATTTAACGTTCACGTTATTCTTGCTACTCAAAGTATGAGCAGCGTTGCAGGACTTACGGAAACTGCTAAGATCAACATTTTCGGCCGAATGGCTTTCTATCACAGTGAATTGGAGTATTCTTCAATGCTCTGGGGCGATACGCACCTTGCACTTACCTTAAATGGTGAAGTAAAAGGACAGATGGTATTCGCAACCGGTGATAAGAACTCTCAGAGATTGCTGCAATGGGCTCTTGCCAAGCCTGCTGAAGAAGTAGTCGATGAGCTCAGTTATCCTATCTCCGAAGGCAGATATCAGACAAAACTCCTTTTGAGTACCATTCGTGATAATCCGTTCTCGATATTCAATGCTATCATCAACGGAACATACCGCGTTGTTGATCCAAGTGTATGTGAACTTACCATCGGTAATGAAGTAAATGTTTTCACCGGTGAATTACGCAAGCAGATAGAATCAGAAAAGCCTGTTAAGATCGACAGATGTTATGAAGAGAGTTATTTGAAACTTAAGAAAGCTTCAAATGAGAACCTTTTGATCGTTGGGAATAACGAATCCCTTGCTGAGTCTATATTCCAGCTTTCGATCTATTGCGTTCTTGCTAAGCAGGTAGCTTCCGGAAAGAAGTCATCGATAGTTGTTCTGGCTCCTGATATGGCAACTCATATCACTGATATATGTGATGCCTTCAAGGAATACATCAGCTATTACGGTCAGGAAGATGATCTGAGCACTATAGATCTCGAAAAGACGGAATACATGTTTGTGTTTGGCCTTCAGAATTTCCGCAGCATGAGCTATCAGCCTGATTCACAGTTGATAGCAGCCAGGAATGAAGCTACCAAGCAGCGTATGACTAATGGTATCATGCCTATGTCCGGCGGCTTCCACCACTATACAGACGGCCAGATACTTCAGTCTGCGGTTGAGTCCAATGAGATCAATGTCATTGCTTGGCATAACAGCGTTGCTAATCTCACCTCAATGTTTGGCGGTATGGCCAAGATTCAGGATTTCCTTTACAAGTTTGCTCATAAGATCGTTTTCCGTCTGACTGATAAGAACGAGGCTGTTACACTTATTAACTCAGAATCCTGTCTCGGACTCAGTGGTTCTGCAGCTATCTACGTAAAGATGAACAGGGAACGTATAATTCGTCCTTACAAAGCAATGGATTCGGATTATTGCAAGGAATTGAATTCTAAGCTTATGAAGATTGCGGAGGGTGAAAATGCGTAAGTTTAAAAAAATCTTGGTAATAGTTTCTGTCTTCTGTATGATCGCTGCATCTGCGATGTCTTCTTTTGCTGATACGACTGTATCAATGGTCGATATGCATGTTATTGAATCCGATAATGCAAAGGTAAATGCCGAGGCTTTTACCGACTCGTACGGAAATGGTTATGCCAGCAATATCGTTGAGTTCAGAGCAGATAAAGACGGTTTCATTTCTTATGACCTTAACGGTGCATATTCGACGTTCGAAGGAACGATAGTGAGTTCCAACGACGAAGCTAGCGGAAGCGTTATCGATGTCGGAATCTTTGCTGACGGAGTACTGAAATACAGTCTGACCGATTATACCAGGCAGAAAGCTCCTGAAAACTTCACTATCGATGTTTCCGGAGTGGGTACCCTTACGATCAAGACTAAAGTCATTGGTAATTCCGGCAGATGCATTTATTTCGTAAATTCACGTTTTAACAAAATCGATAAGGCTTCGATCTATCCGGTCAGATCAAGTCTGTATGACCAGGTTATGATCGACAGTAAGTACTGTAATACTTCAAAGGCTCTTACTATCGATCCCCGCGGCGATCTTCATAATGGTGAACTACTTTTCAAGTCCAGCGTTAAGAGTCACGAAGCGTATGCAATGCTAAATCTTGGCGGTAAGTTCGTTGAACTTTCCGGAACGATAGTTGCATCGTCTTATATGGACAGTGATTCCAGAGGAACGATAATCTTCTATTTGGACGACAAAGAGGTTTACAGGCTTAAGGGCATTAAGAAGACTTCAGATGCCAAAGCTTTCAAGATCAATGTAAAGAATGGTAAAGTGCTTAAGATCTCTTTGTTTAATGAAACAGACGATTCTTGCTATGTTTCAGTTACTGACACGATCCTTAAGTTCCATGAGCATGTTTTATCCGATTGGGAAACGGCTCAGCAGCCGACATGTGATACAGAAGGTAAAAAAGTGCGCAGATGCACTTTGTGCGGTGAAGAGATTGAAACAGAAGTAATTCCGGCATTAGGACATAAGCCGGATGGAAAGTGGGTAAGAGACCATGATTCCACATGTGCTGAAGAAGGCGCAGATGTTCAGCATTGTACTGTCTGCGGAAAACCTTGCGAATCCAGGGCTATTCCCAAACTCCCGCATACTTCTTCAGATAAATGGGTGACTGAAAAAGAGCCGACATGCGAGGAGAAGGGAACCAAAGTCCTTAAGTGTTCTGTTTGCGGAGAGGTGTTGGAGAGACAGGAACTGGATATCATTCCTCACGATTACGGAAATTGGAAGAACGTTAGCGGAAGTTTTTGGAATAACCCGATTCACAGAGAACGTACATGTAATGTTTGCGGTTATAAAGATTCAGAGGATATTTACCCTACAGATTGGCTGAAACCGTTGGTAGTATTTGCTTCTGTCATCATCATCGCAGGCATCGGATCTATCATCATTACATTGAAACTAAACAATCTTCCCCTTGCTTTCTCGAGCATCATAAGGATTTTCAAGAAGGAATCGGTAACTGATGAGGAGATCGAAGCTCTGATCAGCAGACAGGACGTTCCTGTCCAGGCGCCTGTTGATCCGGATTTTGGACCGGGCGGTCAGAATACTGAAAACAACTGATTAGTTAAGAGGCTATGTTATGGAAAACACACTAGAGAGAGTCAGAGACTTATTGGTAGGGATTGTGTTTGGCGGATTGCTGTCAGTCGTAATCCTGGGAATTTCACTTATCATTGCATCGTTCAACGCAGCCGGGGGCAACGGGTTCAGTCCGTTCAGAGGCGGCACATATACAACGATTGCGATCGTGCTTGTCCTTATCGGCGGCGGTTTGGGATATCTGTATGGTTGCTATGTTACAAAGAGGTCGACCATGGAGAAAAACGTAAGAAAGTGGATAACAAAATACAATAGATGATATAGGAGGCGTACCATGGGCAAACTTGAAGAAATTTCTAAGAGAAATGACGAGTTAAAAGGCGAAGGTGATAACGTGGTTTCAGAAGGCAATCAGAAGCTCGAAGAAGCTCAGGAATTCAAGGGTGCTCTCGATGGCCTCGATATTTTTGATGAAGATGCCGGAGCTATCCAGGAAGCAGCTACTGAGAGCGCCAAGGAAGTTGCTTCTGAACAGGCTGAAACCACCATTGAAAAACCTATGGATGATGTAACAGGTTCTTTCACGGAAAATGCGGAAGCTGCTGATACATATAGCAGTACCGAAAGAGAAAACGCCAATAAGGTTTCTGATGCTGTAGGTGATTATTCCAGTGTCGGAAGCACTGCTCAGGGTGAGTTTAATGAGCATGCTAGTCAATTCGAAGAAGCCAGAAACACGGCTGATACTCTCAGTAACGAGTTCTCCGGTAAAGCAAATGATATGGTCGGAAGACTGGAAGGAATGTTCTGATAGTAGTATAGAGAGGATGACATATTGTGAATTACTACCTGTGTTTTAAGGTGAACAGGGTCCCTGACCTGACAATGCCTAAGTATAAGGTTTTTGATATATCGGGGCAGGAGGATCTCATTGCTAAACATGAAGTTTTCCTGCGTCAGCTGCACAGGATGGGCGTCGAATCCAATGTGTTTTTCCACTTGTTGTATTTTTATGACGGAGCAGAAGGAGTTTCGAAAGGAAAGCGCCTTCAGATTATTTTTTATGCAACTGCGCAGTCTCCTGAAAAGCTTGAGCTGATCAGAGAGTTTGTTACGACATCGGTCCTGAGTACCTACTATGATTTCTATTGTTATGAGATATCCAATTCTCTTGAGTATTCATTGAGTCAGGGGTATCTGCAGTTTATTAATCTTTCAGGGACAAAGAGGAAATACAGGCTGAGCAATTCGATCAGTCCTTCTGATTATGACAAGATACGCAAGCAGGTCAGTGCAGACGGATATCTGTTCTGTTCCGTTGAACCTGGTTCGAATGAGGTAACCGAGATCAACAGTGATTCTTTCTATTTGGACAATCACGGCCGTATCGGCTGCGACTACACGTTTGAGCATGGTTCCTATCTGACTAAGAAAGATTATCACTTATATGCTTTAAACCGTTTGTATAACGACCCTCAGAATGAACTCATTCCGATCTATTCGATAATGGAATGGCTCCCGAATGAAGTCGGAAGACTATATAACGTTTTGAAGCTTATGGAGGGTTACAATGAAACCGCAGCTCTCCGTATTGACCTGTTTTCAGTTGATGTTGCCGAAGCGTTTAACGACAATATGGCACCGACCATTAATGAGCTTCGTCAGAGAATGTCCCAGCACGATCAGGGCAGGGACGATAACTGCGATACGGTAATGAAATCGATTGAAGACATTACGAAGAAGAACATGAAATATCCGCAGTTCTTTGCGAACGTTATAGCGTTTTCTGATCATAAGGATATTTCCGTAATGCTCGTTGACAGTGTCGGTGCAGAGGCTGTTGAATCCGGATCCTATCTTGTAAAGGATCTTTCTACATTTAATCCTAAAGCTAATTCGTATGAGATCTACAGTTATGATTCAGAAGTTGTCGTAGACCGAACAACATACAATCAGAACGGAAACTATATGTCAGAGTATGTTTCTTTATATACTCTCGATGAGATTAGGCCGATGTTCTCGTTCCCGGTGCTGTATCCGGGTGAAACGATAGAGATCGCTAAGGAAACGGATCCTGAATTCGAAGATGCAGGCAAGAATACATTGTTCCTTGGTATGACCGAGTCAGGATATGCGGTTAATTTCCCTATAAAGCTGCTGAAAAAACATGCTTTTATCGCGGGCGTTCCCGGTGCCGGTAAAACCAATACAATGCTGTATCTTGTAACCGAGCTGTGGAACAGGTTCGGAATACCGTTCCTCGTACTCGAACCTGCCAAGCAGGAATACCGAGCCCTTGCAAAGATCTCAAAACTTAACGGAAACGAAGCTATGCGCGAGATAAGCATCTTTTCGCCGGGAGCCGATTCGAAGTTCCCGCTGCATATCAATCCGTTTGAGTTCCCTCAAGGTTTGACGCTTGCTGAGCATATCGCAAATCTGAATGCTGTATTTGCCGGAGCTTTTGAACTTCCGCCGCCGTCACCTCATTTTATCGATACATGTATCGAGCAGGTGTACTTGGAAAAAGGCTGGAATATCAATTCGCGTAATGACGGAACATTGCCGTATCCTACCATGCAGGAATTGTTTGATTCTCTTAATGTGGCAGTTCAGAATTCGCATTATGAGGGTGAAACGCTCGGTAATCTGAGATCTGTCATGGAAGTACGTGTCGGTTCGCTCCTTAAACGAGAGATCGGAAACGTTTATAACGTTGAGATGTCCAGTTTTAAGCCTGAAGAGTGGATAGAACGACCGGTTATCATTGAACTTGAAGCTCTGGGTGAAGGTCCTGCAAACTTTATGACGCTCCTGATCTCAACTCTTATCCGCGAGACGTTGAAGATAAAGAAACTTAAATCTGCACAGGATACTGATTCAGTTGTGAAAAAACGCGGAATAAACCATGTCATCTTCTATGAAGAAGCTCATAATCTGATCGGTCCGACGCAAGAAAATATCGGAGATAAGGTAGATCCTAAGGTTTCTGCAACTAAATTTCTGGTAAAGATGCTTGCTGAAGTCCGTGCTCTTGATGAGGGTATCGTGATCGCAGACCAGCTGCCTACGGTTATGGCTCCGGAAGTCTTGAAGAATACCGGTCTTAAGATCGGACACAGGATCACCGCAAGTGATGACCGAGAACTGCTCGGAAGCACTATGTGCGCATCGCCTGATCAGCTTGCTGAACAGAGCGTGTTCATGCCGGGTGAAGCTTTGGTCTTTTATGAGGGAATTCTTAAGCCATTTAAGATGTCGATCGGAAAATGGCAGAAATCAACTGAAGAGTATTGTCAGTCAGCTTCTGATGAGCTAATTGATTATCTCAGGATAGGTGTGCCGGAAGATGAGAATGTTCAGGATTCTGATCTTATCGGTGCATACTTTGATTCTGTTTACGATTCGCCGAGCGATGCTGAACTTTACGGCATCATAAAAGATTATCCTGTATATAAGGATCTGCTTTCCCGAAGCAAGAATATCATCCTTCAGCGTGTTGTCTCGGCTTACTCATCGCTTTATGCGCAGTTTGGTGATCTGAATAAGAATCACATCGTTCCTTCTTTCGTTGAAGGCAAGAAGTGGATCGAGAAGATACAGAGATATAAGCGTAGCTATTTTTCTGCGCCTAACAGGTCTGATGTATTGGTTGATATTAACCAGATGGAGTCTCAGTTTACGAATCCGAAGTCGGTCTTTATGGATCTGTATACTATAAAGGACGAGAAGCGTATTACCGTTGATAAGAAACTCTCCAATCTGGTTACGGAATGCAATCATCTGTTCTTTAACAATATCAGTATCGTCAATAACTATGAGTCTCATGCTTTCGAGATGAGCGCGAGGATAATCGAAGCCTATCTTCACATATTTGAATGTATTGACTATACATATCTGTGGGGTAACAAGAGTGTAGAGAATCTTCTTGAAAAAACAGAACTGGTAAGGAAAGCCATCGCGCTTTATGTGAACTATGAATCTGCAGAACCGGATGGCGCACTTTCCAAAACAGAGTTTTATGCTCCGCTCAGGGAACGCTGCTATGCAATGCGCGGCCTTGAGATAGTTGACGGTTTTAATAAACTGCATAAGAAACTTATCGATTCAATTGACTGGCAGAACCAGAAGTTTGACCAGGATCTGATCACTGAAATAGCAAATGATTATTCTAAGACCTATTTTGATTGGATGAAGGTTGCTGATGGTTATAGTGAGAACAAGCCTGTTCTGCAGGCACTGATCATTTCCAAGTATTGCGAGCTGTTTGAAGGTTTAAAGTACTTTAAGCAAACTGACCTGTTAGCTCATTTCATGCATGAATCTGTCAGGAAGGTAAGTGAAGACGTTGCCAAATATGTTTCCTGGAAAAAGGATACAACGGCTGAACTTTCAGGTGTTAAGGATTATGACCGGATCGTATCGCTCTGCAAAGGCTTCACACGCATTGAGATCAATGAGATCTTCTATTCGGACGCACGAAGCAAACTGAATGATACATTGGCTGAAGTTAATAATGTGTATGGCCATCTTACGGTTGATCAGGTGACCGATATATGCCGCAACTATCAGAATGCATATTATAAGTGTTTTGATATATGCTGTGACTATGCTGACAAGGATCTGTTTGCCGATAATATCGAACTTTTCTATTCGATCATTATCGAACTCGGCATGAAGCTCAAGGGATCTTACCGCGTGTATTTGAACTCATCCATAAAGGATACTTGTGTGGCTATAAAGGATGTCAGAACACGTTACTTTGATAATGTTAGCCGTGATTCCTGGAAGACCGTAGATTCTTATCTGAGCAGATAATTAAGTGTTAAGGAGCCTTAATTGAAACTTACAGCTAGGGAATACATAAGTAAGGCTGAAGGATTAAAGCAATCCGAGTTAAATGTCCGTGCCAGGCTTGAAAGGATAAAAGCTGACAGGATACGTGTTCAGAATGCGATTGAAACGCAGAACTACAGACTGCAGTCTCTGATGGTCGAATTGGATTATGTCAGACAATACGGTGACATGGATGATGCTGAAACAAGGGCGACATATGATAAGCTCCGTGCTGCTGTCCGTGAAACAGAAAACGTTATCAATGAATTAAGAAGCGAAGACAACGAGCTTGCATCCCAGCAGAGGGAAGCTACGGCAGAACTCGAAAGGATAGAACGTGAAGAGCAGTCGACACTTGATGATATTCAGGATTCAGCCACACGTGCAAGCAAGAATATCGCGTTGATATCATCTTTTGGCGGTGACTACGGAAATGTTGCTGCAAATGCTGCAAATCAATTCCAGGTAAGTCTTAATCAATTAGGTGCTGCAGCAAGTATCCTGGGCGGAAGTGTCCCTGCTGCTGCCTGGGGATCTGCAGGCTATGCCGGCGGCAGTGCGCGCAGCAACAGATCGGGTTCCGGTTCTTTATTGAATTTCTTTGACGTAGCAAATAACCAGCGGAATGCTGACAAACATGGTTCATTAGGCGCCAGACCGGGTCTTATCGACAGCAGTCAGGCATTGGATGATCTTGCTGCATATATGGCTAAGATGGGATACGGCCCGGGTGACTATGCGCTGTTTATCAACGATCCTGTTTGGCGAGCGCTTCATAAGGCAGCTTATCCTGACGACGAAATGCTGGCGATGTCACCGGAAGATGCTGTTGAACTACTTGCTCAGTACATGGAAGAACATGGATATGGCCCTGATGACTATGATGTGTTTTCAAAGGACCCTGTTTGGCAGGAATTGCAGAAATATGCATTTCCTGATAAGTATGCCGGCTTGATAGAAAAGAGAGTCGGAAAGACTTCCGTTCAGCATACCTCCATGATAAATGTCCTTGAAGGTTCACATGTAGCTCACCGCAGAATTGAGATGTGTGATCATCCGAGGACACAGGAACAGATTATTGCTGATCTGGGAGGCGGAGATGAGACCAAGGGTTCCTGTTCTTCGTTGGCATTCGCCTATATCGGATGTAAAGAAGGCTATGATGTTCATGATTTCCGTGACGGCTTAAGCCGTAATTTCTTCTCAATGGATCAGAATATCCAAAAGGTTGCCAATCTGCCGGGTGTAGAATCACACGTTATTAATGGCCGTAATGACTTTGAGTGCGCACAAAAATTGTTTACCCGTATGGAACCCGGAAAAGATTACTATTTGGCATGCGGCCAGCATGCAGCCATTGTAAGGAATAATAATGGACGAGTTGAATATCTGGAACTTCAATCGCATGATCCGAAACGTAACGGCTGGCATTCTTTAGATAACAGAGAGCTTGAATGCAGGTTCGGAGCTTCTGTACACAAGGGCTTTGAATGCGGTAATTTCCTTATTGAAACTTCTTCGCTCGGGAGATCTAAAGAGTTCATAGATGTTCTTGGTTATATAAATACAAGTGAAAGCAGACAGAGAAAGGGAGTACATGGCGATGTCAAATGAATCCGATAATGAAAAGAATGAGATGAATGCTCCTGAAGAACAGAATGAGCAGACTGAGCAGCTTGAAGAATCTGAACAGAAAGAAAAGAAAGTAAAATGGCTGGATACACCCGGAATGAGGGGTACCAGATTATTCACGTTCGATGGAGAGACTGTTTATAATCTGTTCAGTGATTATCCCTCTAAACTTTCAAAAGAAGAAAAAGAGATCTTTGATGCTGAAGAGCCTTACTGGGCTGAGTTTTTCAGCGGACGCGAATAAAGCTGATAAGGAGTTTGTAATTGAAGATTACTGCCAGTGAGTTTATTAGCAAAGCTGAGGGCTTAAAACAGTCCGAAATAAGTACGCGCCAGCGCTTGGAACAGATAACGTCCGAACGCAGCAGCGTCCGCTCTGAAATTCAAACTCAGGGTTATAAGCTTGAGAGCTTAATGACCGAACTGGAGAATCTAAAGAACTCGAGCAGCGAAGATAATGACAACAGTTCTCAGATCTCTTCTGTAATGGCAAAGATAAATGAAGTCAAAAAGGAGATCAGCGATTTAAAGCAGAGAGATAACGAGCTTGAACGCGATCAGAGGGAAGTTGAAGGGGAATTAAACCGTATTGAACAGCAAGAGCAGCAAACATTGGCTGATATTCAGGATTCGGCTACCCGTGCCAATCAGAATATTCAATTAGTCTCTTCGTTTGGCGGAGACTATGGCAACGTTGCTTCAACGGCAGCCGGCGGATTTCAGCAAAGTCTCGGCCAGCTGTCCCAAGCTGCAGCGATTCTGGGTGGTAGTGTTGCTTCAGGAGCAGCAGGTGGTGGAGCCGGAGCAAGAGCCGGCAGGACTGGAGGAGCACCGGCAGGTGCGAGCAGGAACTTTTATGAGGCTGCGAATGAGCAGCGTAATGCGCATAATCCAGGCGCTCTTGGTGCCAGGGCAATCCATGTTAATAACATGGTAAATGGTGATGCTGGTGATATCGGTAGTGCGTCTTTTAGTGATTTTGATACGCCGAAGAAATCCGGTGGACTTGGCAGAAAAGGTTATAATCCTGAAACTGGACCGGAAACGTTGGATAGTTTTAATCCTGAGAAAGCAGGAGAATTGGCACCGGCTTCTAATTCCGGTTCGGCTGATTGGGACTCGTTAGCGGATGTTCCTTTTGCCGGTGATAGAACTAAGAAACTTGGCGGGCTTGGAAGGAGAGCTTCAACTGCTGACGTAAGTGATGATAATTTATTAGGTTTGGGTAAAATAAAGAAATCCCATGATGATAAGAAGTATATAAACAACTATGTGTTGCCTCAGGCTGACTCTGAAATGAAACAGTATATCAGAGATAATGGCTTGGATAGATTTATTGCTCCTTCAAAAATGCAGGCAAAAGTTCAAGATAATACGTTTGCTATAACTCATACACAAGCAAGAATGCAATATGGACTTGGTTATACTGAGAATATCATGGGTTTTAATAATGGTAAAAAATCATATGTTGATATTTCTTTTGGTGTTGATCAAGCGAAAGAAACTGGTATTCATGAAAACTTTCATCAAATGTCTGCCAACGATGTATATGATATTACTGGTAAAGTGGTTGAATATAGAAGAGGTGTCAGTATTAACGGAAATAATGTAGGGATTAATGAATCACTGACACAGAATTATACTCTTGGTGTTATGAAAAGGGCTAATCCTTCATATAGTAATCCAGATTGCTCATATGATGAGACGGCTCACTATATTAATGACTTGTATTCATTTGGAAATAATAAGAGAATGTTTGATCATGCGTATTTTAAAAACGATCCTAATTGTATGAGAAAACATTTTGATAAGTATGGCGGACCGGGCTTTTTTGATAATATGTCCTATCAATTTGATGTAGCTATAGATAATAATACATTGCCTGCTTCTAAAAAGATTGCATTAAATCAAATTAGTTCAATGGTAAATAAATATAAGATTAACTATTTGTTATTACATAAATAGGAGAACGATTATGAAAGAATTTGAAGATTTAATAGAAACTCTATTTAATGCAAAATTGGAATCTGTTTCCGTTTTGAAGAGCGATACGGATCTTAAAAGCAGATTTTCAGCATATATGCATGCGAAATATGATGAATTTGTACCACTGTTGGAAAACAATGAAGAAATAAAAGCGAAGATGATTGATGATTGGTATAACACGGAGTTAAGGCATTGGGGTGAACTATCTGTAGATGCTAAATATTCAATGTTTACTCATGATGAAGCATTGGTTGAGATAGATAGCTTTTCCTGTATGATTTATTCTTTGGCACAAAAGAAGTTTACTGGTGGGGAGATTGATCAGGAAGATGTTCAAAATGTTAAGAAATATGTTGAACGAATGAATGCGCTGTTGCCGAATGTAATTGAAGAAAACAAAGTTGCTGCCAACAAACTGATTTCTGAAGGTTTAGTTGATGCAAATTACGTATACGGAGATTCTGAGTGCTTAAGTTTACGTTTAAGCAATATGACTTACTATATGAAACTTGAGAATTAAAACTCAGATCTTTAGGTATTTTGAGATGCTTATTAATTGCCCTTTATCTCAAAAGATGAGACGAAGGGCATTATTGATATAATTCGTTGCTGATAATCTATAAGTTGATGAAAGGATAGAATGATCATATGAATATAAAAGCAGTCGTTTGCAAAATACGATGTAAGGAAGCATATCAAGAGTAAAAGTGATGCATAAATCCCGAAAGGTTGACCTTTTCGCTTGGGTTGTGTTAAAGTAACCGAAACTAAATAGATAAATGCGGTGAAGGGGAATAGTACTTCATCAGGCGTCTTTACAGAGAGTCTGCGGGTGGTGTGAGCAGATAAGAAGCCGGTTAAGGAACTCGCTCCGGAGCATTCGGTTGAAAGCTTAAAGCAATTAGACTTGAACGGATCTGTCCCACGTTACAGGGACACTGATATCGGATAGCATCCCGTATCTTGTGAGTGCACGGCTTATGCCGTGAAATAGAGTGGTACCGCGAACGCCCCTTCGTCTCTATGTTTGAGACGAGGGGGCTTTTTGATTGGTACAAGGAGGTGCCGGGCATGAACAATAAGAAATATGAGGCTTATCCCACAGTCCCCATGACTGAGCGTAAGTGGCCGACCAGAGCTATTTCACAGGCTCCGATCTGGTGTTCTGTTGACTTGAGAGACGGTAACCAGGCTCTCGAGGTGCCCATGACACTTGACCAGAAAGTCGAGTTCTTCACCTTTTTGTGTGAGATCGGATTTAAGGAGATCGAGATCGGTTTCCCGGCTGCATCTGAGACGGATTACAATTTCTGCCGTTATCTGATCGATAACGATCTGATTCCTGACGGCGTAGCCATTCAGGTTCTCACACAGTCCAGACCCCACATCATCGAGAAGACGATGGAGGCTGTGAAAGGCTGCAAAAAGGCGATAATACACCTGTATAATTCCACTAGTACGCTCCAGAGAGACGTTGTCTTCGGTTTCTCGCCGGAAGACTGCATAGATCTGGCTGAAGTCGGCGCAAGGCTGATAATGGAGTACATTTCCAAGGATGAGAGCGGTACGGATTTTATACTTGAATACTCTCCCGAGAGTTTCTCGTCTACGGAGCCGGAATTTGCAGTCAGGATCTGTGATGCTGTACTCGACATATGGAAGCCCTCAACTGAGCATAAAGCGATAATCAATCTGCCTGAGACCGTTGAATATCAGACAGCCAATGTTTTCGCGGATCAGGTTGAATATTTCTGTACTCATACAAGATGGAGAGATAACATCGTTGTTTCTCTGCATACACATAATGACAGGGGGACTGCCGTTGCAACGTCAGAGTTCGGCCTGATGGCGGGAGCTGACAGGGTGGAAGGCACGCTCTTCGGAAACGGTGAGAGGACCGGTAACGTTGATATCGTTACTCTCGCAATAAATATGCTGATGCTGGGCGTTGATCCGCAGCTCGATTTCTCTGACATGAACAATGTCATCGATGTTTATGAAGACTGCACCGGCATGAAGGTGGAACCCAGACATCCCTGGGCTGGAAAGCTCGTGTTTACCGCATTCTCAGGTTCTCATCAGGATGCGATCAATAAGGGCAGGAAGAAGATGGAAGAGCGCAATTCTTCTGTTTGGGCCGTGCCTTATCTGCCTATAGATCCTGCTGATGTCGGACGCCAGTATGAGCCCGTTATCAGGATCAATTCCCAGTCCGGAAGAGGCGGGATTTCTTATGTCATGGAAAAACATTTCGGTATTCATATGCCGAGAAGCTTCCTGCGCAGCTTTCTGCCTGTTGTTAAGGCTGCCACTGAAGAAAACGGCATAGAGAACGAACTTACACCACAGCAGATCTTTGATCTGTTTGACGACAAGTATATCAATGTCCTCGAGCCTTACGGACTGAAGACGTTCTCGGAGCAGCAGGACAGCGAGCAGATCTCGACTGTTGAAGCCGTGATTACCGATAATGGGACGCCTGTTACCGTCAAAGGTACCGGTAACGGTCTTCTTGACGCTTTTGTAACTGCGTTTAAGACTTATACAGGTGTTGATTTTGAGATCAAGGACTATTCCGAGCACGCCATGAAGAGCGGTTCTGACTCTGCGGCTATCACATACATTGAGATCTTGAGCAAGCAGGACGGTAAAACCTATATCGGAGCAGGCGTTTCAAGCTCTGTAACCAAGTCATCCGTACGTGCCATAGTTTGCGCATACAACAGAATGATAAAAGTGATAAGATAAGACGGTCAATTCAGATTTGGAGTCTTAGATTATTATGTGGGATTATTTTGTAGCCTTTATTTTCGGCGTTGTCGAGGGAATTACCGAGTGGCTTCCCGTCTCTTCGACAGGTCACATGATCATATTGAACGAATTCCTTAAGCTCAACGTTTCGCCTGAATTCTATGATCTTTATCTCGTAGTCATACAGCTTGGCGCGATCCTGGCTGTCATGGTCGTTTTCTGGTGGGATATCTGGCCGTTCGGCATCAAGCGCAACAGCCATCCGCTGTCGGAATCCGGCATCGGCCGCTGGATCATGAAGGATAAGTTCATCATGTGGTTCAAGATAGCCGTTGCATGCATTCCAGCAGCAATAGTTGGCGTTCTTTTCGATGATTGGCTCGACGAGCATCTTTACAACTATGTTGTGGTAGCGATCGCCCTTATTGTTTTCGGTATTGCTTTCATCGTTGTCGAGCACATCATGAAGGATAAGGAGTTCAAGATAAAGACGGTAGGCCAGATCAACTGGGGCCATGCTTTCATGATCGGCATCTTCCAGCTCCTGGCAGCTATATTTCCGGGTGCTTCAAGATCAGGCTCAACGATCGTCGGCTCTCTCGGAATGGGAATCAAGCGCGAGGCGGCAGCCAAATTCACGTTCTTCCTTGCGATTCCTGTCATGTTTGGCGCAAGCCTTTTGAAGATAGTCAAGTTCAAGGGTGACGTACAGGGTAATGAAATAGCGCTCCTTGCTATCGGAATGGTTACCGCATTCGTAGTCAGTCTCTTTGTTATCAAAGGCTTGATGAGCTTTATCAAAAAGCACGGATTTACGTGCTTCGGATGGTACAGGATCGCTCTCGGAGTGGCCGTTTTGATACTTGGTTTAACGGGAGTTATCGGTTTTTAATGGTTAGCACCATTTTCGGGTGCTTTTTGTCCTGAAAAATCAGCCAATTCTGACAAGTATAACGCGCGCGTTATGCTATAATTTTATACTGAAAAATAATGCGTAGAGGTTTTTGTTCTTTTGCACACATACATATTCAACAGCCGTGACGTGGCTGCATATTTCAAATATTTCTCTGTTCCGAGCTATCTCGAAGTGTCTTACATGCAGTATATCTTCAATCTCGGAAACAAGATCTTAGCCGAGCCCCTTACAAGGGATTTCGAGCATTTCAAGAACGAAGTATTCCGTGAGCTCTATTTTTTATGGGCAAACGGATTTGAAGGCGAGAGGTCTGATATTTCCGCAATGACCGCAGACGGCCAGCTTGCGCTTATCTGCGATCAGGAATGCATCAATCTCGAGTCTTATATGAAGCTTATCTGCCTGCACCTCATATTTTCGGGCAATCTTCCGTACATCAATCTCAACTTTACCGGCATGATGTATCAGCTGGGACTTAAGTGCGATGTAAATGTCTATGAGGAGAACGTCAGAAAGATCATGGAGTCCTTAAGGCTCGTTGCGTACGATTCTTTCGGACACCTGTTTGATCTCGCTCTCGGCGTTCCGGATGAGCTCCTTCGCGTATCTCTGCGCGAGGAATTTAAGTCAGGACTGGTCAACAGGAACTTCAGAGAGAGCCTTAAGAACGAGCAGCTCAGCTGGCTTGCCGAGCTCAAGGAAAAGTCTCTTAAGGTCTTCGGAAGCATTCCTGCAAGAAGAAGGACGGCAGCCTCATCAAGGTCTTCTGACAAAAGGCAGAACCCGGGTTCCGTCAGCGGTGCAAAATATTCCGATACGGCGGCGCAGATGCCGTCCGGCATTGTCCAGCCGAAGGGTGCTCCTTCGAAGGGAAACAGGAAATAAGCGAGTGTGGAGGACAGTAGATGGACAAGTTCTACAGTTTAGGGCTTGATATTGGATCAACGACTATCAAGGTCGTTCTTCTCGACGGTGAGAAGACGATCCACAGCGAATACAAGAGACATCATTCGGATGTATCCGGTCTTTTGAACGAGCTTTTCGAGGATCTTAACAAAAAGTTCCCCGGAATAAAGGTCGATACCGTAATTACCGGTTCAGGCGGTCTTTCGGTCGCCAACTGGCTCGGACTTAAGTTTACCCAGGAAGTCATGGCCGAGACCGTGGCTATCAGGAAGTATCATCCTGAGACTGACGTAATCATCGAGCTTGGCGGAGAGGATGCCAAGATCACTTACATGCATCCTGTCCTGGAGCAGCGAATGAACGGTACCTGCGCGGGCGGTACGGGAGCATTCATCGATCAGATGGCTTCACTCCTTCAGACAGACGCTGACGGCCTCAATAATTTCGCTAAGGACTACAGATCGCTTTACACCATCGCTTCAAGATGCGGAGTTTTCGCAAAGAGCGACCTTCAGCCTCTTATCAATGAAGGCGCCGCAAAGGAAGACCTTGCAGCATCCATCTATCAGTCAGTCGTTAATCAGACTATTTCGGGTCTTGCATGCGGCAGACCCATCAAGGGCAACGTTGCTTTCTTGGGAGGCCCGCTTTTCTTCAATTCCGAGCTCAGGAATGCGTTTGAGAGAACGCTTGCCGAGAAGGTTGATTCCTTTTGGATGCCTGATGACGCTCAGATCTATGTAGCTCTGGGCGCTGCACTCTCTGCCGACGGAAAGAACCCCGTGCTGCTCTCCGATCTCCTCGAGAAGCTCAAGAACCGTGAAGGATTCGTTCCCGACATCATCAGGATCGATCCCATCTTCAAGAGTGAGGAAGACAAGAAGGCGTTTGACGAGCGCCACAAGAAGGACATGATCCCTGTCCTCGATTTCAAGGATCAGAAGGGCGCACTGTTCCTAGGTATTGACGCAGGTTCCACTACCACGAAGGCGGTCGTCATAAATACAAAAGGCGAGCTTGTTTACACATACTACGCAAGCAACAAGGGCAACCCGGTAATGAGCGCGGTTACCATCATGAAGGACATCTACTCTAAGATGCCTTCTGACTGCTACATCGCTTATTCCTGCGTAACAGGATATGGTGAGAACATCATCAGGGCAGCCCTTAACATTGATCTCGGCGAGATCGAGACAATGGCTCACTTCCAGTCCGCAAAATTCTTCTGTCCGGACGTTGATTTCATCATCGACATCGGCGGCCAGGACATGAAGTGCATGAAGATCAGGAACGGTGTTATCGATTCCATCATGCTCAACGAGGCATGCTCTTCAGGCTGCGGATCATTCATCCAGACATTCGCCGAAACGCTCGGCCTTACTACACCTGAGTTCGCCGCGGCAGCGCTTTCTTCGACAAAGCCTGTCGATCTCGGAACGAGATGCACAGTATTCATGAACTCAAAGGTCAAGCAGGCTCAGAAGGAAGGCGCTTCGGTTGGCGACATCTCTGCAGGCCTTTCGTATTCAGTAGTCAGAAATGCTCTTTACAAGGTCATCAAGATCCGAGATACCGAGCAGCTCGGCAAGAACATCGTCGTTCAGGGCGGTACATTCCTCAATGACGCTATCCTGCGCTGCTTTGAGCTCGTTTCAAAGAGAGACGTCATCAGACCGAACGTTGCAGGGCTTATGGGTGCTTTCGGTGCCGCCCTCATTGCGCAGAGACGCTGCAAGGACGGTGCCAGATCAAAGCTCCTCGGAAGAGATGAACTCGATTCTTTCACCATGGAGACTGAGAATACTCAGTGCCCGGGATGCACGAACCACTGCAGGCTTACGATCGCAACGTTCTCCAACGGCAGGAAGTTCGTTTCCGGAAACCGTTGCGAAAGAGGCGAGGACATCGCTCTTGATAAAGAACCCGCGGATCAGAAGGAAAAGATACCCAACCTGTTTGCTTACAAGTACAACAGGACATTCAAATATCAGCCGCTTAAGCTTGAGGATGCACCCAGAGGCGAGATCGGCATCCCGAGAGTATTGAACCAGTATGAGAATTATCCGTTCTGGTTTACGGTGCTTACAAAGCTCGGATTCAGGGTCCTCATTTCAGCAAGATCTTCGCACAAGCTCTACGAATCGGGTATGGAGACGATCCCTTCGGAGTCCGTCTGCTATCCCGCAAAGCTTGCGCACGGCCATATCGAGAACCTTATCTCACGAGGCATCAAGACGATATTCTATCCTGATGTTCCTTATGAGAATATTGAGAACCAGGGTTCAAACAACCACTATAACTGCCCGATCGTATGCTCTTACCCTGAGGTTATCCGTAACAACGTTGAGAACCTCAAGGAAAAGGAGATACGTTATCTCAATCCTTTTATGCCTTTGGACAATCTTGACTGCGTTGCAGAGCAGCTCGTCAAGATCTTCGATTACACTGCGGTTTCGCTCAAAGAAGCCAAAGCGGCAGTTGCTGCAGGTGCAGAGGAGTATTTCAACTTCAAGGAAGACATCCGTCAAAAGGGCATAGAGATCCTGAAGGAAATGGAAGAGAAGGGCCTTAAGGGCGTTGTTCTCGCAGGCAGGCCTTACCACATCGATCCGGAGATCAACCACGGAATCCCTGAGATGATCAATTCACTCGGACTTGCAGTCCTTACAGAGGACTCTGTCGCAAGACCCGGAAGGCTCAAGCGTCCTATCCGCGTAATCGACCAGTGGATGTATCACACAAGACTTTACGAGGCAGCCGCTTACGTTATCACAAGGCCGGACCTTGAACTTGTCCAGCTTACGAGCTTCGGATGCGGACTTGACGCCGTTACTTCGGATCAGGTCCAGGAGATCCTCGAATCTTCAGGCAAGCTCTATACGCTGCTTAAGATCGACGAGGTAAGCAACCTCGGTGCTGCAAGGATCAGAATGAGATCACTCGTTGTTGCCATGAACGAGCGTGCAGAACTTGAGCAGAGCGGCACTGCTGTAGAAAAGCTCTATCCGTCGGCTGACGCTCAGCCTGATGACGCTCCTTACACGATGCGCAGGGTGGAGTTTACCAAGGAGAACAAGAAGAACCATACTATTCTTGCTCCGCAGATGGCTCCGATCCAGTTTGAGTTCGTTGAAGCTGTTTTCCATAAGCACGGATATAAGCTCAAGCTCCTCAAGCAGGCAACGAGGGAAGATATCGAGTGCGGTCTTAAATACGTTAACAACGACGCATGTTTCCCGACGATAATCGTTATCGGTCAGATGATCAACGCGATCCTCAAGGGCGATATCGATCCCGACAATACGACGCTCGCCATCACGCAGACGGGCGGAGGATGCCGTGCCACAAACTATGTTGCATTCTTAAGAAAAGCCCTGAGGGAAGCGGGTTATCCGCAGATCCCCGTAATCACGATATCTGCTCAGAGATTCGAGAAGAATGAGGGATTCGAATACACGGCAGGATTCTTGCTTGATGCGGTCAAGGCTCTGAGCCTCGGAGACATGCTTACTACACTGCTCCTGCGCGTAAGGCCTTACGAGAAGGTTGAAGGTTCCGCAAATGCGCTTTATTCATACATCAACAAGATCGGCCGCCGCATGCTCAATCCCAAGGGCGTTTCAGACGATCTCTCAGAACGCTACGACAAGATGATGCCTAACAGCTACTATTCGAAGTCGCCCGAGCAGAAGAAAAAGATCCGCGACTGCCTTGCAGACATCGGCGTTGATCTCGAGAATGTTCCTGTCATCACAAAGTACAAGGCATTCATCAAGTTTGCCGTTCAGAAATTTGACGCTCTCCCGCTCCTCGACATTCCCAGAAAGCCGAGGGTAGGACTCGTAGGCGAGATCCTCGTCAAGTTCCAGCCTGACGCAAACAACAACGCGATCGACGTTATCGAGGCGGAAGGCTGCGAAGGCGTGCTGCCCGGCGTTTTGGATTTCTTCCTTTACTGTGCGTACAACCCGATCTGGCAGGCTGAGAACCTCGGCAAGAGCAAGAAGACAGGATATATCATGAAGCAGGGAATTAAGTTCCTTGAGTCTTTGAGAAAGCCCATCAACCGCGAGTTTAAGGCTACAGGCGGCAAGTTCATGCTGACCGAGAGGATCCAGGAACTCGCCGAGAAGTCTTCAAGTGTCCTGAGCTGCGGCAACTCATGCGGAGAGGGATGGTTCCTTACGGCTGAAATGATCGAGCTTATCCAGGACGGCGTTCCGAACATAATCTGTGCGCAGCCTTTTGCTTGCCTGCCTAACCATGTAACCGGCAAGGGCATGATCAAGGAACTCCGCCGCCAGTATCCGAATTCGAACATCATTCCGATCGACTATGACCCGGGTGCATCTGAAGCTAACCAGCTCAACCGCATCAAGCTCATGATCAGCACCGCTCACACGGTCAGGAACAAGGAGATCGAAGAGCAGAAAAGATCCCAGGGCGGATCACCCGTGGAGGACTGATAATGAGCAGGCTCCTTTTAGTAGACGGTAACTCTATAATCAACCGCGCATACTATGCGGTTATAGGACGCGCGCCAATGACGGCGCCTGACGGTACGCCTACAGGAGCCGTTAACGGCTTCTTCAATTCGATCCTGGGCGTTATGGGTGAATATAAGCCCGACAGTGTCTGCGTTCTTTTCGACAGGAGAGAACCAACGTTCAGACATAAGATGAGCGCTGATTACAAGGCAAACAGAAAAGGTATGCCTGACGATCTTGCCGCACAGATGCCCGTTGTAAAGGAGATCCTCGATCTCTGGGGAGTATCCCGTATGGAGCTTGCCGGATATGAAGCCGATGACCTCATAGGAACGCTCTCAAAGATGGGCGAACAGGCCGGCATGGATGTATTCATATTCAGCGGCGATCACGACGATTTCCAGCTCATTTCCGACAGAGTCTCCGTCGTAATGCCGCAGTCGGGCAAGGACAAAGAACCGAGAGTCCTTTTCGACAGGGAAAGATTTGAAACGACCTACGGCGTTAAGCCTGAAGTTTTTGTTCAGGTAAAGGCGCTGATGGGTGATAACTCGGACAATATCAAGGGAGTTGAAAAAGTAGGCGAGAAGACGGCGTTCAAGCTCATTGCCGATTACGGTTCGTGTGAAGGAGTAATGGCAAACGCAGACAAGCTTTCTCCCGCATTGAGTGCAAGGATCTCTTCTTCAGGAGATCTTCTTGCCATGAATATCAAGCTCTGCACGATCGACAGGGATGCTCCCGTACCGTTCGGTCTTGATAAGGCTGTTTTCTCCGGGACACCTTCCGACAGCCAGGCGCTGTATAACAGGCTCTCGGCCCTGTCGCTCAAGATGCTCATTAAAAAGTTCGGCCTTGACGGCATGCAGAGAAGCGAAGCTGCAGCTCCCGCACAGGAGATGGACGAAGCTTCCAAGGCTGTTATGGATAAGCTTGCAGCGCTCTTAAACGACGGCTTCGAACTCGTTATGGGCGGATGTGAACTTCCCGCAGGCGAGCTCGCCGCCGGCATTGATTTTGTCACCACATCGAACGGCAAGTACGTGCTGCTGCTCGATTGCGATAATGCAAAGCTTTACTGCATGACCGAAGAAGAGGCGTTGAAGGCCTTTTCTAAAGGGAATATTATCCCTGCGGCATACGGGTACAAGGACAGGTCAAAGCAGATAGATAAGCCTCTCCCTGCGGTAAACTCGGTCTTCGACATCGAGATCTGCGGATATGTAATGAATCTCATCGAAGGCAAGTCTGACCTTGAGAGGCTTTATGAATATACGACCGGATCGCTCTATCCGGTCATCGAGGAGAAGAACAAGGCCGTGCAGCTGTCGCTTTTTGACGAGCTTTCATCTTCTGTAAACGTTGAAGAGGAGCTCAAAAAAGAAGGCAGACGTCTTTGCTGCATAACCGCAGTGGCCAGGATCCTTCTGCATAAGCTTGAAAGCGAAGAGAAGATCAGAAAGCTCCTCTTTGACATCGAGTTCCCGCTCGTAATAACCCTCGACAGGATCGAGCGTGCTGGAATGCACGTTTCGCGCGAAAGGCTCGATGCGCTCCACGCAGAATACACGAACAGGCTCGAAGATATTGAAGCGCGCATCTTTGATCTGACAGGGATGCATTTTAACGTCAATTCGCCGAAACAGCTCGGAGACGTTCTCTACGGCGAGAAAGGCCTGAACCTTCCTCACGGCAAGAAGGGCAAGAACGGCGCGTTTTCCACGGGTATTGATGAGCTCAACAGGCTCAGGGAATACCATCCGGTGATCGAAGAGATAATCAAGTACAGAGAGCTTTCAAAGCTCGATTCCACTTATGCTGCAGGACTTACGCGTTCCATCAGGAATGACGGACGCATACATACCACGTTCACGCAGGCAATGACCAACACGGGAAGGCTTTCCTCGACCGAGCCTAACCTTCAGAACATCCCGGTAAGGTCTGATGAGGGATCGAGGCTCAGAGAGGCATTTACGGCTTCTGAAGGCTGTGTTCTCGTCGATGCCGACTATTCACAGATTGAACTCAGGCTTTTGGCTGCGCTCTCAAATGACGAGACCATGTGCTCCGCGTTCATCGATGGTGAGGACATCCACAGGAAGACTGCCGCCAAGGTTTACGGCGTTAACGAGGATGCCGTTACCCATAAGATGCGTTCAATCGCCAAAACAGTCAATTTCAGTATCATTTACGGCATTTCCGATTACGGCCTTGCGACTGATCTCGGAATCGGCTTCAAGGAGGCGGGAACTCTCATCAAGGAATACGAGAATCAGTTCCCCGGCATAATGAAGTATCTGAACGGCCTCAAGGAAAACGGTGAGAAGAACGGTTATGTCGAGACGATGTTCGGCAGGAAGAGGATCTTGTCAGAACTCAAGAGCCAGAACAGGAACATAAGGAATTTCGGTTTCAGAGCCGCGATGAACACGCCTATCCAGGGTACTGCGGCCGACATAATCAAGATTGCCATGAACCGCGTCAGCGATGCGCTCAAGAACGAACTTCCCGATGCGAAACTCGTCATGCAGGTACATGACGAACTTATAGTAGAATGCCCCGAAAAGGATGCTGAAAAGGCATCTGAGATCCTCAAGAGGGAGATGGAGGCTTCAGCGTTATTGTCGGTACCGCTCGTTGCCGAAGTGGGTACAGGAAAGGACTGGCTCAGCGCTAAATAATGTTTGTACTTGGAATCACAGGCGGGATCGGAAGCGGAAAGAGTACTGTAAGCGGCATCCTTCGCGAAAAGGGTGTCCTTGTGCTTGATGCCGACGAGATCTCCAGAAAAGTAACCGAACCCGGAGGAAAGGCAATCCCTGCGATTGCTGAGGAATTCGGCCCCAAAGCCATAAGCGCGGGCGGGGTAATGAACCGCAAGGCTGTTTCGCAGATCGTTTTTTCTGATAAGAAAAAGCTCGATGTCCTGAGTTCCATCGTTCACAGGTTTGTTTTCGATGAAATGGAAGAACAGGTCCAGAAGGAAAAAGAGAAGGGGACAAAGTGTGTCGTTCTCGATGTTCCGATCCCCGTAACCAGGTTTACCGACATGTGCGACCAGATCTGGGTCGTGACATGCGACAAGGACGTAAGGCTTGCAAGGCTTGCAAAGCGCGGCCTTGAAAAGGAGGAAGCCGGCAGGAGGATCGACATGCAGATGTCTGATGACGAGTACTGCGCTTTGGGCGATTTCTCGATCGATAATTCATGGGATCTCGAAAGCCTGAACGACAAGGTCGAAAAGCTCATCAAGGAGCAGCTCCATTCGAGGGGTATCAGGATATGAATACGGCAGCGGTGATCACGGCGGCATGTTTTACGGCGGTCTCCGTACTGTTTTTCGTATATCTGCTGTTTACAAAGAATCCTCTGTTTTCCGGCAAGTTCAGGAATTACTACAGGGCGGGTTCAGCCGTTTATATATCGGGAACCATTCTGATCCTCATCCTGGCATTCGCCCTTAAAGGCGTTCCTGTGGCTTTCATAGTCATATCGGAAGTCATGATAATGACAGTATTCATCGTAACGTATATACTCATAGCAAACCTGTCCAAGGCGATAGCGAACGCAGCAACCCGGAATGCCGATGTAACCGTGAAGGAAGAAAAGTCTGATGACAAAGAATAAGAGCGTTTCCAGAGTCCCGAAATACATAAGCGGTTTCATGACCGCACTTGCGGGTGTGTTCTTTTTCCTGTTCCCGGAAACTGTTTCAGGCGTGCTTGGAATACTCTGGGGCATCGTTCTCGTAGTCGCGGGAATCGCAGGTGCCGTCGATTATGCGCTTTGCATCAAGTCATTTAAGGAAGAGAATTACGGAAACGCTGCAGGTGCCGAGATCGTTCTCGTTTATTCGATAATCATTACGGTACTCGGAATCATCTTCATGATCAGGCCGAATCTTGTTATGCAGCTCCTGTCATTCGTCATCGGTATTTATTTCCTCATTGACGGAATCGTTAAGCTTAGGAACTGTACACTCGTTCCTAAGCTAAAAGACATCCTTTGGTGTGTCATGCTTATGCTTTCTGTTGCGCTGATCGTAGCCGGCATAGCGCTGCTGATCAACCCGTTCAGCGGTACGCTCACGGTAATCCGTTTCTCGGGCATAGCGTTCATCATAAGCGGCATAGAGAGCATTGCCGAGGAGTCATTCAAAAAGAACTGATAAAAGTTGCGGCCTAAAACCGTAAGCCGCAGACTTTTCGTTTTTCCTGAAAAATACCTAAAACACCATCTAAAAGTCAAAAAATAAGTAAATTTGCTATAAAGTGCTCTGATTTTTTCCTAAAAAGACGTTTCCAGGAATTTTTTAGGAAGATTACTCTATATCGGGTTACTTCGTATGATGTCGCCGGATAGTTTTGTTCGAAAAAAGGGTGCCTCATTTGAGACACCCTTTGTGTTTTTGTTATCAGGATATGTCAGACGTTGAATCTGAAGACTACAACGTCACCGTCATGCATTACGTATTCCTTGCCTTCGGATCTTACGAGGCCTTTTTCCTTGGCAGCGTTATATGAACCGCAAGCCATGAGGTCATCATAAGCAACGACTTCCGCGCGGATGAATCCTCTTTCAAAGTCGGAGTGGATCTTGCCTGCAGCCTGGGGAGCCTTGGTGCCGTTCTTGATGGTCCATGCGCGTACTTCCTTGGGACCTGCGGTAAGGAAGGATATGAGACCCAGGAGAGTGTAGGAAGCCTGGATCATCTTGTCGAGACCGGCGCTCTCGATGCCGAGGTCATCGAGGAATACCTGACGGTCTTCAGCGTCCAGCTGGCCGAGTTCCTCCTCAATCTTTGCGGAGATGACGACTACGCCGGAACCCTCGTTCTTTGCGATCTCTTCAACGGTATGAACATAAGGGATATCAGGATTCTTGATGTCATCTTCCTTGATGTTTGCGCAGTAGAGGACGGGCTTCATGGAGATGAGCTGGAGGTCACCGGTGAATTCGAGCTCGTCTTCGGTAAACTCGATGGTCCTTGCGCTCTTGCCTTCAGCGAGGACAGATACGATCTTCTCATAGCAGTCGAGCTCTGCCTGCATCTTCTTGTCGCCGCCTCTTAAGAGCTTCTTTGTGCGTTCGACTCTTTTTTCCATGATCTCGAGGTCGGAGAGGATGAGCTCAACGTCGATCGTCTCGATGTCCCTTGCAGGATCTGCGTTTCCGTTTACGTGAACTACGTTGGGATCGTCAAAGCATCTTACGACATGAACGATCGCGTCGCATTCCCTGATGTTGGAAAGGAACTTGTTTCCGAGACCTTCGCCCTTGGAGGCACCTGCGACGAGGCCTGCGATGTCAACGAACTCTACAACGGCCGGAGTGTATTTCTCGGGATTGTAGATCTCGGCGAGCTTATCAAGTCTTTCGTCAGGAACGGCAACTACGCCGACGTTCGGCTCAATGGTGCAGAAGGGATAGTTCGCAGCTTCGGCTCCTGCTCTGGTGATGGCATTGAACAATGTACTCTTGCCGACGTTCGGGAGTCCGACGATTCCTAATTTCATAAATAGGTACCTCTTTTACTATTATTATATCCCGAGCATTATAACACACTTGTCTTTGTCGGTTTTTGTCGGCTTTTGTATGGTTTTTCACAGGACTTCCGGGGGTATTCTGAACGAATATATACAAAGGAGGCCGTCATATGTCAGGAAAACCATCTGTAGCAAGGATCTATTCGGGTTTTACAAGAGGCACGGAATGCGTCATATCAGAGCTTGAGATATCTGTCACGCCGGGTATCCCGACTTTCTCTGTTATCGGATTGTGCGATTCATCCATAAGGGAGTCACAAGGAAGGCTGATATCCGCATTGGGGTCGGCGGGCTATAAGATGCCGAAGGGACACGTGACCATAAACATCACACCGGCATATATGAAAAAGTCCGGTTCGGGATTTGATCTGGCCATGGCTGTCGGGATCCTTTTCGCTTCCGGCCAGATACCGTTCCCGCG
Source organism: Saccharofermentans sp. (assembly GCA_024682215.1). GTDB lineage: Bacteria > Bacillota > Clostridia > Saccharofermentanales > Saccharofermentanaceae > Saccharofermentans. The sequence continues at coordinate 15,748 of JAIKZM010000199.1, read as the reverse complement.
TGAGAAAAGAGTGTACGCCGAGGGAGAACTCAGCCTCGACGGGAGCGTGAAAGGAACTCCGGGAGCGGCATTAAGGCTGAACAAAGCCCGTACAGCCGGATTTGAATATGTGATCATTCCTGAAGACGAGCGTGACAGTGCACGCTGTACGGGAGCGCAGGGCCAGTGCGTAAAGACACTTTCCGATGCAAGCTCCGTGTTCGCATTCACGGGATACAGACCTGAAAGGTTTGACCTCGGTGAAATGGAGGCTGATGTGTCTGAAAGGATAGACATCTCCATGCTTAAAGGACAGGAGAAGACCAAGAGGGCGATAGTGCTTTCGGCAGCAGGGTTTCATAACATGCTCCTGCTCGGAAGTCCGGGATCTGGCAAGACCATGGCTGCCGGGATCCTGGCGGGGATCCTTCCTCCGCTGGATCCTGATGAAACAGGAGATGTGTATGCGCTTTATGAGGCTCTGGACGGGCCCGCCGCAAAGATCAGTACAGACCGTCCCGTAAGGGTGATAAGCCCGGACGTGACACCGGGAAAACTGTTGGGAAATGCGGTGAGCATGACCCCGGGTGAGATGGCACTGGCAAATCACGGAGTCCTTTTCGCAGATGAGATCATGGAATTCCCGTCTCAGGTATTGGACCTAATGAGAAAACCGCTCGAGGACCGTGAAGTCAGGCTGTTCCATAACGGCATTGTATGTACGTATCCCGCGGAACTTATCTTTGTGGGAGCGGGAAACCCGTGTAAATGCGGCATGTTCTATGAGCCGGGTTCGAGATGCAGATGTACGGCGGGTTCAATAAGGCGTTACATGAACAAACTGTCAGGTCCTTTCCTTGAGAGGATAGACATCTTCAGCGAGATGCGTTCGATCGGAAAGGATGACATGGCTTTAATGTATGCGGATGAAAGGGATGCGAAAAGCCCTGCGGTAAGAGAGAAGATCGCTCTTTGCTGGGAGAGGCAAAGAGAACGTTACGGGAAGCGGACATTCAATTCCGGCGTAACGGCATCAAACATCGCAGATGCAATGATGCTTTCGAAAGACATTCTGGATTACTGTTCGGAGCTGGCGTCGAAGGGGCTTTTCTCCGCAAGGGGGTATCAGAAGACATTAAGGCTCGCGAGGACGATAGCGGACTATGAAGGAAGAGATGACGTGATCAGATCTGACGTTGCGGAAGCCGCTATGTTCAGGATGCATGAAATGTGAGGACAGAGTTATGGACTATTCAAAAGATCAAATGAAGGATTTCTACTATACGGCAGTAAGGATGAATACCACCGTTGATTACAAGACCATACGTGAGATGATCGACAGTGGTCTCATAAGGACGCACAGGGATATGTATGATCTGGCGTCAATGCCTGAAAGCAGGATAAAGGAATACTGTCTCAGCAATATCACCATGAGGAAGATATCCGAATGGAAAGATTCAAATGACAGGGTGGTCAAAGCATGCGGCAGATACGTTGACATAGCTTCGCAAAACTCCATCTTCGTGCTGTCTGTGAACGATAAGGATTATCCGCTGAACTTCAGGGTGCTCGGAGGCATGCCGCGTGTCATATTCGGGAAAGGCCGAAAGGAACTTCTCACACAAGCCTCCGGAAACGGAGCTGTTGCGGTGGTCGGTTCGAGAAATGCCGGAAGCTACGCTCTCTGTGCTACGGAAAGCTACAGCAGGGACCTGTCGGATAAAGGAATCACCATTGTATCGGGAATGGCAACCGGAGTGGACGGCAGGGCGCATCAGGCTGCTTTGGAGGGCAGGGGCAGCACTATAGCGATAGTGGCGGGAGGACCTGACAATATCTATCCGGCAGAGAACAGGGAACTTTACAGGCAGATAACCTGTAAGGGACTGATCTTATCCGAGATGCCGCCCGGCCAGCAGCCGCTGAGGCAATACTTCCCGTCAAGAAACAGACTTATTGCGGGACTTTCGGATTGTACTCTGGTAATGGAGGCAGGTGCCAGGTCGGGAACTCTTCATACGGCATCGTTTGCTGCCGCACAGGGCAAGGAAGTATTCGTGCTGCCAAATAACATATACTGCGAGAACGCGGCCGGAGGACTGAAACTGCTCGAGGACGGATGCTGCGTGCTGTATTCGATAGAAAACGTCATCGACTCGGTTTCGCAGGCTATCTTATGCAGGAAGATGGAGTTCCCGGAGGAATGTCAGGCGGAGTGCGGGCCGTCGGAGGCTAAAAATGAAGCGAAAGACAATCTCGCCATGCTCAGGCAGAAGGCAGACAAAGTCCCGGAGGAAGTGACTGATGATGAGTGGAAAATGCTCATCGAAGACAAACTGTCAGTAAGGCCGCTTGACATAGACAGCCTTTCAAGATTCCTGGGGCTTCCGTTCTACAGGATATCAGAGCTTCTGATTGGCCTTCAGATGTCGGGAAGGGTTGTCCTTGAAAACGGAAAATATGCGTTGACATTTTTTTAGGTTTGTATAATGATGAATATCATTTATATAAAATAAAGGAACATTGAAATGGCAAAGAAGTTAGTAATCGTTGAGTCTCCTGCAAAATCGAAGACCATCAGCAGATATCTGGGCAGTGATTACCAGATTACAGCATCCCTCGGACACATCCGTGACCTGCCGTCAAACAATCTCGGCGTAGACGTCAAGAACGGCTTTAAGCCGCTTTATATTACCATGAAGGGAAAGGAGAAGGTCGTCCGCGAACTCAAGGAACTGTCAGCCGGCTGCGATGAGATACTGCTCGCAACGGACCCTGACCGCGAGGGAGAAGCAATCGCATGGCACCTTGCCAAGGTCCTTAAGATCGATCCTGAGTCAAAGTGCAGGATCACATTCAACGAGATTACCAAGTCTGCCGTTCAGGAAGCCATAAAGAGTCCCAGGGCGATCGACATGAACCTTGCCAATGCACAGCAGGCAAGACGTGTTCTCGACAGACTCGTAGGTTATGAATTGAGTCCGCTCCTCTGGCAGAAAGTCAGAAAGGGTCTTTCCGCAGGACGAGTTCAGTCCGTTGCCACCAAGATCGTAATGGACCGTGATGCTGAGATCGATGCGTTCGTACCTGAGGAATACTGGCTCATCAAGGCACTTGCCACACCCGGAAAGCAGTCCGATAAGTTCCTTCTCGGTTACTACGGATACATGGACGGCGGAAAGGCCGTTAAGGATGAGCTCAGAACTGAGGAAGATGCTCAGCGCGTTCTCAAGGACGCCGGAAGCGGCCCTCTGATCGTAGATTCCGTAAAGAAGGGCAAGAAGGAGAGGAATCCTTATCCTCCGTTTACCACATCAACACTCCAGCAGGAAGCTTCAAAGAGACTCGGATTCTCTTCCAAGAAGACGATGTCAATTGCCCAGCAGCTCTATGAAGGTGTCGAGATCTCAGGCGCAGGCCAGACGGCTCTCGTATCCTACATCAGAACCGACTCCGTAAGGATCTCGGAAGAGGCCGTAGCTGCCGCTAAGGACCTCATCAAGAAGAGATTCGGTGAAGAATACTGCTCACGTTATAAGCGCGAATACAAGAACAAGAATTCCGCACAGGATGCACATGAAGCTATCAGGCCAACTCATTTCGACATGGATCCTGAAACCATCAGATCTTCACTTACTAACGATCAGTACAAGCTCTATTCGCTTATCTGGGACAGGTTCCTTGCCACACAGATGGCTTCCGCAAAACTCGATACTGTTACCGTTCAGGCTTCATGCAACGGCAGGATCTTCAGAGCAGCAGGCGAGACGGTCATCTTCAAGGGATACCTTGTTCTTTATGCCGATATCGCAGAAGACACTCCTAAGGGCGAGGATGGCGAAGCAAAAGCCAAGATACCTCCGCTCGAGGACGGTATGAAGCTTGAAGTGCTTGATTTCAATGCTTCACAGAAGTTTACTACTCCGCCTCCGCACTATACGGAAGCTACGCTCATCAAGGCTATGGAAGATAACGGCATTGGCCGTCCTTCAACATACGCTCCTACTATTACCACGATCCTCGACAGAAACTACATCGAGAAGAACGGCAGGATGCTCCTTATCACTGACCTTGGAAAGATCGTTACAAACCTCTTGAACGACAACTTCAAGGAGATCGTAGACGTATCCTTTACCGCTGGAATGGAAGATCGCCTCGATAAGGTCGAAGAAGGGAAAGAACAGTGGGATAAGGTTCTTGAGGACTTCTATCCTGAGTTCGATTCACAGGTTAAGAGCGCTAAGGATTCCATCGAGAAGGTTACTTTCGAGCCCGAGAAGACAGGCGAGACATGCCCTCTTTGCGGCGGAGAGCTTCTCTTCAAGGAAGGCAGATACGGTAAGTTCATCGCCTGCGAGAATTTCCCTGAGTGCAAATACACAAAGAATATAGAGGTCGCTGCAAAGGGTAAGTGCCCGAACTGCGGTTCAGGACTTCTTTCTCACAGATCAAAGAAGTATAAGGGCAAAGTATTCTATACATGCGACAAGAAGGGTTCTGATCCCAACTGCGGATTTATTTCATGGGATCTTCCGATCGAAGGCAGAGTATGCTCTGAATGCGGTTCGTATATGGTCCTGAAGCACTATGGAAAGAAAGTATATCCGAAGTGCGCCAATAAGGATTGCCCTACAAATGCAAAGAAGGGTAAGAGCGGCGGAGGACGCGGCAATGACGGCAACGTTGAGTAATGCTCCGGCGGTAACCGTCGTAGGAGCAGGACTCGCCGGCTGTGAAGCTGCCAATATCCTTGCTTCCCTGGGCGTAAAAGTAAGGCTTTGCGAGATGAAGCCCCTTAAGATGACGCCCGCCCATCACAGTGATAACTTCGCTGAACTCGTATGCAGCAATTCTCTGAGAGCGGCTTCTACGGAGAATGCGATCGGGCTTTTGAAAGAGGAGTTGAGACGTCTCGGCTCACTTATAATGGAAGCAGCCGACAAGGCTCAGGTTCCCGCAGGCGGAGCTCTGGCTGTGGACAGAACCGAGTTTTCGTCATACATAACGGCCAAGATCAGGAATAATCCCCTGATCGAGATAGTTGACGGCGAGATCACCAGGATACCCGATGACGGTATCGTCATCATTGCAACCGGTCCGCTTACTGCAGGCCCTCTTTATGAGGACATCATGAGGGTGACCGGAGATGACGGAATGCATTTCTTTGATGCCGCTGCTCCGATCGTATCCGCAGATTCCATCGACATGAACAAGGCCTTCAGGGCATCGAGATACGGCAAGGGCGGAGATGATTACATCAACTGCCCCATGACGAAGGAAGAGTATATCGCTTTCAGGAACGAACTCGTTCTGGCAGAGCGTGCCGATGTCAAGGATTTCGACAAAGAGATAGTGTTTGAAGGCTGCATGCCCATTGAGACCATGGCTTCCAGGGGTGAGGACACGATGAGGTTCGGCCCGCTCAAACCCGTCGGACTCATTGATCCCAAGACAGGAAAAGAACCCTACGCATGCCTTCAGCTGCGTCAGGACGACCGCGGAAGCACAATGTACAATCTCGTCGGTTTCCAGACAAGGTTAAAGTTCCCTGAACAGAAGCGTGTTTTCGGGATGATCCCGGGACTTGAGAACGCAGAGTACATAAGATACGGCGTAATGCACCGCAATTCATATCTGAATTCGCCCAAGTGTCTCAGTTCCCGCTATTCGTTAAGGGAGCGTCCGCAGGTCTTTTTCGCGGGCCAGATAACAGGCGTTGAAGGTTACATCGAATCGACCGCGTCAGGCTTCCTTGCAGGTTACTATGCAGGACTCATGGCATTGGGCAGGGATGACGCTTTCGAACCGACGGCTGATACTGCTATCGGATCCATGGCTCTTTATGTTTCCGATCCTTCGGTCAGACATTTCCAGCCCATGAACGCAAATCACGGAATAATGTCCCCGGTCGCCGGAAGATTCAAGGGAAAGACCGGAAAGAAAGATAAGAACCGCGCTATAGCAGACAGGGCACTTGAAGAGATAGCGCACATGAAGGAATATTTGGAAACTATTTGTCCGGGGTAATAATCCGGCAGACATGATCAAACTTTAGGACCGCATGCCTGGAAAGGAGAAGGAGAATGCCTGATTTTACGCTCTTGCCGGATCAGACAATACTGCTCATCGAGATAGCTGCGGCTCTTTTCGTATCTGCTTTCCTGTCCTTTATCTATGTCGCGCTTACTACGATATTGAGCCTTCTAAAGCTCAGGAAGACAACCGGAACTGACACGGACAATCTCCTCGTATGCGACGTTGCTTATTTCCACTGCAAAGGCAAGCGTGACAACCAGGAGGACTCGGTATATATCTCGCACCTTGAGGAAGCGTACACGAACGGCGTCATAGCCGCATGTTCCGACGGTATGGGCGGACTTCTTTACGGTGAAGTCGTTTCGCAGTATGTTGTCGAAAAGCTTGCAGAAGCGTATCCGATGAAGTTCGACGATCAGGAGGCTAATGCCGAGACGATCAGGAAGATCTCCACCGAGGTCTATGAGCAGTACCGCCTTGGCGCCGGTGCCACTCTCGTAATGACTCACATAATGAAGAACATGATGAACTTCTACAGCGTGGGCGACAGCAACATAATCCTTATAAGGAAGGGCAGGGCAACGCTGTTAAACCACAAGCAGAATTACGTTTCGCTCCTTATAAGAAAGCTTGCCGAAGGCGGCATGGATACTTCCGAGGCATACCGCAATTCAAGGGCAAAGGCACTTATCGATTTTGTAGGAAATATCGAGACCAATGTTATCCATACTTCCAGGCCGATACAGCTCTATGAGGACGATATAATAATCGTAAGTACGGACGGCGTCACGGATGCTGTATCGCTGCACAGGATGTCCAACATCCTATCGGCTGACTACGGTGCCAAGCAGCTTGCAAGGATCCTCAAGAGCGGAGTGCAGAACAAGAAACTGCCAAAGCAGGATAACTTCTCCGCGGTCGTCATCAAGATGGACAGGAGCCTTATATGATCGAGTATTACACCTTCAAACACAGCGGTGAAAGCGATTCCTATAAGGATGAGGTCTATCTTACGGTAGTGCCTTCGGTTACGGTTGCCGTTTTTTACGGAAGCGCTATGAAGACACAGTCCAAGATCTCACCGATGATGTTTTCGGGCCTTCTTGCCGAAGTCAGCAGGGACTGTGATTTCAACCGCATGTGCGGAGTCCTGGACGAAAGACTTCCGGGCAACGCCGAATATCTGGTGCTTCGAATCGAGGGAAACCAGATCGCGAGCTTCAGAAGGGGCGGGGTTTCTGCAAGGATCGTGATCAACGGTGACTTAAGGCTTCTGCCCAACGGAATATTCGGCCTTAATACCGGAGACAGGATCCTGGTTGCGACGAATAACTTCTATAAGTATCTTACAAATGAAGGCATCCTTGCGGATGCCCTCGTTACAGATTCCTGTTCCGAATGGATGAACCTTCTTGTCAGACGGATTTCTGATGCAAATCAGCTCAAGTGCGGAAACCTTTCGGCGGTTACGCTTCTTGTGAGATAGTCCTGTAGTATTCGTCCCTGAAATCGCCGAGACAGTCGTTCATTATCGCGTCTCTGACTCTTTCCATCAGCTTCAAAAGGTAATGGATGTTGTGATAGGTGCAAAGCCTTAATCCGAACATCTCGTTGGCCTTGATCAGGTGTCTGACGTAAGCGGCTGAATAGTTCCTGCAAGCGTAGCAGTCACAGCCGGGATCCATGGGTCCGAAATCACGGGCGTATTTCTTGTCTCGGATGATCTTTCTTCCGTGATCGGTAAGGATCGTTCCGTGACGTCCCATCCTGGTGGGGAGGACACAGTCGAACATGTCAACGCCTCTGCAGGAACCTTCGATAAGGTAATCGGGAGTTCCTACACCCATGAGATATCTGGGCTTATCCTCAGGCATGAGGGGGACTGTGCAGTCGATCATCTTGAGGAAGAGCTCTTTGGGTTCGCCTACGGAGATACCGCCGATCGCATATCCTGCGAGGTTTCTTGCGGTTATCTGTTCAGCGCTGATCTTTCTCAGGTCTTCATACATGGAACCCTGGATGATGCCGAAAAGAGCCTGTTCGTCAGGCCTTTTGTTGGCTGCGATACAGCGGTCGAGCCATCTTGTTGTGCGCTCCAGGGATCTTTGCGCATATGCGTGGTCGCAAGGGTAGGGGCAGCATTCGTCAAAAGCCATCATGATGTCGGAACCCAGGTCGTTCTGGACCTTGATCGATTCCTCCGGTGTCAGGAAGAGCTTTCTTCCGTCGATGTGTGATGAGAATTTAACGCCTTCTTCCTTGATGTCCTTGGGCTTTGCAAGTGAGAACACCTGAAATCCGCCGCTGTCGGTAAGTACGGCGCCGTTCCAGTTCATGAACTTATGAAGTCCGCCTGCTTCGGCAACGATGTCGCTGCCGGGACGCAGCCACAGATGATATGTGTTCGAAAGGATGATGCCGGCTCCCATTCCGGAGACTTCCTCGGGAGACATACCCTTAACGGAAGCGCATGTTCCGACTGGCATGAAGGCGGGCGTCATGAAAGTGCCGTGAGGAGTGTGGACCTTGCCGACTCTTGCGCCGGTCTGCTTGCATGTGTGGATGTGTTCGTACCAAACCGGAAATTCAGGCATTGTTTTCCTCCAGATCTGTGATGAACATGGCGTCTCCGAATGAGAAGAACCTGTATTCTTCTTCAACGGCGTGCTTATATGCTGCAAGAACATGCTCTCTTCCGGCAAGAGCGGAAACGAGCATTATCAGTGTGGATTCGGGCAGGTGAAAGTTTGTGATGAGCGAGTTGACGCATTTGAATTCGTACCCGGGGTAGATGAAGATGTTTGTATAGCCTGAACGGGGCATCATCTCGGGATCCTGTGAAGCGACGGCTTCAAGAGTTCTTGTGGAAGTGGTTCCGACGGAAATGATGCGGCGGCCTTCAGCTCTTGCTTTCCTGATGATGTCAGATGCTTCCTTCGGGAAGTCATACCATTCAGAGTGCATCTCATGATCTTTGATGTCTTCAGCCTTTACGGGTCTGAATGTGCCGAGGCCTACGTGAAGGGTGAGCTCAGCGATCTCAATGCCCATATCCTTAAGCTGTGCCAGCAGTTCCTTTGTGAAATGAAGTCCTGCCGTCGGGGCAGCTGCGGACCCGGGATCCCTTGAATAAACGGTCTGGTATCTTTCGGGGTCGTCGAGTTTTTCGTGTATGTAGGGCGGAAGAGGTACCTGGCCTGCGCGGTCAAGGACTTCCTCCCAGATGCCTTTGAAATCAAATCTTATTATGCGGTTGCCGTTTTCCAGGACCTGCTCGCATTCAGCTTCGAGTTCGTTCTCGATGAAGGTGAACCTGCGGCCGGGAACGACTTTCTTTCCGGGTCTTGCGAGAGTCTCCCAGTGATCGTCATCAATGCGCTTTAACAGAAGGAGCTCGACAGGGCTCTTCGTATCGCTCCTGACGCCCAGAAGCCTTGCGGGGATAACGCGGGTATTGTTGATGACAAGAACGTCGCCTTTGTGAAGGAAAGAGGGCAGATCGTAAAAGTGCTTATCGATAGTCTTTCCGGTGTTCTTATCAAGCACCAGCATGCGTGATGCGGTGCGGTCCAAAATGGGTGTCTGTGCTATGAGACGCTCAGGGAGATCGTAATAGAAATCATGAGTCTTCATGTTTATTGCCTTTATAAAGAGATTTTTTACCGCAAGATTGTAACATAAGGATATTACTTATGCTATTTATATAAAGCAATAAAGACTTATTTCCTGTCTTTCTTTTCTGCTCTTAAGTTGTTGATCTTGGTGAGCTGGTCGCGTTTCTTGACGAGAGGTATGGTTACTTCAAAGCAAGCGCCGCCGTCGGGCTTGTTGTACGCGTTGACAGTTCCGCCGTGCTCGTTTGCGATAGCCTGGGCAAGCGCAAGGCCGATACCGTGCTTTCCGTCCTTGCCTTTGGAGAAACGCTCGAAAAGGTGATCAAGTACTTCGGGTGAGATACCGGGGCCGTCATCTCCTATTGAGAAAGTGACCTTTCTTCTGAAACTGTCAGGCCTGCAGTCGAAGGTAACTGCTTTGTTGCAGTATCTCAGACAGTTGGAGAAGATGTTCTCGAGACATCTGATCATGTCGTTCTCGTTTGCGTAGATATAGAGGCTGTCGGCATTGATCCTGTTAATGATAGCCTTGTCTTCGTGGATGAAGTTGCCTCTGACCCTGTCGATTATGGTTTCGCAGAGTACCTTGACGTTGAGGTTCTGTTTCTTTACCTCGTAGTTGCCGCTCTTGCTCATGTCCATCTTTGAGATGGAGAGGAGGTTCTCAACCAGTCCGGAAAGTCTTTCAGTCTCGGCAATGATGACATCGATCGCATTGTCTCTTGATGACTTGTCTTCGAAGACCCCGAATTTCAAGCCTTCCGCATAACCCTGGATTGACATGAGGGGCGTACGGAGTTCGTGTGAAGCGTTCTGGAAGAATGTCTTCTGCTCGACATCGGCTTCCTCGAGCTTATGGGCCATCCTGTTCATTGTGTCACCAAGCTCTGAAAGCTCTTTGCTCCGTATCTGGCCTTTTAGGGGTTCGAAGTCACCCTTTGCGACACGCGCCGCGAAACGTGAAAGCCTTCCTGTTGAGGAAATGAGAGGGTAGGAGAGAATGAAGCTCAGTACGCCTGCGATTATAATGGCGAGGAGAGCTGCCTGAACGAGGGCGAGAGTGATCTGCGCCATGAACGAATAGTAGGAACCGGAGTTTACATATACCAGCAGGTAGTAGCCTTCAAGTTCTTTTGTCTGGTTGTTTCCGATATTGTATGAGAAGCCTACGGATTTGTAGTAGATGAGGTTACCGTTGATGCTTGTGGTCTGTGTATCGCGCAGATTGCGGTGGCCGCCTTCGGAAACGACATGGTAAACGACGTTCGATGCGCTGTTTGCGTAATTAACGTTATAGTCGGAAGTAGGCCACATCAAAAGGCACTTGTTCGTGTTCGCGTCGTATGTGTAGAGCGCGATGCTGGCCTGGTTTGAAAGGTCGGCAGTACGGATGGACTTCATGAGAAAGTCCTGGATGTCATCTTCGGTCCTTTTGTCTTTTTCGAGTTCGTTCTGGAAAGCGATGGTAAAGTTCTTGGTCGAGCTTACGGCCGTTACGATCCTGGCTTTACACTCCTGGGCTATGTAGTTCTTTACGATCGACTGAACGTAAAAGTTGATGATGAAGATAACGAGCAGGATCGCGACGATCTGCAGCGCATAGAAGTGCATGGCAATAGGGACACGGAACGATGATTTGCTCCGTGTCGGCTTTTTCTTCTTTGCGCTATTGCTGCTCTCTGTCATTTAGTCTTCCGAATCTTCTCCTTCAGCGCCGTCTTCTTCGGATCTCGTTACAAGACGGAAACCGTATCCCCAGATAGTGGAGATCCTTGCTCCGGAATGAGAGATCTTCTTACGGAGTCTTTTAACGGTATCGTCTGCAACTCGCGTCTCGACCTGTGTCTCATAACCCCAGATTTTGTCGAGAAGCTCAGTTCTTGAAATAGCTCTGTCCCTGTTGGAGATGAGATATGTAAGAAGAGCGTACTCGTTCGGGGTAAGCGGGAAAGGTTCGCCTGAAAGGGTTGCTTCCTTTGTCTTTCTGTTGATAACTATGTCAGCGAAAGAGATGAGACCGTCGTCAGTCTCTTTTGCGGATGTCTTGCCGGTCAGTTCTTCCTGTCTCTTAAGTACTGATTTGACCTTTGAAACGAGCTTGACGGGTGAGAACGGCTTCGTGAAGTAATCGTCGCTGCCGAGATCGAGACCCTGGATATAATCAGCATCACTGTCCTTTGCGGTAAGCATTATGATCGGGACATTGGATGACTTCCTGATCTCTTTCAGGATATAGAAACCGTCGTGGCCGGGCATCATGACATCGAGGATGACGAGATCACAGGGTGAATTGGAATACTGCTCCAGAAGAGCGTCACCGGTAGGAAAACCGATGCATCTGAATTCTTCTCTTTCAAGGAATGATTTGAGCAGATTTCTGATATTGTCATCATCATCTGCAATGTAAATGAGTTTGTCCATGTAAAAATCCGTTTCTCAATAATGTAGATGAGAGTATTTTAACCTAACATCGATCTTTTAATATGTTAATTTGGTGCAAATATGAGGAATTGATTTAATGGTAACGGTTTTTGTGATTAAATAGTGATACATAGCGGCAAAAGGAGAATCATTATGCCTACAATTCTTGTTACCGGCGGAAACGGTTATATCGGATCCCATACGGTCATTTCACTTTTCAACAACGGCTATGACGTAGTCATCGCAGATAATCTGGCAAACAGTAAGATGGAGGTCCAGAACCGCCTCAAGCAGATAACCGGCAGGGAATTCAAGTTCTACAAGATCGACTGCTGTGATGAAACAGCTCTGGACAAGGTCTTTGACGAGAACAAGATCGACAGTGTCATCCATTTCGCGGGCCTTAAGGCGGTAGGCGAATCGGTCAGGATGCCGCTCGAATACTATTCAAACAACATAGGCAGCATGATCGCCGTTCTCAAGTCAATGGAAAAGCACGGCGTCAGGAACCTTGTTTTCAGTTCCTCCGCAACAGTCTACGGAATGAGCGAAGATGTGCCTTTTACAGAGGCAAGCCCTCTCGGCACATGCACCAACCCTTACGGCTGGACAAAGTGGATGATCGAGCAGATCCTCCGCGATTATGCGGTTGCGCATCCTGAGATGAGGATATGCCTCCTCAGATACTTTAACCCGGTCGGAGCTCACGAGAGCGGACTGATCGGAGAGGATCCCAAAGGAATACCTAATAACCTGTTTCCTTATATTTCTAAGGTTGCGGGCGGAACGCTCGAGTGCCTTACCGTTTTCGGAGACGATTACGACACACCGGACGGAACGTGCCTTCGTGACTACATACATGTCTGCGACCTTGCTGACGGCCATGTTAAGGCGATCGAGTATCTTGCAAAGTCAGACGAATCCGTAAGCGTATTCAATCTCGGCACTGGAAAGGGCACCTCGGTCAAGGAAGCGGTCGCCGCTTTCGAAAAGGCATGCGGTCATCCTATCAAACATGTTTTCGGCCCCAGACGTCCCGGAGACATTGCGGTCTGCTACGCATCCACGGACAAGGCGGAAAAGGTGCTCGGTTTCAAGGCAAAGTACGGAATAGAAGAGATGTGTTCATCCTGCTGGAAATGGCAGACAATGAACCCGGAAGGCCTTAAAGACTGACCAAAAATCATTTTTGACTTTTTTTGATATTCGTATTGACATCTCCAGGTTTGAGAATTATATTTAGTTGTGGTTTAGCACTCGGGAATTGCGAGTGCTAAACCACAAATCATTGTATTGGAGGTCTTTAATATGACAATTAAACCCCTGGCAGATAAGGTGGTAGTTAAAAAGCTTCAGGCTGAAGAGACAACAAAGAGCGGAATCATCCTTTCTTCCGGCGCTCAGCAGAAGCCTCAGATCGCTGAGATCATAGCTGTAGGCCCCGGCGGAGTAGTAGACGGAAACGAGATCAAGATGGAAGTAAAGGTCGGACAGAAAGTCATCATCCGTGATTACGCAGGCACGACAGTTAAGCTCGAAGGCGAGGAGTACATCATCGTTCGTCAGGATGACATCGCTGCTGTCGTAGAAGACTGATCGAGATAAGGAGGAATCAACATGGCTAAAGACATCAAGTACGCTGAAGATGCCAGAAAGGCTCTTGAAGCAGGCGTTAATAAGGTTGCAAACACAGTAAAGGTTACACTCGGACCTAAGGGCAGAAACGTAGTGCTCGACAAGAAGTACGGCGCTCCGCTCATCACAAACGACGGTGTTACCATCGCTAAGGAGATCGAGCTTGAGGACCGTTATGAGAATGCAGGCGCACAGCTTGTTAAGGAAGTTGCTTCCAAGACAAACGACGTAGCAGGTGACGGTACCACAACAGCTACGCTTCTCGCTCAGGCTATCATCCGTGAAGGCATGAAGAACGTTGCCGCAGGCGCTAACCCGATCATTCTCCGTAAGGGTATCTCACAGGCTGTTAACTGTGCTGTTAAGGAGATCCTCGGTTCTGCAAAGAAGGTTGACGGTTCCAAGGACATCGCAAAGGTTGCAGCTATCTCTGCAGGCGATGAGGAAGTCGGCAAGATGATCGCTGAGGCAATGGATAAGGTTACATCCGACGGCGTCATCACCGTTGAGGAGAGCAAGTCAATGCTCACAGAGCTTTCCGTTGTTGAAGGTATGCAGTTCGACAGAGGATATATCTCACCTTACATGGCTACTGATACCGATAAGATGGAGACAGTATTCGACGAGCCTTACATCCTCATCACTGATAAGAAGATCAGCAACATCCAGGATCTTCTTCCTGTTATCGAGCCTCTCGCTCAGTCCGGCAAGCAGCTCGTTATCATCGCTGAAGACATCGAGGGTGATGCTCTTGCAACACTCATCGTCAACAAGCTCAGAGGCGTATTCACATGCGTTGGTGTTAAGGCACCGGGCTTCGGCGACAGAAGAAAGGCTATGCTCGAAGATATCGCTATCCTCACAGGCGGTCAGGTAATCACATCTGATTTGGGCCTTGAGCTCAAGGATACAACTCTTGACCAGCTCGGCAGAGCTCACCAGGTTAAGGTAAACAAGGACAATACAATCATCGTTGACGGTGAAGGTGAAGAGGGCGCAGTTAAGTCACGTGTTGCTCAGATCAAGGCTCAGATCGAAGAGACAAAGTCCGATTACGACCGTGAGAAGCTCCAGGAGCGTCTCGCTAAGCTCTCCGGCGGTGTTGCTGTAATCAAGGTTGGCGCTGCTACAGAGACAGAGATGAAGGAAAGAAAGCTCAGAATCGAAGATGCTCTCAATGCAACAAGAGCTGCAGTTGAAGAAGGTATCGTTCCCGGCGGCGGAACAGCATATGTTAATGCTCTTCCTGCTATCGCTAAGCTCCTTGACGAGACAGAAGGCGATGTAAAGACCGGTGTTAAGATCGTTCTTCGCGCACTTGAGGAACCTGTTCGTCAGATAGCTGCAAATGCCGGTCTTGATGGCAGCGTAATCTGCGAGAAGATCAAGAACTCCAACCCCGGCACTGGTTACGATGCTTTGAACGACAAGTATGTTGATATGTTCGAAGCAGGAATCGTTGACCCTGCAAAGGTTACACGTTCTGCTCTCCAGAATGCCGCATCCGTATCTTCAACACTCCTTACAACAGAAGCTGTAGTAACAGATATTCCTGAGAAGGAAGCACCTGCTATGCCTCAGCAGCCGATGTATTAATCGAACGCTATTGTTGCGCTCGCTAGGTCCTCCGCGCGGAGCTTGTGCGGAATCGCTCGCGCAATCAATATCGTTCTCACATAACAATAAACCTTAAGGGCCGCTCCGGTTGGGGCGGTCCTTTTGTGAATGACTGAAGAGGGGGCTTTTTAATGAACGAAGAGGAGGCCCTTTGGGGTGAATGAGTGAGGCGTGGGCCTTTTCGGCGAATGACTGAAAAAATGACTGATTTCGGGTTTTCAGTCACTGTTTGATTCATTTTCACCCCAAAATGACTGGAATAGTGACTGTTTTGGGAAAAATAGTCATTGTTTGAGTCATTCGCATGATAAAGAACTTTACAAGCAATCGCTCGCCGAAAGAAGTGCTCTTCAAGTGTTAGAAATTTGACCTGCACCTCGTCCATCACTTTCATTGACGAAAATCTGTACGGAAATGACCAAAATCGTCAATAAATCCGTCAATCA
>JAIKZM010000018.1 GCA_024682215.1 Saccharofermentans sp. | reverse complement strand
GGCAAAAGAACGCATAACAAATAAAGAAGCAGGAGCTTCCTGTTGAGATTCAGGTTATTCAGTGCTCTGATGAGCTTTTCCTCAAGCTTATTCTTCCTGAAGATATCCATGACAGTATTCTATCACAGGTCCTGAAGCACTGCCGTTATGATCCTTTTTGATTCATCCTGGTCACGGCTCAGGACATTGATCCCGAAAACGACCGTGGCAGGCTTATCCGGCCAGTAATTCGTGTAACCGAGCTTCTTTATCATGTCAGCATCTTCGATCAGAAGTCCCGTCATGATCTTCGCATCGGAAAAAGTCGAAAGATCGACATTGGTATCTGCAAGCTCCATTCCCTTGCCTATCCTGTATTCGACGATCAGCTTTTTATACTCGCGCTCACTCATGTATAAAGGTTTGATCTTCGCATATTTGTCAGCAGGAAGCGTCTGTTCAAGATTTTTGTAAAGTTCGGAGCAGTCAGTAAGATATTCAAAGAAATAAGGCATCGCGGACTGATCCGTTACGATGACGTTGGCACCCGAATAAAGTGTTGCTACCGCAGCCTGGTTCGTATATGAATCAGCCTGCTGGTCCTTTTCGCTGACTGCGACATAACAGAAAGTCGAAAGGTTCGGATATTTGAATCCTATCTCCTTTACCACTCCGTCATAGTACTGCGGGTTATTATCGAAGTTTCCGATCGATATGATCCCGCAGTCTTCACGGGGCTTAAAGAAAAAGTTCCAGACAAGCGATGCGGTAACGACAATCAAGACAACGGCGCCGACATAATACTTCCATGTATAGGAAACATAGGTCTTCCACTCATCCTTTGTCTTACCCATGAACTTTTTCTCATGTGCACGGGTTTCTTCCGCCTGCGCTCTGAGATCACGGTTGCCTGAAGCTATGTCGTAAGCCGCTGAAAGATCAGCGAGCTTTTGCTCTGATTCGTCCCCTTTTAAGCTCCTGTATTTCTTGGAAAGCTGCCAAAACCTGTTTTCGAGCGCTTCCTTGTCAGCATCTGCCGGAAGTCCCAGGAACTCCAGCGCCTCTTCTTTTGTCATTGAAGCGATCTGTTCACCGGTGATCCCGGCAACCGCAGTATCAATCTTTTTCTCTTCCGAATCCATTTTCCTTCAGCCTCCGATGATCTCCTCGTCCATCGCCAGAAGAACGCCGTTGATCTCCCTGATGTCGTACTTTCCGTTAGTTATAAAGTACATGAGGACAAGATCTCCCCTGCTGCCGTCAGAAAGGGCGTAACCGGCCTTCATCAGCAGTGCAGTCGTTTCTTCCATGCTCATCTTAAGAGCTATCGCGAATGCGAGAACTGTTTTCTTTTTTGGATGATAGTGAATGTCGCTTCTGATCTTCGAAAAGAGCTTCCGGTCGACATTCGCTTTCTTATAGCACTCCGCATCTGTCATGCCGCGCTCATCTATCTTGCGCAGCAGCATCTGGGTAAAACTTTCATCTATCTTACTGTCAACAAATTCATCGACGCCTTTATCACAGGCAGCGCTAGCCTCCTCCATTTCAAGAGGCAAGGCCGCCATACACATGGCGGCTTCATTTCCCCGGAATGAACGCTTCTTTCTCCCTGCGCCCATGAGCCTGAACTCATCAGGAACACCTGCGCCTATCGAGCCTATTTCCGGCTCATAACGTTCTTCTACAAAGCGCTTAACTTCTTCGAGAAGCTGCGCGCTGATTCTGACATATTCATTCTCTGCCATTTGGTATCAGGCTCCCTTGAAAGACGATTTAATGACCGTCATTTTATTATCTTTATTCCTGAGGACAAGCCATTCGGCACTGAAGCTTCCCTTTACGGCCCTGAGCTTGTAATATGGGAAAACATCTCCCGGAACGCAGTTGAACTGATAGACAAGACCGGCCTTGGCCTGAACATTGAAGATCTCTCTCTCAGGTGCAAAGACATCTGAATTCATATCCCAGGCTCCCTTTTCGAGTATGACCGTAACATCATCCGAGTCACAGACGAATCTCATGTCAGTCCCGTTTCCGCTGTTAAGCGCATGTACCACATTGCCCAGTCCGGTATATTCAGAGCTTTCGGGATCCATATATACAGTAATCTGGAAGTTGCCCGCAACCTTGGCTAAGCCGGCGGATGAAGTCGCAGCGGTCTCGCTGCTGCAGTCGGTCCATGTCACTTCCTTGGTCAGATATTCTTTCGTAGATGCAAGTTCCTTCATCTTTTCATCTGAAACCACTTCCGCGCCAAGAGTCTTGAGCTTGCTGACAAGCTGCTCTTCAAGGGCTTTGTCGGATTCTGATCCGGACCAATCTCCGACTGAGATCACTACCTTTCCTTCGGAAACGAACTCACGGACGATAAAGTCGTTCGGAATGTTCTCGAAACCTGTTACGGTCTCTTCCTCGCTTTTCCTGAGATGTTTGATAATGTTTGCCGCAAGGCTCCCCTGATACTCGCTATAGGTAAAGACTTCGCTGCACTCACCGCCGTTTTCAACTTTTATGAGGACCATCTTGTATATTCCCCTGAAAGGAATGGTTGCCGACTCAATGTAACCGCTGTCGTACAGCATGTATTCATTGGGAACCTTTTCTTCAATGATCGAGTTCATCACAAGGGTTCCGTTATCATATCCGATAATGCAAATGACAGATGAAGTGCCGTGGTCCAGCAATTCAAGGCAGACTGCAAGCTCGGGCATACCGTCTTTCCCGCAGTCAATAACAACATAACGCGCGGTTGAACCGAAACCGGAATCAAACCTGACAGCCTTCTTCATCTCTTCAAGACTGTATGTACCGTAAGTCAGGTCAAAATAAGATCTCCCGCTGTCCTTATCAAAGCAGCCAGAGGTCGAAACCTTGTTATTGCCCGAGATAAAGTCTGTATATGCTTTTACGGCTGCATCAGCCGGATTGGGCGCCGTGGTGTCGGAAGGTGCCGTCTGAGCTGACGTATCAGATGTTTGGATCCCGGAAGACAGCGTCCTCTGGTCAGACGTGGTCATTGTAGGTGCCGTTGCCGGAAGATATGAGCATCCGGACAGGAAGAATGCGCCAAGCAAAGCGCAAGCTGCAGTCTTCATAACTTTTCCATTCATGCAGTCATTCCTCCGTGACACCTTTTATTACAGTCGTTATTCTACCAAAATTGAGCAATCAAAAAAACAGGCGGTGCAAATACATGCACCGCCCGTGTGTTTTTTATGTAGTTCTGATCAGAACTTGCCTGCCTTAGCAGCTTCCTCAACGGAAACAGCTGTGGAAACGGTCATACCAACCATCGGGTTGTTGCCGGCACCGATGAGACCCATCATCTCAACGTGCGCAGGAACTGAAGAAGAACCTGCAAACTGAGCGTCAGAGTGCATACGGCCCATAGTATCTGTCATACCATAGGAAGCAGGACCTGCAGCCATGTTATCAGGGTGAAGTGTACGGCCTGTACCACCGCCGGAAGCAACGGAGAAGTACTTCTTGCCTGCCTCGAGGCGCTCCTTCTTATATGTACCTGCAACAGGGTGCTGGAATCTTGTAGGATTTGTGGAGTTACCTGTGATGGAAACGTCAACGTTCTCCTTCCAGAGGATAGCAACGCCTTCCTGAACGTCATCTGCACCATAGCAGTTAACCTTAGCTCTAGGAGAATCAGGATTCTTGGAGTAGCATGTTCTGGAGAGTTCCTTGAGCTCGCCTGTCTTATAGTCATACTCTGTCTCAACATATGTGAAGCCGTTGA
>JAIKZM010000015.1 GCA_024682215.1 Saccharofermentans sp. | reverse complement strand
ACCATTACGATGTCTATTACAGAGTTTACACGCCGATCTACGGCTGGCTCGGCTGGGCAAAGAACGGCGCTGTAAGCGGCACTACGGAGCTTGCAAACAGGCTCGAAGGAATACAGGTGGTCCTCGTTGCAAAAGGAGGAGCTGCTCCGGGCGACGTCGGCGGGATCAAGAGTGTACTCGAGATCTCCGAGATCAAGCCGACTACCCCGATACTTCCCGGTTCCGGTCTTTTCAAGATGGGAACAGGCGCCAAAGTTTCATATGCTGTTAAGTCATCCGCCGGATGGTCATCGATAAAGTCTGACGGTGAAGTCCTTGAAGTATCAGGACCGGTCACAGGCATAGCCGTAGGGCTTAACATTCCTAAGCACAAACTGCATCTTTTTGCTGATGTTCCGAATTTCGCCGGTGAATATGAAGACGACAACGATGGTGATTATGACATTTCCTGCTCGCTGAACATCATTGACGCAGGAACACGTATCGAATCCATCAGGATGTATATGACGACCGGTAAGTATAATGAGGTGCCCGAAGATTTCAATCTGTTCTATAGGGTCAAGACCTCAGGAAATGGTTGGATGGCATGGACACATTATTCTGAAGATTCCGATGATACAGGCATGTGCGGAACCGATGAGGTCGGGAATACCATTTCTGCCATTCAGATAATCGTTCTCCCTGCAGGTCAGACTCCAGCAAAAGATCTGAACGGGATAACTTCCGACTGCGAGAAGTCTTTTCTGACCATGGCCGATTTTCCGGCACCGTATCTTGTTACAACCAACAACAAATTCGCAAAATGGTGCCTTAAGACATTCCCGGCAAAGTATAGAGATCCGGTATTTGGTCTTTTCAGCGAATCAAAAGGCTGGAAATACAAATTCGGAGGTTCATCAAAGAAAGGCTGCGACTGTTCGGGCTTCGTTGTTTATGTGATGCGCAGTTATTTCCACAAACGCGTATATCACGGTATGTATAAGCTGTCTCACAAGATCGGAAAGAACATCTCATACAGCAAGATGAGGCCCGGTGACTGGCTCTGTGACTGGAGTTATCATCACGGCTGGGTCTCCTTCTATGTCGGAAAAGACAACTATGGACATGAAGTGGTCCTGACAGGCTATGTCGAAAACAACAAAGTAATCCCAAGGCTTGAATACTGGGATGTCAAAGCATGGCTGTCAGAACCTAAACACAGTTTAAGAAGAAAATAACGGACAGTATCCGCGTCTGCAGGTTGCAAACAAATAACAGATTTATTATAATTACTTTGATAATCAAAGTGATGTGCCTGCGTTTCATTTTCGCTCGCTATTACCGCATAGATCAGGGGCTGGATCATTCCGGCCCCTTAAGTATACAGTCGCGGGCAGATACGCCTTTGGAGGAGCAAAACAAATGGATCAGAAATGGCAAGAAAGCATTAACGCGCTTGATCAGCGAAGAGAAAAAGTTGCCGCTTCAGGCGGCGCCGAGCGTATTGCAAAACAGCATGCTTCCGGCAAGCTGACTGCAAGAGAACGTCTTGAAGCGCTTTTTGATGACGGTACCTTTGTTGAGATAAATGACATGGTCTCTTCAAGGGCTTCCGACTTCGGCATGGACAAGAAAAAGAAACCCGGTGACGGTGTAGTCACTGGTTACGGTTATATTCTTGGCAGACTGGCATTTGCATCTTCCCAGGATTTCACCGTCGGCGGCGGATCGCTTGGTGAAGCTCACGCAATGAAGATCTGCAAAGTAATGGACAAGGCCATCGAAATGAAGGCTCCTTTCATTTCCATCAATGACAGCGGCGGAGCAAGGATCGAAGAGGGCATCGACAGCCTTACAGGATATGCTGACATCTTCTACCGCAACACCATGGCATCAGGCGTGATCCCGCAGATCTCCGTGATCCTCGGACCCTGTGCCGGCGGCGCATGCTACTCCCCTGCCATCACAGACTTTATCTTCATGACCGAAAACAACAGCCAGATGTATATCACAGGTCCGGCTGTCGTTAAGTCGGTTACGGGTGAAGTCATCACGTCAGCAGATCTCGGCGGTGCAAGAGTCCACAGTTCCGTTTCCGGTGTGGCTCATTTCGTTTGCCCCGATGAACTTTCATGCCTCAATGACGTCCGCCGTCTTCTCGGATATCTTCCGCAGAACAACAGCGAAAACTCAATGACCGTAAACGGGACAATATGCGATACATGTTCTTCCCTCAGCAAGATCGTTCCTGCTGATTCAAAGAGACCCTACGACGTAAGGGACGTAATTGCTTCATTTGCCGATCAGAACAGTTTCTTTGAGATACAGCCTGACTTCGCCAGAAACATCGTGATCGGCTTTGCAAGGCTTGACGGAGAGACTGTCGGAATTGTCGCAAACCAGAGCCAGTTCATGGCAGGTTCACTTGATATCAACGCATCTGACAAGGGTGCCCGTTTCATCCGTTTCTGCGACAGCTTCAACATCCCGATCCTTACGCTCGTCGATGTTCCGGCATTCCTGCCCGGAAGCCAGCAGGAGCACGGCGGCATCATCCGTCACGGAGCAAAGCTTCTCTTCGCATATTCCGAAGCAACCGTACCCAAGATCAGTCTCATAATGAGAAAGGCTTACGGCGGTGCTTACATTGCAATGAACAGCAAGGGTATCGGCGCTGATGTCGTTTATGCATGGCCTATCGCAGAGATCGCGGTAATGGGCGCTTCAGGTGCGGTATCCATCATCGGCAGGAAAGAGATCGAGAATGCTGCAGAACCTGAAGCAAAAAAGCAGGAACTGATCAGCACATATAACGAGAAGTTCATGAACCCTTATGTTGCCGCTGAGCACGGATATGTTGATGAGGTCATACTTCCTGAAGAGACAAGGGAAAAGATCTCCGCTGCATTCAAGATGCTGAAGACCAAGAAGCGCAGCATTCCGGATAAGAAACACGGGAATATCCCGCTTTAAGATTGGAGAACTGATATGGAGATCGAAAAAGTGCTGGCTATGGCCGTAGCCTGTGTCGCTGAAGAAAGCGGCGTTGACCCGAAACATGTAGTTGTCCGCTCTTTTAGGGAAGTTCCCAAGAGCAGCCTGCAGAAGTACATAGAAGAAAATAACATCAGTTACCGCAAATATCAGTTGGAGGATTCCAGAGCATGAGTAAGTATCGTATAACACTTGAAGGAAGAACATATGAGATGGATGTCGAGTTCATCGACGGAAGCGGAGCTTCCAAGGCTCCTGCGGCCCAGGCTGCACCCAAAGCAGCGGCACCCTCTGTTTCACCTGCTGCAGCACAGCCCGCGCCTGTTAAGCAGGCTAATGCCGAAGTCACCGCAGGTTCAGTTGTCGCACCCATGCCCGGAACGGTCATAAAGATCTTCAAGAATCCGGGTGACGCAGTCACAGCGCGTGAAGTCGTCATGATCCTCGAAGCAATGAAGATGGAAAACGAGATCATTGCTCCGGCAGACGGCACCATCGCTTCGATCAACTGCACGGTCGGCGGCACAGTAGCTGCAGGCGATGTTCTCTTTGAGGTTAAGTGAGGTTTCTTAAATGGCGGAACTTTTTGAGAGTAAAAAGCCTTTGCTGATAACCGATACGATTTTGCGCGACGCGCATCAGTCTCAGGCTGCCACAAGAATGAAACTGCAGGACATGCTTCCTGCATGTGAGGCGCTGGACAGCATCGGATACTGGTCCGTTGAATGCTGGGGTGGCGCAACGTTCGACGCATGCATGCGTTTCCTCGGTGAAGACCCGTGGGAAAGGCTCAGGGCTCTGCGCAAGGCCATGCCGCACACAAAGCTTCAGATGCTCCTCCGCGGCCAGAATCTTCTGGGTTACCGCCATTACGCCGACGATATGGTCGAAGCTTTCTGCCGCAAGTCCATCGAAAACGGAATAGACGTTGTCCGTATCTTCGATGCATTGAACGACGAGCGTAATATGGAAGCCTCGATCAACGCAGTAAAGAAATACGGCGGAACGGTTGAAGCTGCCATCAGCTATACGTTAAGCCCCGTACACAGCGAGGAATACTTCGTAAACAAGGCCATCGTTCTCGAACAGATGGGAGCGGACACGATCTGCATTAAGGACATGGCAAACCTTCTCCTGCCCAACGCGGCATACAGCCTGGTCAAGAAGCTCAAGGAAAAGGTTTCCGTTCCGATACATCTTCATACGCACAATACGACCGGAACAGGTTCAATGGTTTATCTCATGGCTGCAATGGCCGGAGTGGATATCGTTGACTGCGCCCTTTCGCCTTTCGCAAACGGAACTTCACAGCCCGCAACGGAGTCTATGGTCGCAGCCATGTCTGAGACAGACCGCAGCACCGGCCTTGACCTCAAGAAGCTCAACGAGGCTGCCGTTCATTTCAAGGGCGTCGCTTCCAAGATGAAGCTCGAAGGCCTTATCAGCACCAAGGTGCTCCGCGTGGATCCTAACACGCTTATCTATCAGGTTCCCGGCGGAATGCTCTCGAATCTCATCCTGCAGCTCAAGCAGGCTAATGCCGAGAACCGCCTCAACGAAGTTCTTGCAGAAGTTCCGAGAGTCAGAGAGGATTTCGGATATCCTCCGCTTGTAACTCCGACCAGCCAGATCGTAGGAACTCAGGCAGTCTTCAACACACTTATGGGACGCTATAAGACCTTCACCAAGGAATCCAAGGATCTTCTCCGCGGTGAATACGGCAGGCTCCCCGGAACTGTCAATGAGGAAGTCAGAAAGCTTGCCATCGGAGATGACGAGGTGATCACCTGCCGTCCTGCAGACCGCCTGAAGCCTGAACTTGAAACTGCCAGGGAAATGTATTCAGATATCGCAAAGAGCGAGGAAGACATCTTAAGCTGCGCAATGTTCCCCCAGGTTGCTCCCGGCTTCATTGAAACCAGGGACAACAGCAAGGTTCACGAGATCACTGTTGACTGGGTACGCTGAGCTCAAGATAAATAAAAAAGGATCCCGCTTATCACGGGATCTATTTTTGTTTACGGATTCCTGACCAGGAAAGACAGCCGGTTCCTGCCATCTTCAAACGTGTGCTTTATCTCGGGCGCCACGCCTTTTACAATGGCAGCCGATATCTCATCTGCATTGGTGATCGGGTCGAAATCTTCGCCGCCGTATTCCGCATTGACTGTGACGCTTTCGTCTACGCCTGAATATTCCATCGTTACTTCAACAGGGAATACTCCTTCCTTTTTGGTTATTCCCTGCTTGATCACTTCCTCGAATATGAGCTGGAGATCGTTTACCGTCTTCTCCCTTATCTGGTTGTCCTTGCCGAACTGGCCTATTCCTGAAAGACAGGAAACATAATCAAAGTGCCTGTTCTCTATGGTCAGGTTAAACTGTTTCAGACGCTTGATGAATACTCTTGTTCTGGGTTTCTGCGGATCCTCAAAGATCTGTTTCGGCGTGCCTTCTTCATAAATGCCGCCTTCATCCATGTAAAAGACCCTTGTTGATACGTCTTTTGCAAACTTCATCTCATGCGTAACTATCAGCATTGTCATGCCCTTCTCTCTGGCAAATATCGTAACAAGCTCTACATTGTAGCCCGTAAGCTTGTTGTTAAACATGTAAGAGAATGGGACCTTATCTCCGACAACGGCAACGGTCAGAGTGCCGTTTTCACCTGTCAGGGGAGTATCGTCAAAAGTCTTTTGTGAATCATCCTTGGAGAGCCACTTTTTCTTCATCTTGTCGAGCTCGCCTTTTTTGCGGAGATCGCCGAGCACCTCGTTGAATTCTGCCATGATCTTGTCAGAACCGTCTTTGTTCTTCGGGAATCCGAAACAGTAGTTATCCTCAACAATGCACGGCTGAATGAAGTCAATGGCATTGTTCTCAATGTGCATCATCTCTGCAACAGGCTCGTCATTCAGAAATGCATCGATCTTGTTGCCTGTCAGAGCCGTAACGAGATCGCTTTCTGTATCGTAGTAGAAATACTGGCTGTCCGGGAGATATTTAAAAGTAAGGTCTTCAAGACTGGTTCCCGTTCTTATGCCGATGCGCTTTCCCTTGAAGTCACTGTAAGTAGCTGCAGGCTTTCCCGGCGGATTTCCTGACGCGCTCAGTACGTTTCCTCCAATGCCATGTGCAATGGACAGGGCAATCCCGGCCACTATCAAAAGGATCACTGCAATGATTATCAGATCTGCCTTTTTTGATTCTATTCATATCTGTTTACCTCAGCATGGACCGGTCACTCCGGAAGATATACCTTCCAGATCTGATATCCGTCGATCTCATTTACTTTCTTCATCTTCGCATCGTGAATATAGTACTTTCTGAAATACAGTATTCTGTACTGATATAGACAATTGTCGACAAGATAAACGTTGTCATTGAGCATGCTCTTGTAGGGGTTATCCGGATCGATGCCGCTGTTATTTATCGCACTGCGTTCTCCGGGGTGGTGCATGGTGCATCCGCCAAAATATGAATAACGGTCAAACAATCCATATTCAGGCCTTATCCATGGATTGTAGTTATAGTACAGAACCTGGATCCCGGTACAGAAATCAACCATGAAATATCTGTCAGAATGTATTTGCATATAATCTATAAGATTTGGAGAAATCTTTCTTTGAATCGACGGGAATGCCGCCTTTTCAAAAGCATACTCTCCGGAATGCCTCAATGAGTTTTCAAAAGTTTCCCTGTATTCCGAATCGGAGCAGCCAAGCAATCTGACTTTTGTCAGCACATCCGGAACAAAAGACATGAGACCGAGAACTGCAACCAGAGCTGCCAGTCCTATTTTGAGGGTTTTCTTTCCGAAATCTGATCTCTCAAGTTTAGATACCAAACCGTCATCGTCGTATGAAAAACCGGTAAGCAGACATGATGCTGCGCAGAAATACACGCTCCACTCAACTCGGTACATTATGCGGCCGTAAAATACTAATCCGAAAAACATTGCAATGGACGTAACAAGCAGTACAAGCGGATAGAACTTTCTTTTGCTGAACAGCAGTGTGAATACGGCGAACAGGTAAACAGCGGCAGCTGCAGGGATAACAAGTGTCTGGCGGCTTATGAGAGCATCCGCGGCAGCCGCAAATGACCTTTGCTTTACCGCATTCCGGTTAATGACCGCAACCTTTTGCAGCAGTTCATCAGGGTACACATTCCTGTCCAGAAAATTCCAGGAATTCAGCATGTAATAGTCGATTACATCCAGCCCAAGCTTTTCATACTCTTTCTCCACAGATTCAAAAGAAGGTGTATCACTGTCCGTGATACCGCAGCGGACTGCGTGAAAGCGGTTAAAATCCGCGTGTGTCTCATCAAGGCTGCAGATCCATCCGCCCAGATATTCGGCTCCAAACATCATGCCGATTATGACCACACATACCGCAAAACGTTTTGCGAAATCGGCTATAAAACCAGGCTTTGCTTTTTTCTTTTCAGGATCAGTTCCGGATTTTGAAGCATGCGAGATCGCACAGGCAAAGAAAGCGATTACAAGAAATGCAGCAAAGAAAAAGATCGTCGAAAAGCGCACCATAGTACCGGCAAGCATGAGCAATGTCCCTAAAACTATATAACGGAGTTTATGTTTGTCTGCTTCCCAAAGTCCGTACAGGATCAGAAGGCCTCCGGCAATTCCCGCGATCGTCGAGGCTTTTGTAAACTGGATCACAACATAAAGATCCTTAGAATAATAGAACAGAAAGATACATGCCAGGCAGATGGTTATGGTATTGACCTTCTTTTTAAACAGCAAATACAAAACAGCCGTTGCCGTTAAAAAATCCAACAGTAGAAGCAAAACAAAATAGAAGCTGACCGCCGGTATGAGGCTGTAAAGAAATACCAGAAAATAACCGAGAATCACATTGCTGAACAATAGCTGAGGTTCATAACCGGTACCGAATGCGCCGGAAAGAACCGCATCCGTAATGTAGTCATCAGAAACCTCATATTTGGCATCAAAGCAGACTGTACAAAGAAGAAAGGCGGCGAGATTTAACAAAAAGGCAAGAAGCAGAGGTTTGGAGCCTAACTTGCCGAAAAAAACTTTGAACGGACCGCCGATGGTCTTGCCACTCTTTATACTCGTCACTTCCTGCATCCCAGATCATTCTCCATAATCAAAAAAAATTGCTAACAGTTATTATATATCAACAACTGATACAGTAATATGAGTTTTCACCGGTTAAAGTAAGACCTCAAGATCAAAACTGCTGCGGATCTTCACGAATGGACGGACCTTGCCGTTGGCCACTGCGACATGCGCAGGGTTATCTTTATAGTTCTTCAGAGCATCGAAATCCTCAAAGAGAGAATCGAGCATCGCATCACCGCTGCTTCCGGGAAGAGGATCTATGTTGACCTTGATCTCCACAAGTCCGGGGATCACACCTGCGAGCCCCTCAAGGCCCTCTTTTATGCCCTTTTTTATCTGCTCTTTCTCTTCTTCGCCGTACTCGTCTTTCAATGTCCAAACGATCACATGTCTGACCATGATGTCATTCCTCCCTGCATTTGACGACTGATTCCGTAACATCTGACAGTACGAGATCGCCGTTCTGGTTGTAAATATCTATAGTGAGCTCGGTGAGACCGTTTCTCGCATTACGCTTTACAAGATTCGTTATGCTTGCCTTTCCGGTCAAAACATCTCCGGGGTACACGGGCTTAAACCATTCCATCTTCGTGGATTTTCCCGCGATCAGCTCGTCACCGAAAAAATCGACTTTGAGATAGCTCGCCCATACCGCCATGAAGCTCATTACACCCGGAGCGATAAGCCCTCCGAAAGGCGTCGTCTTCGCATACTTCTCATCGGTATGCAGCGGTATGTTGTCGTACTCTTTTGCAAAAGCCACCATCTTTTCCTTGTCAATGGTAACGGGGTCCAGATCAGCGGACATCCCGATCTTAAGGTCGTTGAAATACATATGATCCCTTTCTACTGGTTTTTTACAAACAATGCCCGGTATTCGCCCGGAGCCATGCCTTTCTCTTCACGGAACACCCTGTTGAAACTAGGTATGCTTTGAAAGCCCGACATCATGGCGATCTCAGTCAGCGGTCTTTTCTCGTCAGACAGCAGTTCCGTAGCCTTTTCCAGCCTTATGGTATTTAGCCACTTGCTGTAGTTCATGCTGGTGACATTCTTGAATATCCTTGAAAAGTATTCTCTGCTTATACCCGCCTTCTCTGCCATTGCACCCTGTGAAAGGTCATCAGCAGTAAGGTTGTTCTTGATGTAATCGGTAACTGCCATGATCCGCCGCATTACGTCATCGCTCACGCCGTCCGGCTCCTCATCCTTAATGTCGGGTGTAAGTTCTTTCCTGTATTCCAGGAGCTTGAGCATGAATTCCATAAGAAGCATCGTACATCTGATCTCACGGTCATGACGTTCGGAAAAGAATATATCCCTCATTTGGAAAATAATGCTCTTCAGTTCCGCTGCCAGAACCGGGTGAGTTTCCACGCAGATGATGTGCAGATTTCTGTACATGTGCATGATACGCCTCAGATCAAAAAGTGAATTGATGAAAGCGTTCGAAAACTGGACTACAAGCGAATCCTCACGGTTGGCATCAACGATCGAATGCATCTCCATGGGCCAGACGAGCACTATGTCATCAGGCACAAGTTCATAGGTATTCTTTCCGACACAGTAGATATTGGTCTTGCCGGGACCTACCAGAAGTATCTCGCCGTAGGAATGCCAGTGCGACTGATAGCTTCTTTCCTTGAAGCCGGTGGACATGTTGAAGGCACTGACATGGTCAAAATCGTATGTCTCGTAATTACTGTAATCCATAGCGTTATTTTAATATGACTTTTCCCATATTTATTGCACAATCACGGCATTTTTGTCCGGGTTTTAATCCTTTGTCAAAAAATGATAAACCACGGTGCGAAACGTGAGAAGTTTTTGTTTTTGCAATTACTATAATTCCTTGCATCAGAAAAAGCGAAAGGAAAAACGTAATGAAGAGCAATATCAGAGACATGACAACGGGAAGCCCGACCAGACATCTCCTGTTATTTGCACTGCCGACAATGATCGGCAATATCTTTCAGCAGATATATAACCTCGCTGACTCTGTTATCGTAGGCAATTTTGTCGGCACGAACGCCTTCGCGGCGGTCGGAGCCACTTCTTCAATCACTTTCCTCTTTTTTGCTCTCTGCAATGGTATCGGAAGCGGAGGCGGTGTTGTCGTTTCCCACTATTACGGTGCCCACGACGAAAAGAACGTCAAAAAGTGCATCGTAAACAGCTGCCTCATCATGCTGCTGGTGCCTGTATTCTTCGGAATACTCGGGTTTGTTCTGGCACCGTGGCTGTTAAAGCTTCTCGATACCCCTGCAGAGATACTTTCTGATGCAGTTCTTTATACAAGGTTCATGTGCGTAGGGCTCCTGTTCGTTTCGCTCTACAACTTCATATCCTCCATGCTCAAAGCACTTGGAGATTCAAAGGGTCCTTTGTATTTCCTGATCATTTCGACCGTGATAAACATTGTTCTTGACATCCTCCTGGTCCTGGTGATCCCTTTGGGCGTAACGGGAGTTGCTCTCGCAACGGTCATTGCACAGTTCATCTCGGTGCTCCTGAGCGGGATCTACGCTTACAAGAAGAACCCGTACTTCCGCATATCCCGTGAGGATATAAAGTTCTCTGTACGCATGGCCGTAAGGATAATAAAACTCGGCGTCCCGATGTCGCTTCAGTTCGCTCTCATCGCGATCTCATCCATGGCACTCCAGCGTGTCGTCAACGGCTTCGGAACGGTTGCGATCACTGCTTTCACCGCTACAAACAGGATCGAGACTTTCATCCACCAGCCCTATATGACGCTGGCCGCTGCTCTTGCAACATTCAGCGGCCAGAACTACGGCGCAGGGAAAAATGACCGCGTCGTCCTGGGATACAAAAAAGGGTTCCTGATAATGCTCGGCCTTACCGCTTTTCTGATGCTGGTAATGCAGTTGTTCGGAAATGCTCTCGTAAGTTTCTTCGTATCAAAAGAAGATATAGCCGCTCCTGCAGTTATCAGACTCGGCGCCGACGGACTCCGGATCACGAGCCTGTTCTATCTTGCACTCGGCATGATCTATGTCGTAAGAGGAGTGCTGACAGGTATCGGAGATGCTTTCTTCGCACTGTTTAACGGAGTGATCGAAGTCATCGGAAGATTCACCATCCCTCTCCTGCTCACTGCATATCTCGGATTCGGAGAAAAGGGGATCTGGCTTGCTTCCGGACTTGTCTGGCTGTTAAGCGGCGCTACCGCTTGGATCAGATATAAAGTTTATTTCAAGGGAAAGACAGCCACTGCTGCCGAACGTCATCCTCACAGATTCGCATTCAGGATGCGGGGACAAAGTTCCAGGTAAAGCCCGGTTTTTCCGATATCGCGTTTTCGTAAGCGTCCGTATAAAACAGGAACGGGTAATCGGTAAAGCCTTCAAGCTTGATCATGCTGTTGTCCTTATCCGCGAAAAAGGCTTTGTACCCGTTGCAGATGGTATACGTACCGTTCTTGTTCTTCAGTATGGCAAAGACCTGTGTCTCATCATTCGAGAACCAACCCGGATTCAGCCTGCTGTTTTGAACAGTCAGATAGATGTTTTCTTCTCCGGCATCGCGTACGAGCATCATCCTGTATTTTCCGGCATATTTCACGAGCCTTGCCTTAATGCTAACCGTATCTCTCAGGCCGGGTTCAGCAGGCTTGATAATGTAAGTGCCTTCGGCAATCGGATCTCTGGATCTATCCATGACATTTGCATAGTAATCCTTATACTCATTTCTTCCTTCGGCAAGACGGTTCTTAACGGTACCGAGGCCTGCTGCCGCAAGAAGGAAGACCAGCGTGCCCGCGATAAAAAAGATCACACCTGAATCAACATTGAACCTGGCTTTGGAAAATTCCTTGAGCTTAACTCCGGAAAGCTTCCTGAACGATCTGATCATGCCGGCTGTTCCGACGGGAATGAGCATTGCCATGTATGCCATCGTATAACCGGGGCCTGCCTCCCAGATCAGATGGAAAACATAGCCTCCGATAAACGTGAGCAGCAGGAGAAGGACCGGAGATCCGCTCTTTCTGCGGCCTTCGGTGACCGCCATTGCCGCGCTGCCCGTAAACATCAGAAGCTGAAAAACCTTAAGGAAAGATGCTGTAACCCTTACCGCCAGGGGATCTGTAAGGATCCATAACAGCGGAGACTGGTTTGCTTCAAGGTAGATGTATCTTGCAGGGAATTCGAATGCGCCGTGAGTGGGATCTGACCACTGTACAAGCACCTTTCTTAAGAAGAAACCGAGCGCGTAATTCGGCTCGCCCGCGAACTCACCGAGGCTCTTCTTGATGCTCTCTTTTGCGGCTTCGGAATGGGCTGCCTGATCAAAACCTGCGGCAACATAAGATGCAGCATTGTAGCCGTTATATGTGCCTGCTTCCTCCTGCATTCCCATTGCGATCCAAGACCACTTTGAAGCGCCCTCAGATACAGCCTTTCCTATGACCGCGCCTGTTATGAGATTGAGTGCAGGGTTTATCAGGACCGCACCGGCGATCAATGCAACGGGAATATAAAGTTCTTTGAATCTCTTTTGTCTCAGGAGTTCGGCAGCGAGATATATCATTATCGCTATCGCAAATATGATGTAGTTGTTCTTGAACAGACATGCAGCCGCAGGGAAAGCGATCAGTGCGGCATTCTTCTTTACGGATACCTTTTTCCCGGCGGCTTCCGCAGCAAGTTTCATTGCCCTTACCGCAAAGAACAGGCCGGGTACGTCGCCATAGATCACAAGTGCTTTTAACTGCAGCGGCAAAAAGAAAACTCCCGCTGCCATAACAAGGATCCTGCCCTTGTTCGACAGTCCGAATCTGCCGCCTATCTCCGAGAGATCGGAATAGATCAGCGGAATAAGCGCTGCATTGACAAGCATTATGACCATGTTGTTATAATGACCGGTCACAAAGCTCAAAAGATAGAGGATCACTGCCATTCCAAGATTATTCGGATATATCCCGAGATATCCCGGGGGTGTAAAGAATTCTTTCTCATTCCATGAAAAACTGTATGCAGCCTGCTGGACCGAAAGCTGGTCAACGCTCTGGCTGACTTCGTTTACACCTATTACAAACAGGATGCTTTCAATAAAGATGACAACCTTCAGAAAGCTCATCACGCGCTTAAAAGCGGCGGGATCATCGAGCTTCGAAAAGCACATTGATGCTTTCTGTGATCTAACGAGACAGATGCCAAGAGCAGATACGGCAACAAGCGCCGCAAGAACGATCAGGACCGGATTGAGAAATAAGATCCTGTAACTTCCTATGTCAGAGATCTGCCTGTAAGTTGCAGTAAAACAAACGATAAGAAGATAAAAACACGCTGCAAAAGCAATGACTGTTACCACTGCTTTGTAGAAAGAATATAGCTTGGACCGGCTCTTAGAATTACCCATACAAAAACATTATAGTATTAAAGCGCCCCGTTGGATATTGCCCTGTAAACAGTTTCTTCATCATCGATGCCGTTCAGGGCATAACCATACACTGTGTCTCCGTTGTCAGTTTCATAGAGCACCAGCATCCTGATATACATTATCTTCGGACTGGTAAGATCGGCATCCGGAGTGTAGTTGAACTGGTCTGCAACGATCCTGTTGCATTCTGCGATCACTTTTGCGGTCTCGCGCATTTCCGCATCCGAAGTGCATTTGAATTCATAGGCCGTTGCCTCATTAGTCCCGTTCCTGTTCTTAAAACATCTGCATGGAGCAAGGACTTTCATGATGTCATCATCATAGTGATCACGAACAGCCTTTGAATATTCCACCCTTGGCCAGTAACCGGGATATGTATCGTTCTTGAGCGCATATACATTGAATGTCAAATCGCGAAGATCAGACTTAAAAACAAAACAGATATCATTGCCGACTTCTTTAGTTGAAACACAACTGGCACTCTCCGGGACCTCTGTTTCAACAACGTATTCCATCCTTCTTTGAGAAGGTCTTCCCGCGCAGGCGCATACCGGAAGTGACGTGAATAACAACAGCAATAATGCAATATAACGTTTGATCATATCCTTTTATCCATCCTCTGTTCCCCAATAACAAACACATTATATCAAAAGAAAAGGACCCGGCTGATGCCGGGTCTTTTTCCAACGGACGAAATATAGAAAGGATAGGTATTAAACTAATTCCCAATAGATGTCGATAAACATTGCAGCTGCATCAGCTGAAAGATTGTAACCGTTCTTCCTTGCAACCGTGCGGAACTCTCCTGCGAATGTGCGGAGATCCATGTAGTATCTGGTTCTCTTCCATTCTCTGATCATTTCCTGGAATTCATCGAAAAGATCGGAAGACTCCATGTCCTCAAGGGTATTAAGAAAAGGAAATTCTTTATGCTCAGTGTTCCAGGGATTGTTGACGGTTACCTTCTGCTTTTCCATTGTCATTGTTGCCATGATCTGTTCCTCACATTCGTGTTTTTGATTTGGATGGCTAGAGTATCCCATGACATGGAAACACTTTAAATCACTAATGCATGGCGTATTTGTCGATTAAGCGACATAACGGCGTACATTGTTGTTTAGTTTGAAAATAGCGGTAAAAAAACGGGCCTGAAGCCCGCTTTGATATCAGATATCGTACCTGCCCCTGCTGAGTCTTTGCTCGAAATCCGCAACAGAAAGAGGCTTGTCGAAGAAATACCCCTGAGCAATATCACAGCCGTACTTTTTAAGGATCTCCACATGACGCGGTGTCTCTACGCCTTCAGAGATACATTCAAGGCCCAGCTGTCTTGACATCGAAACAACATGTCTGAACATAATGCTGTTCAGGCTCGATTCGTCATCAGACTCTTCAGGCAGGAACGTCTTGTCGATCTTAAGCGTGCTCCACGGAATGTCCTTTATCAGATTAAGTGATGAATAACCTATGCCGAAATCATCTATGGAGATCTGGAAGCCAAGATCCCTGAGACCTTTAGCCATGCGTCTGAGTTCTCCGTATTCGATCTCAGACGTTGTCTCGGTAAGCTCAACCTCGATCAGTTCATGAGGAACGGAATACTTGTCGACGATCTCTGCGATCGTTTCAGGAAAATACGTGTTGAGAATGTGCTTTCTTGAGAAGTTGATCGATATTCTTATAAGTTCCCTGCCTTCATCAGCCCAGCGTCTCATGTCTTTGCAAACGTTTTCGAGCATGTTGAAATCGAGCTTGCAGATCTCGCTCGTCTCCTCAAGGAACGGTATGAATTCCGAAGGCGTGATCACCTTGCCGCCCCTGAACCATCTGCAGAGTGCTTCAGCACCAACGAGCCTGCCGTCAAGGACATTGACCTTCGGCTGATAGTACGGCTGGAATTCGTTCTTCTCAAGCGCTTCAGAGAACTGCTGATGGATCTTCATGCTCTTTTCCCTGTTGCTGTGGAAAGACTCATCG
>JAIKZM010000005.1 GCA_024682215.1 Saccharofermentans sp. | reverse complement strand
TTTGACAAACTGCGCGATGTTGATACCGTGCTGTCCAAGAGCTGGTCCGACCGGCGGCGCGGGTGTTGCTTTGCCTGCAGGTATCTGAAGCTTTACATAACCTGTGACTTTCTTAGCCATACTTGGCCACCTCCCAAATAGTTTATATCAATAACCCCGAAGGGCTGTTAATAACGTTGATTAAACTTTTCTTACCTTGATGAAGTCGAGCGTTACAGGTGTCTCACGGCCGAACATTGAAACCGTAACGGTAACCTGCTGCTTTTCTTCGTTGATGTCCTTAACAACAGCTTTGCTGTCCTTGAAAGGACCGTCGGTGATGATGATGAGGTCACCGACCTTGTAATCGACCTCAACGCTCGTAGGAACGATGAGACCCATCTTGATCTGATCCTCTTCCGTCATCGGGGACGGCTTGTTGGGATCAGGTGCAACAAATCCTGTAACACCGTTTGTGTTGCGGATCTTGTACCAGAGGTCCTTGTCGACCTTCTCGTTATTGCCGTAAACAAGCTTCAGGAACAGATAGTTGGGAAATCTGAGCTTCTCAACTTCCTTACGCTTGCCGTTCTTCGTCTCAACCACGATATCTGTAGGCAGATAGACCTGCTGGATGATCTCTTCCATCCCCTGGGCCCTTGCGTAGTTTTCAATTGAAGTCTTAACCTTCTTCTCGTATCCGCCGAAGGTATGGATTATGTACCACTTAGCTTCATTGTTATCCGGCATTTATATAACTCCTAAATATCTCTGGTCCCTTAGCCTGCGCTTGACTCTGTAGCAGCTGTGGTCTCAGAAGCAGCCGTTGTCTCTGCAGCAGCTGTAGTCTCTGATGCCCCTGTCGTTGCCTCGGTTGATGCCGCAGTAGTCTCTACGATGTTGTAGAAACCGATCTTATCGAGAACCCAGCGTCCGCCGGATCCGATTATCGTAAGATAAACAGCGAAAAATGCAATAACCAGGAGAACAACCGCGGATGTCTTCGCGAGCTTGTCCTTTGTGGGCCATGTGACTCTCTTCAGCTCCGCTACAACGTCGGTAAAACCTTTAGCGAGGCGCTGGAAAATATTTCCCTTTTTGTCAGCCATCTTAAAAGTCCCTCGGGATTATTTAGATTCCCTGTGAATGGTATGCTTGCGGCAGAAAGGGCAGTACTTCTTGAGTTCAAGCCTTTCTGTGTTGTTCTTCTTGTTCTTGTATGTCTGATAATTTCTCTGCTTGCACTCTGTGCATGCAAGTGTCAGCTTATCACGAGCACCGGCCTTTGCCATGGTCCTAATACCTCCGAAACCTTTTGTTTCCTTGCTTTTCAGGGTTCCTTAGCGCCGTTATCCGCGCAAACTAAAAAACCCCCTTGCGGGTTAGCGAAAAGATTGTATCACAGCACCCCCAAGAAAGTCAACAATATGTTAACTTCTGCGAGATCTGAGCTCAGCATCGACATCATCGATCGTGATGCCCCTGTCGACCATCAGCACGAGAAGATGGTACTGAAGATCCGCGATTTCCTGGATCGTAGCCTTGCGGTCGCGCTGTGAAGCGGCGATAACTACCTCTACAGCCTCCTCGCCGACTTTCTTTGAGATCTTGTCCGTACCCTTGTCGAAAAGATAGTTTGTGTATGAACCCTCGACCGGATTTGCCTTCCTGTCGGTAACTACACTGTAAAGCTCTCTCATGATGTCCATTTCATGTTCTCCTTATTCTTCTTTATTGTCTTTCAGATAATCCCATTCATTAACCGGTGTGTAGAAACAGGATCTGTTTCCTGTGTGGCATGCGGCTCCGGTCTGTTCGATCTTGTAAAGGAGCGTATCGCGGTCGCAGTCTATCGAAGCACTTATCACTTTCTGGACATGACCTGATGTCTCGCCCTTCTTCCACTGGCACTTTCTGGATCTTGAATAATAGTGCATGTAGCCTGTCTCTTCTGTCATCCTGAAAGCTTCATAGTTCATATAAGCCATCATAAGTACTTCGCCGGTAACCGCATCCTGCGTGATGGCGGGAACGAGGCCATCGCTGTTCTTCTTCATGTTTGCCCACATGTAAAGGGTCTTGGGCATTTCCCTTACGGGGATACCCTTGGAGGCAAGATAATCCTTGAGATCGCTTATTTCTATCTCGCCAAAGTGAAAAAGGCTTGCTGCAAGTACTGCATCAGCTTTTCCGTATATGACTGCATCCTCAAAATCCTTGAGGTTTCCTGCTCCGCCGGAGGCAATGACAGGTACGCTTACTGCTTCCGAGATCATTGATGTGATCTTGTTGTCATAACCTGATTTTGTTCCGTCCTTATCCATGGACGTAAGGAGGATCTCTCCTGCTCCGAGCGAAACCGCCTTCTTTGCCCATTCAAGCGCATCAAGTCCGGTGGGCTTGGTTCCGCCTGCAATTACCACTTCATATCCTGAAGGAAATCTGTCATCGCCTTCCCTGGACTTAACGTCGATGGCGGCAACTATGCACTGCGAACCGAACTTTTCGGCAGCCCTCTTAACGAAATCCGGATCCTTTACGGCTGCGGAATTGAGAGAGACCTTGTCAGCACCTGCATTGAGAAGTGCCTGGATGTCCTCGCATGTGCGGATTCCTCCGCCTACCGTAAACGGTATGAATACCTGCTCGGCTACGCGGCGGGCCATGTCGACCGTGGTATCGCGTGATTCAAGTGTGGCGGTGATATCAAGGAAGACCAGTTCGTCAGCGCCTGACATGTTGTATGTTCTTGCGCATTCAACAGGGTCGCCCGCATCCCTTAAGGATACGAAGTTTACACCCTTTACGACACGTCCGTCCTTGACATCGAGACACGGGATTATACGTTTCGTAAGCACTTTGCCAGATCCACCTTTCCTTCATATATGGCCTTGCCGATGATTACGCCGGCACAGCCGGATGTTTTTATAAGTTCAACATCGGAATCAGAACCGATCCCGCCTGAAGCGATCACATCAAGTCCCGTCTTCTCTACCATTTCTTTCGTAGCCTCAACAGCAGGACCTGTGAGCATTCCGTCTCTGGAGATATCGGTGAATACTACCGTCTTTGCACCGATCTCTTTGCACTTAAGGGCAAAATCAACAGCCCTGAGCTCTGAATCCGAAGTCCATCCGTCAACGGAAACGAAACCGTCATGCGCATCGATGCCGATGGCGACCTTCTCCCCGAATCTTTCGATGGCTAGTCTAGTGAATTCGGGATTCTTAACGGCTGCAGTTCCGAGAACCGCTCTTGAAACGCCGTATTCCTCGATCCACTTTGCGAGAGTATCCATATTGCGGATCCCGCCGCCGGTATCTACCTTAAGTCCGGTCTTTACGGCGATCTCCCTGATGATCTCATGGTTTTCGGGAACACCGCTCTTTGCTGCATCCAGGTCAACCACATGGATCCAGGTGGCACCTGCTTCCTTGAACATGAATGCCTGATCAAGAGGTGAATCGTTATAAACGGTGACGTCATCGTATCTTCCCTGTCTGAGACGGACGCACTTCCCTCCGATCAGGTCGATTGCGGGCAATATGATCATTGTCTGGTCCTCATCGCAAATTTATTCAGGATCTGGAGTCCGGCCTCGCCGCTCTTCTCCGGGTGGAACTGTGTAGCGAAAACATTGTCATGCTCGAGAGCACAGCAGTACTTGATACCGTACTCCGCATAACCTGCCGCATCATCCTTATGCTCGGGAATGCAGTAATACGAATGAACGAAGTAGACGTAGTCGCCTTCGTTAAGGAGAGAGCCTTTGCAGTCAACAAGCCTGTTCCAGCCGATCTGGGGAACTTTGAGTCCCTCTGTATTGAACTTTCTCACCTTTCCGGGAATGATTCCAAGGCCGCTGACATATTCGCCCATGGAAAAGGCGAGGTTCAGGCCTTCCTGCGATCCTTCCATCAGGAGCTGCATTCCGAGACAGATGCCGAGGAAAGGCTTTCCGCTGTATGCGGATTCGATTATGACATTGTCCAGCCCCTTGTTCCTCAGGTTCTCCATGGCGGGCGCAAAAGCGCCGACGCCGGGAAGAATGACTCCCGACGCTGCTGATATCACATTCGGATCACTCGTAATGACCGAATCGTAATTGAGATATTTAAGGGCTTTCGCGACGGAGCCGAGATTGCCCATGCCGTAATCGATTATTGCAATCAAAGGATCAGATTTCCTTTCCTGTTATACGTGAATAGCACTCGCGGTACTTATCTGCGGTCTTGTCGATGATCTCCTGCGGGAGATGGGGAGCGGGATATGTCTTATCCCAGTCGAGTGTCTCAAGCCACTCTCTGAGGAACTGCTTGTCGAAGCTCTTCTGCGCATGTCCGGGTTCATACTCTGCTGCATCCCAGAATCTTGAAGAGTCAGGTGTGAACATCTCGTCGCATACGGTGAGAACTCCGTCGATCTTGCCGAACTCGAACTTTGTATCCGCAAGGATGAGTCCTTTAGTGAGTGCGAACTCGGAAACCTTTTTATAGAGAGCAAGAGAAGCGTCTCTCAAAGCTGAAGCATCAGCCTCGCCGATGAGATCTACGAGCTGATTATAAGTAATGTTGATGTCGTGGCCTTCGTCAGCCTTGGTTGAGGGCGTGAAAAGAGGCTCTGGGAGCTTGTCGCCCTGGAGCATTCCCTCAGGCATCTTGATGCCGCCGACCGTGCCGGACTTTTTGTATTCCTTGAGAGCGCTGCCTTCGAGGTAGCCTCTTACGATGCACTCCGCAGGAAGCATCTGAGCCTTCTTGACGAGCATCGATCTTCCCTGGAGTTCTTCCTTGTACTTGTCAAATCCCATAGGATACTTGGAAACATCTGTCGTGATGACATGGTTCGGGATGATGTCCTTGGTGAAATCGAACCAGAATTCCGAGATCGATGAAAGAACTCTTCCCTTGTCCGGGATAAGTTCATCGAAGATAACGTCGAAAGCCGAGATCCTGTCTGTTACTACGAGAAGCAGAGAATCTCCGAGATCGTAGATGTTCCTTACCTTGCCCTTGGAGAGCATCGGCTGATCGATAAAATCAGTATCCTTAATAAGCATTTATATATCCTCCGATAAAATTATAAAGCACCTTTAGTCGAGACAACCTGACCCGCAAACCTCGGATCCTCTTCAACAGCCATCCTGAGCGCACGCGCAAGAGCCTTGAACATTGCTTCAGCCTTGTGGTGATCGTTAACGCCGTAGGGAGCGCTGATGTGCAGGGTGATGCCCGCGTTGAACGCAAAGCTCCTGAAGAACTCCTCGAAAAGCTGTGTGTCCATCTCACCGCACATGTCACCTGCAAATTCGGCTTCAAATACGATGAAAGGTCTTCCCGAAATGTCGATTATGGCCTTTCCGAGCGCCTCGTCCATCGGGATCGCGCTGGAGCCGAAACGCCTGATGCCGACCTTATCACCGAGAGCCTGAGCTACAGCCTGTCCCAGAACGATACCGACATCCTCTACGGAATGATGTGCATCAACGTTCAGGTCACCAACACACTTGATATCCATGTCGATACCCGAGTGCTTGGAGAGAGCTGACAGCATGTGATCGAAAAAACCGATGCCGGTATCAATGTCATATGCGCCGGTTCCGTCAAGTTCTATCCTGACCTTTATGTCGGTTTCCTTTGTCTTTCTTGCGATCTCAGCTGTTCGTGACATTAGCGGTCTCCTCCTTGACGTTCCTGATGAACTCTTCCATCTCTTCCTGCGTTCCGATCGAGATACGCAGGTGATCGTTGATCCCGGGCGTTTTAAAATACCTTACAAGTATACCCTTTGCACGCAGATTTTTATATAACGTTTCTGCATCAATGCATACAGGAGGCTTTGCGAAAAGGAAGTTTGCGGAAGAATCCGGCATCGTGAAACCAAGCTTTTTGAGTTCATCCGCAGTATATTTCCTGATCCTGATAAGGTCTTCCCTGCATTTACTGTGATATTCAACATCACTTATGGCTGCTGCGCCTATTACCTGCGCGAGCCTGTCGATCGGGTATGAGTTGAAAGAATCTCTTGCCCTTAAGATACCCTCGATCAGCTCCTCCGAGGCGATCGCGTAACCGATGCGCAGACCTGCCAGACTGTAAGACTTGGAAGTAGTCCTTACAATGCAGAGGTTCGGATATTTCGGGAGCAGTGATACCGCGGTCTCGTACTCCTCTTCAAAATATGCATAAGCCTCATCGATCAGGACGACTGAATCAGGGTTTGCTTCGCAGATCTTCGCGATGTCATCGAGAGAGATGGCTCTTGAAGTTGGAGCATTCGGATTCGCTATAGCGATACCGCAGTTGGGAACTCCTATGTAATCTGAAGGCTCAAGTCTGTAGTCTTCACGAAGCGGGATCTTCTTTGATCTGATCCTGTAGAACTCTTCGTAGACAGGGTAGAAACTGTACGAAAACTCAGGAGTCAGCACCGGAAGGTCCGTATCGCATTCTTTTTCGAAGAACGTCTGGAAGCAGAGCGCCAGGACTTCGTCAGAACCGTTTCCGACAAAGACCTGTGAAGGCTTGACGTTCTCAACGGCAGCAACTGCATTGACTATCGGAGTCGCGTTGGTGTCCGGATAGAGCCTGAGCGTTGCCGTGTCAAACTCCGCGATTGCCTTGTTTACCGCAGGTGACGGTGGAAAAGGGTTCTCGTTGGTATTGAGTTTTATGACCTTCTCCCCTGCCTTGGGCTGCTCGCCCGCAACATAGGGAGTGGTCTCATTTATCGTTTTATTCCAGTATTTGCTCATGATTCCTCGAATCTGGATCTGACGGCTGCCGCGTGACATGTCAGACCCTCGCTGTCCGCGAATGCGGCAACATCCTTGTAAACGTCAAGAAGTGCCTCGCGGCTGTAATTGATAACGCTCATCTTCTTGTAGAAGTCGCCTGTGTTAAGAGGCGAGAAGAACCTTGCGGTTCCGGAAGTCGGGAGCGTGTGGTTGGGTCCTGCGAAATAATCTCCGAGAGGCTCAGGTGTCCAGTTTCCGAGGAACATCGCACCGCAGTTATTGATCTTCTCAGAGAACTTTTCGGAATCTTTTACGCAAAGCTCAAGGTGCTCGGGAGCGATCTCCTCGGAGAATCCGACTGCCGTATCAAGGCTGTCGCAGACGATGATCGCGCAGTAATCCGCAAGTGATTTCTCAAGTATCGCGTTTCTCTCTGCTGCATCGGATCTTCTGTCTACAGCTTCAAGTACCTTTTCGGCAAGTTCTCTCGAATCGGTAAGAACGATAGCCGAAGCCATCTTGTCGTGTTCTGCCTGGGAGAGCATGTCAGCCGCAACAAATTCCGGGTTTGCGGAATCATCGGCGATTATAAGGATCTCCGAAGGACCTGCGAACATGTCGATGTCGACCTGTCCGTAGACCAGTCTCTTCGCCGTGTTGACATAGATGTTTCCGGGACCGCAGATCTTGTCGACTCTGGGGATCGTCTCAGTACCGTAGGCCATCGCAGCGATCGCCTGGGCTCCGCCCATCCTGTAGATCTCGGTAGCTCCTGCAATAGATGCGGCGGCGAGGATCACCGGTGCGATCGTTCCGTCCTTTCTCGGCGGTGTCGCGAAAACTATTCTCTTAACGCCTGCGACAGAAGCAGGGATAACATCCATGAGTACCGTTGACGGAAGAGGTGCCGTTCCGCCGGGAACATAGATTCCCGCAGTAGTGATCGGTCTTACCCTTACGCCGACCTGCGCGCCCTTGCCGTTATCGGCCATGAAGCCCTGCTCTTTCTGATGCTCGTGGAATCTCCTGATATTGGCAGCGGCTTTCTCCATGACTTCAAGGATCTTGGGATCTACTTCAGATCTTGCCTTGGCGATCTCCTCATCGGTGACTCTGAGGCCTTCAGCCTCGAGCTTTACACCGTCAAACTTCTCTGTGTAACCGAGAAGCGCTTTGTCGCCGTTCTCCCTGATGTTGTCGATTACTGCCTGTACAGTTTCGATGACGGGCTTTAAGTCCATCTTGCCCCTGATACCGAGCTTTTCGACTGTACTCTTCAGGTTTTCTTTTGTGCCTTCCACGAGTTTGCAGCGCATATTATGATTCTCCTTCTTCTAAAGCTTCACGGAGCTTGGAGATCATGGGCTTGAT
>JAIKZM010000205.1 GCA_024682215.1 Saccharofermentans sp. | reverse complement strand
TACCACGAGCCTTGACATACTTCCTACCCTGATGAACCTTTTCGGCATCAAGTATGACTCAAGACTCCTTCCGGGACGTGATGTATTCTCTGATTCAATGCCTCTGGCATTCAACCTCAACTACGACTGGAAGACAGACCTGGGTACTTACCTGAGCGCCAAAGGCGAATTCACGCCCAAGGATGCAAATACCCAGATCCCTGAAGGCTATGTCCAGCAGGTAAAGAGCATTGTCAGCAACAAGATCAAATACTGCAAGAATATGGTCGGTTCCGACTTCTTCCGGCAGGCCGTAGGGGATCCGAACAAATAACCCCATAATTCGAGCGCAAACATAAAGACCGTCTTCACGTACAAAGAAGGCGGTCTTTTTTCGGCGCTGCGCAAATAATTTCGCTTATGCCATCACTTTAAGTTGCTCAATCAGCGGACTGGTCTGCGAAGTCATTGAACCATCTGACTCCAAAAAGGCTGCCTCATCGGATGAGACAGCCTCTCGTGTTGACTTAAACTAAATGGATCTTACTTGACCTTGATCGTGACTGTTACCGTCTTCCAGTCGGATGCCTTGTACTGTGCATTGCCTGTCGACATTACTTTCACCTTGATCTTATAGGTTCCCTTCTTTGTCTTCTTTTTAACGGTAATGCTGCCGTTAGCTTTGTTTACCGTGAGCTTCTTGCTGCCGGATACCTTGAAGGCATTGACTCCTGATGAAGGTAAAACTTTGTAGACCTTGGAAGCCGCTACGGTTACAGCCTTCTTCTTAACCTTTTTCGCCTTGACCTTTGCAGTCTTGCCGGTAATCTTAGCCGGGTTTTCTTTCAGCCAGATCCATTCGTTTACAGAGCAGTTAGTGAAT
The DNA here is from genome assembly GCA_024682215.1 of Saccharofermentans sp. GTDB lineage: Bacteria > Bacillota > Clostridia > Saccharofermentanales > Saccharofermentanaceae > Saccharofermentans. The sequence continues at coordinate 3,141 of JAIKZM010000205.1, read as the reverse complement.
GCATTTTTATTAGAATTATAAAGTTCCTCATCAATACTGACAGTATTAATATCATTCATGCTGTTAAAAGCATAGCTTGATAAAGACTTCACGCTGCTGGGAACAATTAATGCAATAACGCTATCACAGTCATCAAAAGCATATTGTCCGATTTTTTCTACACCATAGCCGATCGTAATGCTCTTGGCGTAATAACAATTACAAAATGCATATTCTCCGATCGTTTTGACGCTGCCTGGGATCGATATTGACTGAATATAATTATCCTCATAGAATGCGTCTTCGCCTATCTCTTCCACACCATATCCGATCTTAACCGTCGTAAGGTAAGTGCAATTCTTAAAAGCATTATCATCAATTTTCTTTACAGTTCCGGGGATCGAAACACTGTCAAGGTAAGTGCATTCATAAAATGCCGAATCACCGATTACAGTTGTGCCGCTGGGAATCACAACACCCTTGAGGCAACAGCAGTATGCAAATGCATATCTATTGATCTCTTTCACACCTTTGAGTGTAAGATTCCTGAGTAGAGTGCACTCAGAAAAAGCAGAATTTCCGATCTTAAGTGATTTACCTGTAATGGAAAGGTTTTTAAGAGATCTGCAGTAATAGAATGCCTCGTACCCGATTTCTTTTGCACCTTTGATCGTAACACTGACAAGATTATAACATTCGCAAAATGCGCCTTCACCGATCGTAGCTACAGTCTTCGGAATGACGATCTTTGTCAAACTGTAGCAATAGGCAAACGCATATTCTCCGATCGATTTCAAACCGTTTGAAAAAGAAACGGATTTGAGATTGTAGCAATCTTCAAATGCAGCTTGACGGATCTCGGTAACTGTCTTAGGGATAACGACAGATGTTAAGTTTTCACATTCATTAAAAGCACCCTTTCCAATGATCTTAATGCCGGATGCGAGCGAAACTGATTTAAGATTGTTGCATTCCTCAAAAGCCCATTCACCGATCGTAGCTACAGTTCCTGCTATCGTCGCACTTGTAAGTGCAGTATAAGAATAGAAAGCATTATCACCAATTGAGGTTACTCCCTTGGCTATGACTACCTTCTTTATTTGGCTCTTATATGCATACCAAGGATATCCTGTGTTGGAAGTAGTGGGCATGGGTGCCTTGCTCTTGGCTTTAGCAGGACTTATAGTAAGCACTCCCTTGCTTTCATCAAGCGACCATTTCAGATTTGCATATGTGCCGGTAATTGCATTCTTTGCATCTTGACTGTCTTCTTCAGAAGGAACATCAGCTTCAGCAGCCTCTGATTCGCCGGCAGGTTCTTCAGTTTCTGTTTCAGCAGGCTCTTTGTCCTCTGTCTCTGAAGGTTCTGTTTCCTCTGCTGTTTCAGCCGATACCTCTTCTTCAGGCTCAGCTCCCTTTGTCTCTTCAGGCTGTTTTTCCGATGTTTCCTTGGAAGTCTCAGCGGGCTCTTTTTCTTCAGACTCGGAGGGTTCCGTTTCCTTAGCTGTCTCTTCAGGCTCTTCTGCCTTTGTCTCAGCCGGCTTCTTTTCCTCAGGTTTTTCAGTTTCTTTTGCCGCGGGCTTCTTGGTCTCTTTTTCTTCGGGTTCAGCGGCCTGTTCAGCAACCGTTTCTTCCGGTGTGTTCTCCGCCTCATCAGCCAATACTAAAGAAGACATCATTCCTACGGTCATAGCCATAGCAACAAAACTGGCCAATAAACGTTTCAGTTTCATACGATCCTTCCTCCTCATATTTAATGCAAGCACAGCTTGTCAAGATTTCTTAATTATATACTCCCCACATGATAATTTGCAGATACTTATTCCGATAATATAAGAGCCGCCCGGAAAAGATTATTTTCCCATTCTGATGTTTGCGTATACGTCTCCTGCAAGGAACGCTCTCGCATGAAGATCACCGGTAATGAAATGTCTTTTACCTTTTTTGTTTTGCGCCGGCTGCCTTGATAAGTCTTACGGTGTTTGCTCCCGCGAAAGCGAAAAAGAAGAGCACCGCAACGTTTTCGAGAAATACGATAATCCCGGCCTTATCGTAATCGAACATCGCAAAAGGCGTTCTGAAAAAGATGTACCCCGAAATGCCGTTTTTCAGGAACATGCAAAGTCCCGTGCCCGCTATGAAGAAGAATATTACGTTAAGGATGATCTTAACCGCTTTGGACGGCTTGACCTTTGCCGTCATGGCGGGCAGGTGAAGTCCAAGATGATATCCCATCAGGATGAAGGACCAGAATGACATCGACAGGTGAAACTGCCTTGCGAACGCTATCGGAAGCAGCCCATACATGAAAGGCACCGCGTGTGAGCTCATGCTTATGCCGCACACCGCGGTAAGCGCGATGGAAGCCAAAAGCAGTGTGTTCACTATGGTCGAGACGACACGGTAAGCCGTGTATCTGCCCTTGAAAAGTGATGAGTACCACTTCCTGTTAAGTATGTTGTGAACGATCAGTACGACCGTCATCGATATACCCAGCCACTCATGAAACGCTTCACCCGTGACCTGATATGCCATCAGGCAGAGCAGAAGGACGGTCATGGAAATATCGACTGCCAGCCTGACCCGGTTGTTCTTCGTATCTGCCATGATGCGCCCTCCTTTTTTTCAGTTAAGACCTTCTATCCACGAACGGATCGAACCTTCAGAAGCTCCCGCGCCGAATCTCTTTCCTTTCTGCCAGTCGCCGGTTCCGGCTCTTTCGGCAAGGTTCTTGTCGCTTCTGCCGACTCCGCTGCTTGCAGAGGTACAGAACGGGATCATCTTTATGCCGTCAAACTTATAGCTCTCTACGAAAGTATCCAGGATCCTGGGCTCTTCTCCCCACCAGATCGGATAACCGATATAGATTGTCTTGTAACCGCTTAAGTCAACGGTCCCGCTTGCGATCTCTGGACGTGATTTCTTGTCGTTCTGTTCTTTTGTCGTGCGGCTCTTCTTGTCGTTCCAGTTCAGGTCAGCATCGCTGTAAGGCTTTGCTGGCTTTATCTCATAAAGGTCGCCGTTCGTGATCGATGCGATCTTCTCCGCAACATCTTTTGTAGTTCCGGTCGCCGAAAAATATACAACCAGAACATCTTTTCCCGCCTTTGTCTCTTCGGCAGTTGTTGTTTCACTTGAAGCTTCGGTCTCATTTGACGTTGC
>JAIKZM010000203.1 GCA_024682215.1 Saccharofermentans sp. | reverse complement strand
CCAGGCCGACATGTTCGTCACAGTCTGGGTCGGCATACTTACGATCTCAGAAGGAAAGATCACCGCCGCGAGCGCAGGCCACGAGTATCCATTTATCAAGAAGGGAAACGGTGGATTTGAAGTGCTGAAGGACAAGCACGGTTTCGTCATCGGAGGCATGGAAGACATGACTTACACCGAGTACGAAATAAAACTCGAAAAGGGTGACACGCTGTTTCTTTACACCGACGGTCTCGTTGAGGCAACGAATTCCGAAGATGAGATGTTCGGCGCCACAAGGGCTCTAAAGCACCTGAACAATGCAAAGGACGCTCCTCCGGAGATAATACTCGATCACATGAAGAATGCGGTAAAGGGCTTTGTCGGCGACGCGATGCAGTTCGACGACCTGACGATGCTCGCGATACAGATGAATAAGTGAATTAGGGATAAAAGGGTAGATTAAAAGGGGTATTTTATGGCTATCTGGGATGAGGCAAAGAAAGATCAGACCAGGTTTGACACATCGGATCCGGCATCGTTTTCGGCGGATTCGAAAAAGTGCGCAAACTGCGGTTCAAACCTTTTCTACGACACGGAACACAGCGCGCTGATGTGCGGGAACTGCGGCTCGGTATTTGACCCTGAGACGCTTGACCGCACGGGCTCTTTCGCGCTAGCAAATCCCGAAAAGGATTACGACGGAAAGACAGAGATGAGCGATGACGACAAGAGGCGCCACGAGATCGTATGCAATTCATGCGGCGCACAGATCGTCACCGACGAGAATACTTCCGCGACTTTCTGCGCGTTCTGCGGATCGCCCGCGCTCGTCACCAGAAGGCTCACGCGAGAGTTCAGGCCCGATTACATCATTCCGTTTGCGTTCGGCAAAGACAAGGCGGTAAGCCTTTTCAAGGAGCATTGCGAAGAAGTCGCGCACCTGCCGAAGAACTACATAAATGATGAAGTCCTTTCCAAGATGACAGGCCTTTACGTTCCGACCTGGATAATCAGCTCGGAAGTTGAAGCGCGCCTTAACGGTGTGGCAAGCAACGGAAAAACAGCTGACCATGTCTACGGTTCGTCAGATTACATGAGCCCTGGCGGCGAGAACTATTCCATGAGGATCTACGCCAAGGCGAAATTCAGACTTAAGGACATTCCTTTCGACGGCGAAAAGAAGCTCCCCGACAGGCTCATGTCGGCGGCTGAGCCATTCGATTACACGGAGCTCGTTCCTTTCAGGCCTGAATACCTGCAGGGCTATTTTGCAGAGAAATACGACGAGCAGCCCCTCGACATGACCGATAAGATCTACCGCCGTCTGGACAAATATGCACTTGAGGTATCCCATACGTTAGATCTGGGCTACGACAAGTTTACGCCGGATTACAAGGCAAGCAGGACGAGATACAGCAACCAGACGATAAAGTATGCGCTGCTGCCCGTCTGGTTCCTGACTCTTGAATATAATGGCATCAGGTACCAGTACATAGTAAACGGCCAAACCGGAAAGGTATCGGGCGAATTCCCTTATGCAAAGGGATGGGAGACATTTGACCGTACCAAGAAGCGCGCAAAGATGAAGACTATCACGGCAAACGAAGCCCTCCGCGGCTTCCTTTACGGCCTGCCGGCACTGCTCTTCTGCTTCGGTCTGCCGTTCCTGTTCCACTACCAGACTCTGAATTTCCTGCTCGAAAGCCCTCTTACGGGACTTGCCCTGATCGCGCTGGCAATACTGCTGATAATATTCCTGACGAGAATGCTCCCGAGGATCCTCATAGGTGTTGAGAAGCGCGGAATGGAAAAGTTCTCGGAGAGCGACAATCACTCTCTTGATAAAGAACAGAGCTACCTTCAGTATTTCGATCCGTCCTATCCGACGGAAGCTTATGAGACGACCATGGATTTCGTGCCTGTTGATTCAGGATGGAACTACGGCGAAAAGAACAGGTTCGATTTCATTACCGCGAAGCCCGAGGCTGATGAAGAAGAGATCGAAGGCGGAACCGATTTCGAAAAACAGGGCAGCGACCGCAAGATGTTTGAATGAGTGAGCAGCATCTCCTCGCTAGGTCCTCCGCGTTCGCTTTGCTCACTTGTGCGGAAATCGCTCGGAAATACTGCTCACTCAAATATACTGCGTGTTATAATCAGTATGCCCGTCTGACGGCGGGATCATTTTGCGGGGTTTTCTTGAAGTGAAGGAATATAAGTTTTACGGCTGGGAGGCAGCCTCATCGGTGAAGCCTCTGGAGGGCGCGCCTGCGTGGCTTAAGTCTGCCGCGGATCTTTACGATGCGCTTTCCGACGGGCTCTGGCGAGTGGAGACATGTGCTCCGAGGCTGCAGCATCTCTGGTCTTTGGAAAACAAGACATGCGGACAGTGTTCCATCACGGCTTTTCTCGTGCAGGATCTTTTCGGGGGCGAGGTATACGGCATACCCAGGGAAGGCGGCACTTTTCACTGCTATAACGTCATAGGGGATGCCAGGTTCGACCTGACGTCCGAGCAGTTCGGGGAAGAGGCGAAGACACTGGTTTACGATGACAAATATCCACAAAAGAGGGAGATACATTTCGCGAAGGCAGAGAAGAAGGAACGCTACGAAGTCCTGAAAGCCCTCGTCGAAGGATACGGAACATGAGCAAAAAGAGAGATACTTTCACAGGCACACTGGGGTTCATACTGGCCGCTGCGGGAAGCGCCGTAGGACTCGGCAACATCTGGAGATTTCCTTATCTTGCG
>JAIKZM010000176.1 GCA_024682215.1 Saccharofermentans sp. | reverse complement strand
CAGGTCCTTCTTTCCGGTAAGGAGCCCGCCGCCTCCGTTATGATCATGCCGGCATCCGCACACGGCAAAGACCATTGCCAGCAGCATGATGACAGCCATCTTCAGTTTAAGTTCAGATCTTCTCATATAAATCCCCCTGACAATCCATGCCATATTATTCTAACATTGAATTCCTGATCAGGCGCCTGCCCGGATACCGGTGTCCGTATATCCTCAGAAAACAGGAGTATAATGTACGGCAAGGAATAGAAGGATAGGTACGTTTTATGATAAAGAAAAGATTAACAGGATTGATCCTTATTGTCTTATCGCTCGGCCTTCTGACAGGATGCTCTTTCAGGCTGCCGTCATCGGAACTCAGGATCGATAATATCGAAGGCGACATTCAATGCGAATTCCGCATTGGCAATAATGCCCAGTTTTCCAAGAACAAGGTCATGACCGACACTGTTTTCGACAAGGAAGAATTCATAGAGCTGTTTAATCTGCGCGAATCGTATAACCCGAACTACCTCAAGTATCATCTTGACGAGTGCAGCCTTAAGATCGACAGCCGCGAAAAGCCTGGCGAGTTTGAGAAGATCGACCGTTCCGAGATAAACATCAAGGTCCTCTATGATGGCATGGAAAAAGACAGGTACAGCAGCGTTTCGGTCTTTGAATATAACTCCAAACTTTACTTTTTCGTGCTCTGCATGGGCTCAAGGAGCAAGGATGACGAGATAGGCTACTACTATATTGAGCTGCCCGAAGACATGCAGGAATACTGGCATCCCATCCTCGAAAAGGTCAGAGAAGACGACAAAAAGAGTAAGGAAAAAGACTACGGCAGCTTTACGACAGAGCGGACCTACACCTACGACAAGAAATACTACGCCGAATGCACGGTACAAAGCAGCGGCATGATCCTCATAGAAATCACGACCAGAAACAACATACGCGTATGCTCTTTTAAGCCCTGCAGGGCGAGTGATTTCTGGGGCATCTGCTGGGAGTATGACAACTACAACCTGTGGATACAGTCTTCAGACACCGGATGCATCTGCTACAGCTTCAACGGCGAAGAATGGGAACGCAACAAAGACGCCGTCATGCCGGATTACATTATCAGAAGACATTCCTGAGGATCAGCTGTCATGTGTACTTCTCCGGATATGCCTCCTAAAACCCTTTACTTCAATGTCTTCCACAGCTTTTCCAGTTCAGAAGACTTAAACGCTTTAATGCAATTATCAATGGTCTCCATGCATGTCTTTCCCATCGTATCGTGAAGCTTGAGACTCTCGTTTATATCGATGAAACGGATGTTCCTTACGTCATAATCAGGGGCCTTGTCGAATCTTTCCGCGGTCTTTTTTGCTTTCTTAAGGCAGTCGGAAGCCTTCTTTTTGCTTCCGTCCTTAAGCTCGATAAAGGCAAGCGCCGTAAGGTAGAAACTGTCGTACTTATCGAGGACGCAGGGGCTCTCACTCCTTCTGTAAACGGCGTTATCCTTGAGGCCCGCGTCTATCAGCGCTCTTGCCTCTTCATAGTCTTTGTTTCCGACCGCGCACATTATCTTTCCGGTTATCAGCTTCAGCTTGTCTCCGGCAAGCTTGACCATCGCGTTCGAAAAGTAAACATCCGCATCCTTGTATTCGGACGACTGCGCAAGGATCTGCCCTATCCTGATGTCAAACGTTCCGCCCGCGTTATGCGCCTTGCAGATCTCAAGAGCCTTGGCTGTGTCGCCCATGGCCTGATTCACTATTGCGAGCTGGGCATAGATGACCGTCTCATTGATCGCGGGATCCGTGTTCTGCGAGATGAGCGTTAGCGTCCTTTCAAAGAGTTCCCTAGAACGCCTAAGATACTTATTGTTCGTGGGGTTGATGCCGTACACGCCGTAGAGCAGCGCGCACTCGAAAACTATCGAAAAGTTATTCGGATACTTTTTAAGGGCCTTCTCAGCCTCTGAGGGGCCGTTAGGATCCATTTCGTATGCCATCTTCCTTATGCGGGCAGCGAGCGCGTGTGTCCTGTTGTCACGCGCTTCAAAGCCAACGAGCACATCAAGGGACGTATCGAAAAAATCCGCCATCCCGATTATCAGGGAAAGATCCGGAGTCGAGATCCCCGCCTCCCACTTATGGACAGCGCCGACGGTCACGCCGAACACCTCGGCAAGCTTCTCCTGCGTAAGGCCGCGTTCTTTTCTGAATCTTCTTATGTTTCCCGCAAGTTCATTATTCATGTGTGTTATCCCCAAAAACTGTTTTTCTTAAGCGTATATCTTGAGCCGTAGAATTCTGTTTTGATCCCGTCATCTGCCTTCTCAACTATAGCTTTGTCGTAATTGAGATTTGCCAGCGGATAGTCGTACTCTGCATAACGTTCGTGATCGTCAGAACATATAAAGGTGATCGTACACTTGTCTCCGTAAACGTCGATTATCGAAATGTCCCTGACGGGAAGACCGGTTTGAATTACTTCACTGTTGTTCACGTCAATATCCATACCGCCCCTCATGCAGTGACATCTTATACCGTTGTCATCGAACGGAAAATGGTATCCGTTCATTACTTTGCTGCCGTGCTTTAATGTCGCTTTGGTATTTATTCCGCTGATCTTTTCGATCGGGATCAAGCCGTCTGAGCCGCTGTTCCGGCTGTTTGCCAGACTGTGGGCGACCATGCTGAAGACCGCTCCGGCAAATACGGCCAATAATGCTGATAAAATGACTATAACTGCTTTCTTCATAACGCACCTTCCAACAACACTGAACGAAAGTATATGAACTACTGTCCTGATTGTATAGGATGGCGCTGCCGAAATGAATACACTATCAATACAATTAAGACATTACTTTTTATACTGACAGTATAATCAGCAGGCATAGATAACGGCGGAAGTTCCCGCCGTAACTGATCAGAATTCGCCTTTGTTCTTCTTAAGTTCAGTGATAGTCCCGTCCGGGTGCTTGACCTTGATTCCGTTCAACTGTGAAAACAGGTTGCCTACGACCAAAGCCCTGTATTCATTGCGCAGTTTTGTCTGCTCCTCTTTTTCCGAAGGCGTGAGGCCCTCAGTCTTTGATTTCCTGCTCAACTCGTTTATGCGTTTTACCAACTGATCGAATTCCATATGATCCCCCCGTGTTCGCCTGTGCACTTGCCAAGGACATCTTCGATGAATCTGTAATCGTGATTGACCGGTACACCGCCGAAGCCGTTTTCCTGCGAAAAGTATTGTTTCAGATTCCTGTATGCAATATAAACGTACATGCCTTATTCTCTTTTATTTGTTTCCGTAAATCAACAACTGCATACGCATTTGTCGGTTAAGCATCACTTTGATGCGACATTGGTGATTGGTTTGTGCCTTTGCTCCTGCAACAATATAGCCATCAACACGGACAGCAGATTCGAAAAGGAGACAATGACATGAAGTTTATAAACAGCAAGAAAGCAGGAAAGATCAGAGTTATCCGCAAGGACCTCTTGAACAGAGTCAAGATGACAGTCGCCCTCGCAACGATCAGGGTCAACTTCCAGGGTGCAATAAAGTAATCACAATCCATTCCATATAATCCCTATCCCCCCGCCCCGCAGTAAAATGCGGGGTTTTCAATTCTGCGTCCGGCTTACGGGTTATTCAGCTGACTTAAGGACCGTATCCGCAAGAACCTTGCCGAGCTTCTGCTGCGCGCTGCCGTCCATGTGAATGCCGTCAGCATCGCTCACCTTAACGTATTCCGCGGCGTCAACAAACGTGCAGCCGTACATGTCCGCAAGCTGCTTATACCAGGGCGAAAGCTCCTTTGAAAGCTTTACGGCATTCTCGAAACCGAAGCTGTCACCGAGCCAGGAATCCTTAATGGAGTCTGCAACATGCGGAGGCGAGACAAGGATCACCCTGATCCTGTCACTGCATCTGAAACGGTTGTAAGACTGTATCTTTTCGAGCATGATCTGCATCTCGCCCGCTATGTCCATTGATGAATATGAGAACTTCTTTTTGCAGTCATTGGAACCGAGCATGATGATGACATAGTCCAGAGGCGTGTGACTCTCGAGACACGGACCGATATAAGAGAGACCGTTCTTCTCGCCTTCAGCCGGATCTTCGGTTGCGATCGTCCTGCCGTTCTGGCCTTCTTCAATGACCTTGCATTCTTCGCCCAGTTCCTTCTGCATGACGCACGGCCATCTGCTGTCTTCTTCAAGTCTCGTGCGCGAAACGGGGTCAAAACCCCAGGTGAGCGAATCGCCAAAACAAAGTATCCTTTTCATGTCCTGTTCCTTTCCGTTTCCGCTATTAATTGCCTTCGACAAAATTCCTGTGTTCTTCACTGAACAGATACAGCACGTCCGGCTTGAAGATCTCAGGCACTTTCTTATACTCCGCTTTAAGGATCTCATAGGGTCCGAATGTATAAGCCGACAGTAGATGTACTGCTTCGCCTATTACGTCTTCATCATTCGGCGTGATTATTATCGTCTGCAAAAGCTCTGTAAGAGGCTCAGCTATCTTGGAAGTATCCTGCTTGTAGTAAGGATCCATGAACCAGTCAAGATAGAACAAAAGACGCTGTTTCGCGGCAATGTCCTCACCTTCAAGGACTTTCTTTACCGCATCCATGCCGGACTCGACAGTCTTTATCTCCGTTTCTCCGTAATGACAATCAAAAGAATTACTCATAAACCGTTCATCTGCTCCTTCCATGACGTCAACCGTCAGACAAGTTATTATACCATCCGGTTTATCGGACCAAGTGATAATATGTTATGAAAAACATAATGTGTATGGAGCATATAAGAAAATGAGCATAGCCGAAAAGAGGATCGGATACGGTTCCGCCAAGGAAGCCGAAAGGCAGAAAGCCCTGAGAGGTTCCGGCAGTATGGATGCCGGTTTTCAGGAGATGGCCGATAAAGTATATGCGCATCTGAACGATGAGATATCGAAAAAGATCTTTGAAGCAAGGCGCATGTATGCCGCCACGGGAGATCTGGGCTATATTACAGGGCTTGAGTCAAAATACAGGAACTTAAGCTCTGACATGCAGGTATATGTCGAAAAGATCCAAAAGGGCTCGCACTGCCTGATCTACGGAGCAGGCCGCGCAGGGCACTATCTTGCCGGAAGATTCAAGGGATTCGGCGTAAATGTCGATGCGTTCATCGAACCTGATGAGAGCAAAGGCCCCGTTGATAAAGAGACCGGCATTAAAGTGATCACCGAAAAGGAACTTCTCGAAAACAAATCTCTTTACGCTGATAAGACATTCGTTGTCTCTTATTCGGTAAAATCCGCGGCCGATGAGGTCAGAAAGCGCCTTACCGGGGAGATCGGCATAGCCGCAGATAAGATCTGCATGGGTATCTACGACTGGCGCAACAACCGCGCACAGTATTTTGATTATTTCGAAGCAAATGACAATGAGGTATTTGTGGACTGCGAATGTTTTGACGGAGCTACCTGCTACAGCTTCGCAGCCTGGTGCGGCCACAAGGGTTTTGACCGCATCTATTCTTTCGAGGCAGACCCGAAAAATTATGCCAGATGCAAAGAGCTTCTTGCGCCGCTCGGGAAATGCGAGCTTTATCCATACGGAACTTCTGATTCAGCTAAAAAGGTTTATTTTGCCTCCGACGGGTTTGAGACTTCCTGCATCATAAGCAAAGAAGAAGCGGAAAAGAGGAACTTCGAAGGCGTTGAACAGATAGAGACAAGAGCTCTTGACGATGTTCTTAACGGCAAAAGAGTCACTTTCATCAAGATGGACATCGAAGGCGCGGAATACGAAGCGCTGATTGGTGCCCGCAGACTCATCATGGAAAACCGCCCCAGGATGGCGATATCCGTCTACCACAAATACGAAGACTTCGTCACACTCGCAGACCTCGTTCTCGGGATGCATCCTGACTACAGGATCTCTTTCAGACACTATGGTTTTGACGATCTTGAGACGGTCATGTACGTGGAATGACACAATAAAACAGCCCGGGAGCTGATAAACTTCCGGGCTGTCAGCTTTTTAAGCTATGCTTTTGTCTCGGGAGACTTAACTCAGGTAATGGTGATACCCAAAGGACCTGTCTCATACTTGAGGGGTCCTGTTCCACCGATCGCGGGATCGCAGGAACCGATCGGGTCACAGGAACCTATTGTTCCGATCGTGGAATCAGTGATCCCTATGGGCTTGTCGATAGGACCTGTGCCGAGGGGGTCGGCCTTCTCCGTTCAGGGAAGCACGGCTGAGTTTACGGAGCTCCTGGGAACGTGCTGCGGTGATGTCGTGGTCCTCATGTGCGGGATCATAATGGGAAGCATCCGGGGCGTGACCGGAATATGGCTCGCTTTTCCCGTAAGCGAAGCGCTCCTGTCCCTGACAATCGTTATCATCGTTATTGTACATGCGCACAGGTTTCCTTCAGGATTAAAAGACATGATGTGCCTTGAAGACGGTTTCGGCAAAGATCAAGGTGATCACCTTGTCCTTCAGATGCAAAGCACCTCCGATGCAATCCGGACATCGGAATCAGCCGGTGCTTTCTGCAGGGCTCACGGAGTAAGCAAAAGGGACTCATTCTAAGGTTCCGTGACAACGGCGTACGCTTCAATATGAGCGAGTGGTTTGAACTTCTCGATCCCAAAGAGAAACACTCACACTACGGCATCAGGATACTTGTGGGTATGGCAAAGAGCGTGACCTACAGAAATAATCTGAAGACGAATAATATAATGCTGAAGATCTGATCAGTCAGCTGACTTAACCACATACTTCCAGTATTTCTTTTCAATCTTGCCAAAATACAAAATGAGGGCGCTTCTGCCCTTTTCGGCGAGGGGTTCAAGACCGGTTGATCTCGCGCAGAGCTGCACGCCTGTTGAAGTAACGAATTGTATCGTTGCACTGGTCTTGCCTCTTGAACGCGTCTGAACACTTTTGTTTCGAACAGTCGCATCTGTTACCAGAAACCTTCTTCTGCGGATACGGCTCAATTCGCGGATGTTATTAACAAGAACATGACCGGTAGCCGTAATGAGGATCAGCATGACCAGATACACGAAAACAGAACAGATAACAGCTCCCACGCTATGGTTCTTTATATTGCAATAAAACACGAAACCGGCTGTTGCAAACATAAGAAAAAGCAAAAACACAATACCAACAGTTAATGCAGCTGTAGGCCGCGCATACTTTTCCCTTATGTATTCAAATTCATCTTCAGACGCTTCGCGCCAGTTTATTTCCTGATTCTTTCCCATTAAGTTACCGTAAAACTTTCTGTCTTAAGATCACAATGATCAGCTTAAGTCTGTTGACTGGACTGCGGCCATTCATACGGGGTTATGCGTTTCCACTTCGGAAATGCCCATCCGGACAGACTGTATCTGGCCCCGCATGTTTTGCAGCTGCAAAGGTATTCTCCAAACAGGATATATTTCTTCTTAAGAGGAGTAAAGCATCCTGAAGCTTCCGCCTGCTTTCTGGCCCTGGACACGGGATCGGATATTATAAAAGCAGAAGCAGGACAGTTATCATCACAAACACACTTGCTGTATGCCGAGTATATGACATCATCGGCCACCTTAACGATCGGACGCCCCGATGAATCGAAAACTATACCGTTCCCATAGACAGGTCCGTTACCGTCTTCCTTGATCATTTTGCTTTCATGGTCAAAATAATAACTCCCGGTCCCATCCACCATGGCAACTTTAGGATCAGTCCGGTGGATCTCATAAATACATTGAATTACATCTTCGCAGGAAACGTCTGAACCGTCTTCGAAGCTGACACAATTAATAAAAACAAAGTCCTTGTCAAATCCGAAAATGATCTTTCGTCCGTTATATTGAGCAGAAAATTTTAAAACACCCTCAGGTTTTGTTCTATGTATCATTTTATCTAAAATCAATTTATTGAAGTTCCACATGGAACACCGTAACCACTGGCCACTATTGAATTGTAGAGCGACACGACACTCCGTTGTGTTTTTTTCGCGAAAAGCCTGATAAAGATAAACGCATCAACCATGACCAGCATTACCGTCACGGCCGTTACCGGGATCGCAGGATACCATGAGTGTCTGCATAACAACAGATTCGCTGTGACCATGCCTATGATCTCGATGATTCCGATGCACCAGTATATGATGTGATATTTCTTATATAATGAGATCATTGTTTGGTTCTTGCCTCCATTCACTTAAGGGTTCTCTGACTCAAATAACCGGTTCAAGCCATCGCTTGTTTTATTCTATAACAAAAAATACGGCGCGCGAAAATCACCCGGACCTGTTGCTAATCAGCATGCGCCGTAATACAATACAGCCCATATCAAAGGTGGGTTTATGAAGCGGACACCTCCCCGGCGAGACCGTGCTCATAGATTTTGATCACCACATAGCATTCACAGGAGATATCTACGTCAACATTCACGGAATGACAAGAGAGCAGGCTGAATACAACAGGTATGCGCCGGTCCTCATGACGTCAGTCGATACCGATCCTGCACTCTGCACTGCCGAGCGTCAGTCGGTCATGCAAAGGCTCGGCGCAGGCGAATGGAAGATCTACGGCTCTCACGGCGCTATGAAGGAATATAACCTGGTCGTGGACGGGAAATAAGCTGCTGAACGAAAAGGATTTCTTTGGTGCCGCTGACTATCTCCTTACATTCTCGAAAAAGACACAGATGAAGTAAGTCAACAAGTACGCAATCACTACCGTCAAAAAGAAGTTAAGAAGGACGTCCATACCTGTGAGATTGAGGAAATACTGGCTCAGGACTACAACCGGGAAGTGAACGATGTAAAAAAGGTAAGACATCTTCGATAACTTCTCGGGAGTTTTTCCGGTAAAATCCAGATGATCATGACCAATGCACATCAG
>JAIKZM010000152.1 GCA_024682215.1 Saccharofermentans sp. | reverse complement strand
AGTTCTATGACATCGATCAACTTTATTAATTCAGCAGCGAATATAGCTGTACTTGATATTAGCGGAGCAGATTTGACAGGCTTAACCACGCTGAAGGAGGCTTTCAGCGGAAAGACGTCCCTCCAGAGTGTAGATTTCAGTCGCGTCCATCTTGCCGAAGGCTGTTCTTCTGCCGAGAAGATGTTCTATAACTGCCAGAATCTGATAACAATCAAGATGAATAAATTTAAGATTTCAGGCAGTTTGAACAGCATGTTTGAGAACTGTTACAGTGTAGAACAGCTTGAACTCCAAGATTTTGATACCAGTGAAGTCACTAGTATGACCAAGATGTTCTTCCGGTTCTGCGTCAGGTGGAACAGCGGTTCGGGAATCGCAAGTGATAAATGGCTTGTTGTTAACTTAAGGGATTTCAATTTCAAGAATGTTTCATCATTTAACAGCTTCATGGGTATTGATGAGTATAAAAATGGCGATTGTCATATAACCAAGGTGATCCTTCCCGATAAGAAAGAGTGGTGCGATGCTTCCAAAGCGACTGATCTGTATTATATGTTCAGATGCTGCGAGAATCTTACCGAAGTCGAGAATCTCGGCCTGTTTAAAGCGAAGCCTACAGGAAGCTGTTGTGCGATATTTAGCCGTGTTGCCATGGAGGAGATAGACGTCAGTTCTATTGATTTCACATCATCGAATAACATAACATGGATGTTCGATGCCAATAAGAAATTAAAGAAGGTTATCTTCTCCGTCGAAAACCAGGGTCTTACGCTGCCGGCAAATTGCTTCGATGGCTGCGGACCGGTAATACGCGAATATGTTTAACGGAGGCTGATATTGATCTTTTCGTATTCATTGTTTGAAACGCCGTTTATCGCAGTATATCTGCTGGTGCTTGCATTTCTCTTCGGCTCAGTCTTTGCGAGCTTTATAACCTGTACTGCATGGCGTGTGGTAAGGGGCGAAGACTGGGTCAAGGGACACAGCCACTGCGATACTTGCGGGCATGAACTTTCGACTGCTGATCTCTTTCCGATAGTGTCTTATATCGCGCTTAAGGGTAAATGCAGATATTGCGGGTCAAAGGTTCCGCCAAGGGATCTGATATTTGAGATATTGCTCGGACTGCTCTTTGCCGGGACGCTTGCGCTTCACGGAAGTGTTGATGCTCCTGTCATCGCGGCGCTGGCGCTGGAGATGCTGCTTTTAGGCCTTTCGTTGGCTGACTGGGATTCCGGTGTGATCCCTGACGGTTTTCTGGCAGCGATCCTTGTTGTATGGATAATGACCGTAGGATTCATGCCTGATATGCAAAGATATGCTCTGGAAGGCCTGGCTGCCTCTGCTTGTGCAGGGATCATTACGGCGGCCGTTATTGCAGTTGCAGGCAAGGTTAAGAAGGCTGAGCCGGACTTCGGACCCGTTAAGCTCATAATGTGCCTGATGCTGTTTTTGAGGCTCAAAGGCGCAGTCATAGCGGCAGTAGCGGCAATCGTATTGGTGATCGTTTTCGTGCTCATCTGTAAGAAAAAGAAGAAAAGAGCGGCTCTTGCACCTGCGATATCAATCGCGTTCATCGTTGCTTTTATGTTGAATGATGTTCTGTTAAGTGTTGTCTGTTAGCCGTTTGTGGTCATTTATGTTTGACTTATTTACGGGTGTCCTATATAATTACCTGGTTTGAATTCCACGCACGAGAGGGGGGATAAAGATGTCTGAGATCAGAGTTAAGGAGAACGAGTCCCTTGACAGTGCGCTCCGCAGATTTAAGCGTTCCTGCGCGAAGTCCGGTGTTCTCGCTGAGGTTCGTAAGAGAGAGCATTATGAAAAGCCTTCAGTAAAGAGAAAGAAGAAGTCTGAAGCAGCTCGCAAGAGAAAGCATTGATAAGACTTAATGAGGCCACCTTCGGGTGGCCTTTTCAATGAAGATCCTGAACGTAACGGCAATTCTCAGAAATGCTTTAGTTTTGTAAACTTCAAAGTCTTCCGCTATAATATTCCCAATAAAGATAAAGTTGAGAATAGTTTATGTTACTGACCGGTAAGAATTGGCGCTTATCGGCATCGCAAGCGGTTGCGGATGCTGATTCGCTCCTTGGTGTTTTGCTTAAGAATCGCGGTATAACCGAAGGCCAATCTGTTGATCAGTTTTTGGCTGATGATGCAGGGATCTGGCACGATCCCTTCCTTTACAATGACATGAGGAAGGCAGTCGATATCATCTGCGAGACTATCGATCTGCACGGCAGGATCCTTGTGTACGGTGATTACGACTGCGACGGCGTTACCGCAACTTCGATCCTTGTAAGGTATTTCATGAGCCACAATGCGGATGTGCGCTATATCGTTCCCCACAGGTCTGAGCACGGCTACGGCCTTACCGAGAAGATAATGGACAAGGTCATTGAGGAAGCGCCTGAACTCGTAATTACCGTTGACTGCGGCGTTACCAACCTTGATACCGTGGCTGAACTCAAAGAGCGCGGGATCAAGGTCATCGTTACCGATCACCATAATGTTAAGGATGAACTCCCGAATGCTGACTGCGTTATCTGTGCAAAGCGTCCTGACAACACATATCCTTTTACTGAACTTTGCGGAGCCGGCGTTGCTCTCAAGGTGGTCGAGGCTTTAGGCAAGGACGGCAGACACGGGGTCAACAATAATCTGTGGCGTCAGGCTATAGAACTTGCGGGACTTGCGACTATTGCAGACCTGGTATCCGTTACCGATGAGAACAGGACGATAATCAAGAGGGCTTTCAAGAGCATGCAGAACCCCTCAAATGTCGGTGTAAAGGTCATGAACGAGATGCTCCTCACTCCGGGCAAGTCGCTCGACGAGACCTTTATCTCATTTAATGTGGTCCCAAGGATAAATGCTGCGGGAAGGCTCTACGATTCTTCCGATGCGCTCAAGCTC
>JAIKZM010000022.1 GCA_024682215.1 Saccharofermentans sp. | reverse complement strand
GTCTTCCCGTCGACCTTGTCGCGGAAGGACGCATAACCCGAATAGAAAAGCCTGTATTTATCGTTGCCCTTCGCAAGGTCCACGCGGCAGTTTACGAACTCCCAGCGGCCGTCTTTGTGGTACTCTTTGCGGCTTGAACAATTGCCGCCCGAGAACTCAAATCCCGACCAGTCCTCAAGGTTGAAAAGGTATTCCAGGCCTTCATTCATGTCGTAAGTGTTTTCGAGGACGGCCTCGCAGAAAAGACCCTTCAAAGCCGTTTTCCTGCTGTTCTTCAAGGCTTTCTCTATCTCTTCGCCGTAGTATTCTTTGAACTCGTTTGCTGTCGAAAAGCTGCGCGCCTTGTCATCTTCTCTCCGCTCCTCGCGCCTTCTTTCCATGCGGCTCTCGAGGTTCTCTTTGAAATCCTCTAGTTTGCTGCATCCCGCTACCGGAATCAATGAGAAGATGAGGAGTGTGCAGATTGCTTTCTTTAGGTATTTCATATCTATCCCTTTTCGCTTTGATGTGAACTGTCTTTCTTCCCGCAATGTGTTGATTATAGCACTGCGGGAGGGGGTATGCGGACGTGTATGGACGTGTATGGGCGGGCGCAGAAACACGAGTGCTCAAAAAAGTGCTCAATTTCCCTTTTTTACGACACTATTTTGGATAAAACGGGGGAAAATGCCAAAAAAGTGCTCTAAAGCAGCCTGTTTAGGACACTTTTCAGGCATTTTCAAAACGGCCGGCGAAAAAAATTGAAAAAATTTTTCGAAAAAGTGAAACCAACCGGGTCAAAATTGCACTATTATAGTCGAACGGCCGTTCAAAAAACGAATTATTGAGGTGAGACGATTGAATGACGCAAAGGCGCTGGCCTTACTGAAATCAGGCGACCAGGAAGCACTGGAGTGGTTTATCGACAAGTACAGTGCGTACGTTGGTACCGTGGTAAACAGCATTCTTTTGAGTTCCATGACTCGTGAGGATGTGGAGGAAGTGACGGCGGATGTGTTCGTTACTTTGTGGCAGTCCGCGGAAAACCTTATTCCTTTGAACCTGAAAGGGTACTTGAGCCGCGTGGCACGCAGCCTTTCCATGCAGAGATTGCGGGAGCGGGTGCAGGTGCTGCCTTTGGACGAGGACATTCTTATCTTAGATGAAGATTCGGTTTTTGACAGCCTTGAGCGCGAGGATCAGGACAATGAGATCAGAAAGCTGGTCTATTCCATGCCAGATCCCGACAAAGAGATATTCTTGAGATTCTATTATTACTGTCAAAGCGTTTCGGTTATCGCTAATCAAATGCAGATGAACCCGTCCACGATCAAGACCAAGCTAAAGCGCGGGCGCGAGCGGCTCCGTTATTACCTCAGCAATATCAAAAACGACAGGAGGCGATCAGAATGCAGATAAATATACGTGATCTGATGGAAAACATCGAAGATTCTTCCGTTGAATTGGAAGAAAAAGACGTCGTCTCCTCCGAGAGGATCAAGGAGTTGACTAAAATGAAAATAAATGAATACGATTTTAAAGAAAAGCGCAGTTCAAAGAAGAAGTTCGTAACGGTTCTCATTGCCGCTGCAATGGTTTCCGCTCTGGGAATCTCTGCATACGCGGCATTCAGAGGCGGCCTGGAAGGTGTATCTTTCGGCGATCCGACGGATCCGTCCGGTTCTGCTGCTACGGAAAAGATCGTGGTTCCCAGCGGTTCTGAAAGTAATGACGAATATTCATTTCAAAACCCTCCCCAGAGCCATATGATCTCTTTGCAGGGGTATTCGGACACAAACGAATTCAAGGCATCGAAAGAGTGGTACGAGTTCGAGGACAAATATGACCAGGACTGGAAGATCTGTGACGCATACGATAAGAAGTGCAAAAAGACCGGAAAAGATCCGTTTGAGGAGAAATACCCCGGATACGGCATCTACTCACAGGAGATGGCAGACAAAGCTGATGAGTTAATAAAGAAGTACAACCTTAAGCTCCGCGGAAAATTTATCGACGGTCACAGCAATCCGGACGATCCGAAAGACACATCGATCCGTGAGAAGGATCTGAAAGAAATGTTCGGCGATATCTGGGATGACAAGATCCACGGAGCCGGATACTGCTATGAAAACGGAACTTTCTCACTTGATGCTGACTATGAGAAGGTATCTTTCCAGATCAGAAGAGTCATAAAGGGAACTTTCGACACCGTATATCTCAACGTCGGAGATATCAGTCAGTATAAGCAGTCTACATATAAGACAAAGTCTGGAATCGAGGTCTCGATCGCACTTCAGGACAGAAGCGGCGTTGTTCTCGCAAATACTCCCAAGGGATTTGTAACCATTAACCTGTGCCAGAACGAGGATGAGGATGGCAACCCTATAACTTATACACAGGCGCAGATCGAGGAATTTGTTGACCACATCAATTTCGATAAGCTGTGATCTGTTGACAGATAAGAAACGAAAGCCCTGCGGGTGTTGTGCCTGCAGGGCTTTTACAGTGTACCGAAATGCATTTTCTTACAGCCTTCATGTTAGGCCTCTCCGTAGTCGTTATGCAATGCTTTATCCCGGTAAAGATTGAAATCGTACGTGAAATTGTTATACTTGCGAAAAGGGAAGTTAAGGGATTGCTTTGAAATAACATAAAATGTTGGGGGAATAAAAGATGGGTAAACTTACTGAAAGAATAATAAAGGCAGCGGCCCTTGCCGCCTGCATGTCAATGATCTTCGCTCTTTCCGCATGCGGCGGAACCGGTTCTGTCGGTGTACCTCCCAAGTCTCAGGAAGAGATCGCGGGAACTTGGGAAAAGGTCATGCCCGACGGCGTTGAGACTATCGTCATCTACAATGACGGAAGATATGTCTCCGAGATTAAGCTCAACGGCGGAACAACTACGCAGAACAACCGCACATATATTTTGAAGGACGGAAAGCTGACTGTTAACTATCCTGAACTTGGAACGAGTTCCTCTTACAAGGTCGTTCTCAAGGACGGAAAACTGACAATGGACAACGGCGATACAACGTCCGTTTACACGAAAAAGTAATTCCAGGAATTAAGCTTTAACGATCTCCTGGGCCCTGGCGAGCGCGTCATCGATGTGCGCGCAGAAGTTTTCTGCGCCGACTTTGTCATAGAAGCCTGCCTTCTGGATGACCTTCATGGGCTGCTCGTTGACGTGTGACATTATGAGCTTTACGCCCCTGTTGCTGCAGTCTTCGAAAAGTATCTCAAGATTTCTCATGGCCGTTGCGTCGATGGCGCTGACGCTCCTCATGCGGAGGACCAGAGCCTTCGTGTCTTCTTTGGGCGAGATCTGGAGGATCTTGCCGGCCGTTGCGAAGAACATGGGTCCGTTGATCTCATAAACGAGAGTATGCCCGGGAAGGACGCGCAGATCGATGCTGTCGGGGTCGTTTTCGGGATCGAAATCCTTCCAGCCCGCAACCTGCGTAACATCGCTCATTCTCTTCATGAAAAGGACTGCCGCAAGGAGCACGCCGACTTCGATCGCCACGACGAGGTCGAAGATCACCGTGAGCGCGAATGTCAGAAGGAGCACGATTATGTCGCTCTTAGGAGCGCTCTTGACCTGCTTTACGAATCTTCTCCAGCCGCTCATGTTGTATGCGACCTGGAAAAGGATCGCGGCGATGCAGGGCATCGGGATGAGCTTTGCGAACGGCATGAGGAAGACGACAACGAGAAGGAGCGTTACGGAGTGGACCATGCCCGCGACCGGTGTGCGTCCGCCGTTCTTGATGTTTGCGGCTGTCCTGGCGATCGCGCCTGTGGCGGGGATTCCTCCGAAGCAGGCTGAAGCAATGTTGCCCACGCCCTGAGCGACGAGCTCTGCGTTTGGCCTGTGCTTTGAACCGATCATGCTGTCTGCGACGACAGCGGAGAGAAGCGATTCAACGCCTGCGAGGAACGCGATCGTGACGGCGTTTGAGATCTGAGAGCTGATAAGTTCAAAACTGAACATGGAAGCGTTGAGCGAAAAGGGAGGAAGGCCTGCCTGGATGTTTTCGAACTGCTTGCCGATGGTGTTTACGTCGAGATGGAAGATCTGGACGGCCGCTGCGGTGACGATGACCGCGATGAATGAGCCGGGGATCTTCTTGAGGAACATCTGGCTTAAGATGAGGATTACGAGGGCGAGAGCGCCGATGCCGACTGCCTGCCAGTTGATGGTGACGCCGTTTTCGATGAGGGCCTTGATCTTCTCGGCCGTCTCGATCGGCTTTTCGCCGTGCTGGTAAGAGATGCCCGTGAAATCCTTGATCTGGCCGATAAAGAGAGTTACGGCTATGCCGGCGGTGAAGCCCGTGGTGATCGGGTCGGGGATGTATTTGAGGAGGCTGCCGAACCTGCAAAGGCCCATTACGATGAGGATTATGCCCGCCATGATCGTAGCGACGACAAGGCCCTGCATACCGTCCTTGAGGACGATGCCGGCGACGATGGTCGCAAATGCAGCCGTGGGGCCGGCGATCTGGACGCGGCTTCCACCTAAGAAAGATACGATGAATCCGGCTACGATCGCCGTGTAGATACCCGCTTCAGGGCCTACGCCCGATGCGATGGCGAGCGCTATGGACAGCGGCAGGGCGATTATCGCGACGATAATGCCGGAAACGATATCCTTGACGAGCTGCGAAGCCGAATAGTTCTTCAAAACAGAAAACAGTTTGGGTTGAAATTCTTTCATATGGGTCCCCTCGAAACAACACCGCTTTTATTCAAACCGCCAAATTATAAAAATACGCGCAAAGTGTAGCAATTAATAAAATGCACGAATGTAAGGGCATTTTGGGGGTGGAGAGTAAACGGTTTGATGGGGCGGGGAGGCACGGGAGGATATGCCGGAGTTTTGCCACATTTTATATATATTATTAAAAAGATTTTGACTTGCCTATTTCACGGAGCGCTGATATATTCAATTGAGTAAAATTGTGTAAATCGGAGGTCCGGATTTGAAGAAACTCTTGCTCAAGATCATGTGCGGCATGTTAAGCGCAGTGTTTACATTGTCAGTCCTTAACATGGATGAGCGCACTGCGCAGAGTGACAGGGTCAACCTCCAGAGCCCCTCTCTTGTTTATGCAAGTTCTTCCAACAGGTATTCGAATGTTGAAGTTACGCCTGATGACGAGGAAGACGAGGAAGGCCGTCTCGCTGAGGAAGCTGACAGCGAGAGGGAACCGGAAAAACTTAATGCCAATGCTTTGGATCTCGAAGATTACACGATCAACGTTTTCGCCAACTATGAGGAGATCGCGGCGAGAGTACGCGGCGAGGATGCTGAAGGCGATGACAGCGGCGAGAACTACGACGGAAAGTTCGTCTGGACAAAAGACAGCGTTACAAAGGCTTATGTAAGCGACAGCGCGGCTTCCAAGGTCCTTTCCCAGTTCAAGAAGGGAACAAAGCTCTTCAGGATCTCTACCGCAGGCGAGTGGTCTTATGTAAGGCTTGCCAATAACACAAAGGGCTATATCCCCACAAAGCATCTTTCATCAAAGAAAGTCAACCTGCCTACGCCGACTCCCAGGCCGGTAAGGCGTGCGGTTTCATCTAATTCGAAGTCGTCCAAGTCTTCGTCATCTTCAAAGAAGAGGTCAACGGGCGGCGGTTTCGGAAGTTTCGTCAGACGTTTTGTCGGCTGCAAGTACGTTGCGGGTGGTGCATCTCCTTCGGGTTTTGACTGCTCGGGTTTCACGATGTACTGCTACAGGGCATATTACGGCATCAGGCTCCCTCACGGTTCCAACATGCAGACAGCATGCGGACGCAAGGTAAGTCTCAGTAGCATGAGGGTAGGAGACCTGATCTTCCTCGATCACGACCACAACGGCAAGTCCGATCACGTCGGCATCTACGTCGGCGGCGGCCAGATGGTCCACGCTTCAGGCGTTAAGTGGGGCGTTTGCTGCGTCAGCGTTAAGAACGTCAAAGACATAATGATGGTCAGAAGAATCCGCTGATCTGTGGTCCTCTGAGCTTTTCCGGCAGTTGCCGCATTTTTCACCGAATTGATTAAAGGTACGTTTCAGGTTGGGGCCTGATAATGAAGCCAGTTAAGCAACAAAGCTTCATTTCATAATACCCTTCCTTATTTAGAATCCCGGGCTTCGAAGTCCGGGTTTTCTTTTTCCGTTTTCGAGGACACGCGGCTGGGTTATGAATGGATGGCCATTGCCTTCAGCAAGTCTTGAATAGACGGATGGCCTTCAGCCGGTCATTTACCTATAAGAAATCAAAAAATCGGTTTCTTATAGGTAAATTGGCTTTGAAAAGACATTGACCGGTCCGGAATTACCTATAAGAATTGAAAAAACGAATTCTTATAGGTAAATCCCGAAAAATGCAGTGATCCGCCCGAATTATAACAATGTTAAAACACCGTTTTATGTCCGCATGTTATAATAACTTCATTCAGGATTTGTCCTCCAACGGGGAAAGATCGGAGATACACAGTATGAGTAAAGCGTTTAAAGACAGCGAGACGGTAACCATCTATTTCGGAGACAGCATCCGCAAGCTCCTGCGCAAGAACCTGCGCAAGAAGAACACTTTTTTCGTTGAATACAGGATAGTCGACATTGAAGGCGACGTTCTTACGGTCGTTCCGAACTCAAGACCCAAGGAAGACGAGATGCCCTACGAGGTCACGGCCCTCCGGATCAGCGCTTCAGACAAGCACATTCTGCCCGAAGGCGAGCTCGATAAGATGCGCGAATTCAGCAAGGACGAGATGGTCAAATATGCCGAATCGCATGATTTCAACTTCAAGGAATTCAAGGAAGCCTTAAAACCGTTCCGCAAGGCCGGGAAAAAGGACGACTGATCAGTACATATCCCTCATTGAATCTTCTTTTGTGACCTTTTCACCGAGGCGGTTTGCCCACCGTTCGGTGTAGAGCCAGTGATATTTGATGTTTTTTCTGAAGCGGAGCTTCTCGAAAAGCGGAAGGCCCGCCCAGATCATTGACGGAAACGCCATCGCGAAAAGATAGAATGGCCCCAGGATGAGCGACTGGATCGAGTGCCCGTATTCATGGACTACGAGCCTGCGGCCGATCTCCTCTTCAGAGCAGCACCCGCACGCGCACGGATGTGACGTGACGAAGCAGAACAGCCCCATCGAAAGGCTCGACCTGAGCCCCCATTCCGTGATTATTGCCCCGTGGTACAGAAAATGCTTTCTGCGGATGTTTATCAGAAAGACTACGAAGCCCGCCAGCGTCTGAAGGATCCCCCACGTGCACTGGGCGAATATGAAAAGCGCGGTCCTTATCATAAGACGTCTTCCTGGATGTTGATTACGCGCGTGTATCTGTCCAGCGCGTATTCGCCGTCATGTGATTCGCCCGGGAAATAGGCGCTCATGTCTGAAGACCCCGTTACCCTTATCAGTCCGCACCTGATGAGCAGGTCTGTTAGTTCACGGCGCTCGGAGGCAGGACAGATCAATCCCGCGGTCTGCAGATAGCATCTGCCTTCGTAGAGGACTTTGGAGATGTTTTCCCGGGGCAGGGGCTTTACCAGGACGTTGCACATCATGGGGGAGAGCTCGAGCCTGCTGTCGCTCTTCAGGATGAGGCTGGCGCCCCTTCCGCGGATCACGTCGTCAGATATCTCCTCTTGGCCCAGATAGCGCTTCAGACGCGCCGTGTAGGCCACGAGGGTATCTCTTGCCCTGATTCCTATCTCCTGCGATGAATTGGCGTCCACGGCCTTCTGGAGGTACGGCATGAAGCTCTCCGCAAAGTACCTGACTTTGTTCATGTCATCCGTGTCTACATATATGACCTGACAGCTGCTGCAAAGGAGCTGCTTGGTGGAGGCGATGTGCTTTGCGAGGCCTTCGAGCTTTTCGCCCAGCGAACTGACGTTGTCAGGGTCTGAAACGTAGCAGAATCCGAGCTTCTGTCCCCACTCGATGAGCTTGACGCCCGTGGGCGCAAGTCCCCTGACGGCTTCTATCGCCATGTCCGAGCCCCAGACGCTTATCGCGTTGCAGAGATTTGCCATCCTTCGCATTCCCTGTATGTCCGTCGATGCGGTATCGAAAACGTAGATGTAGTCCTTGAGTGAGGGCTGGTATTCGATGAACTGCATTATCAGCTTGAGCGACAGGCCGTTGTCTGCCGACGGAAGCTTTAAGATGTTTATGTTGCCCGCCAGGAGTCCTTCCGCAAGCGAATATGCGGGCAGGAAATCCATGTTTCCCGCGGCGATGTGGAAGATGACCCCGAGAGGGACTTTCCTCACCCTTATCCTCGAAAAGCCTTCGATCATGTCAGTCACGTATTCTTCAGTGTTCCCGAGCTCGGTCCTGACCTTCATGCGCAGATGGTCTTTTGAAAGGAGCGCTGCGGCCTGGAGCTTATAGGTCTCAACAACGTCTTCCGGGAATGACGTCAGGAGATCGTCGAACTTTCCGGCGAGTGTGTCTTCTCTGAGCCTGTCGACCGCGTCGATTATTATCTCGGGCGATAAGGGTTCGCGCTGCAGGATCTGCGGGATCTTCTTCTGAAGTTCGTCAAGAAGGCGGTTCTGCTCGATGCTCTCGTAGATCTTTCCGTCAAAGAGGATCATACCTTCACCCCCTCGAGAATGTCCGCGGCGCCTGCCGCGCATGTCTTGATGTCCTCGGGTGCCACGCGTCCGATGATCTCAAGATACGGTGACTTAACGCCGCAGGGGCACTCCGTTCCGTCGTGAAGGACGCCTAAATCATCGGTCATGACCGAGAGGATCGGTGTTGCTTTCGTGAGCGGCGAGATGAGGTTTACGAGGCCTGTGGTTCCGTTTGGAACGGGCTCCAAAGTGTCCGGATCCCTTATGATGATGTTGCTGTAAACGGGTACGTGGAAATGGTGATGGCTGCAGTCGCAGTAAAGGATCGGGTGCTCGACCGCGCCGAAGAATTCGGTGATGTTTTCCTCATCGATGCCGAGCGTTTTTTTGGCAAGCGCGTAGAACGTCTCTTTGTCGGCGGCCTCCTGATAGAACTGCTTCCAGCCGCCTCCGAGCATTATTTTCGAGCCTTTGGGGAGCTTGAAAGAGATGTTCCTTTCTTCCAACACGCGGAAAAGGAAGAACGTATATGAAGGGAAGCCCATGAACCTCACGGGCGCTTTGCCTTTTTCGTATTTGCGCAGAGCCTCGACTATGCTGTCGAAATCAGGCTTGAGGCCGCCATCGGGAGTTTGCTTTAAGATGAACTTCCTGCTTAGCGCAGGTGCCAGAAACGTAGTGAGATAAGCGGTCCTGGCCGCTGCGACCTTGTTCGTCCTGGTGGGCCTGAAGCCCATGATGATGTATCTGCAGGGCCTCATGGAGATCACGCCGTGATATCTTGTAACCTTGAGGGACATCCTAAGTGCCGCCATGAGGGATGAAAACTCGAAGCCGATGACGCTCTTATGGCCGCCTGACGTGCCCGAGGAAGTCGCCGTGACAAAATGCGGTCCCGACTTGAAGTCATGCTGCTTGAAGAGCATTGTGGGTAGAATGGGAAGGTCTGCGGGCGTTTTAATGTCATCCGAAGAACGGATGTTAAGGCCGGTGCAGATCTTTTTGTAATCGTCGCAATGCGTGATGAGATAGTCGAAATTTTCTTTGCATGCATCAAGGAACAGCTCTGACTTGTTGCTGTCATAGGGGTCTTTGGTTGCAAAGAGCCTGTGCCTTAACTTCATCTTCCGTCCCTTTGATCCTGCATGCTTTCCGACCGGACAAGAAGATTATAACATTCAGGTCAACGGCTGCTCAGATCCTTCCGTATTTGGCCATTTTTTCCTTGACCTTCTGTTTCTGTTCTTCCGTGGGTTCTGAAACGTTGTGGGACGAGCCGTTTACTTTGATATCGAGCCAGTACTTCTTGTGCAGAGGATAAGAACCGAGATCCTCTCTGCACCTTTTAAACTCATCAAAGATCTCATCAAGCTTTGCCTCAGACATCTTACTGAACTCGGCAGTGCTCCTGATAAAACTGCCGACGTTAAATCTTGCCTGAAGATCGTCATTTTCGAGAGTGCCCAGATCAGGGTACTTCGTCAGGACTTCTTTTATCACATAGAAATCGTAGTCCGTATCCATCCTGTAGTAGATCTTTGCGAATTCTCCCCAGTCGGAATCGTAGACGGGCACTGAGATGCTTGCAACGCTGCATTCGATCCCGCCTATCTTTGCGGGGTAGATGACGTAATCCCTGTATTTGTAGTTTTCATCGCGGGGTTCATCTTCCACAGTGGCATCAGGATCGATGGACTGCGCGTATTCCACGAGTTCATCGTATGTGTGATGCTTTTTGGTATAACCTTCCGGCGGATCGTACCTGTACCAGCAGGCTGAAAGCGCGAGCGGTATTACGCAGAGCGAAACGGCACAGATCTTTTTTAATGCAGTTCTAATTCCCATTTTCCTATCCCTGATCCCTTTTTGGCCGCGGTCATCAGACGACTTCGTAATCCATCGTATGAATGCTGAATGTTCTCACGCTGTCCATTCCGCTGAACTGTGAGTCCCTTTCATAGTAGACGGTTGCGGCAACGCCGGCCTTTCCGTCACGCGTGATGTAAGGCGTGATCTTGTCGTAGTTGACTTCTGCAAGCGACTTGTCGGTATTGTAGTGCCCTTCGGTGCAGTATTTCTTCAGGATCTCTTTTGTCTTGGCGAAAAGATCTGAATCCGTCATGCCGAGGCGCTTTGTGACCTCGCCGTCATCGATCTTTTCGAGCGTGTCGAGATCATAGTTGAAGACCTCGGTCGTGAAGTAATCAGTGCTCATGTCGCTTGCGAGGATGACGACCGAAAGGGTGTTTTCGTTTGCGCCCCATGAGATCTTTGTCGCCCAGCCGTCAATATTGACGCCGTCCTTTTCCATCGGATAATCTTTCTGGATGTGATCGGTGAGCGTTTTGTTGATCGCCGATGCTTCTTTGCCGTCAACCGTGATCTTCGGGTAAACACTGCTGAACTCGTTGTTTCCGTCGGAATAGGTCATCTTTTTCAGGACCTCGACTGTGACCTGATGGGCAGTCTTTTTTGTTTCGGATGTTTCGGGCGCGGAAGATTCAGTCGTTGCCTCCGTAGTTGCTGCTGTAGTTTCCGTGGCAGTCTCTGTTGCAGAGGTGGCCGTGGTTTCCGGTGCACTTGTCGGGGCCGCGCCGTTGTTTACGCAGCCCGTTGCCATGAGCGTAAGGCAGAGAGCTGATGTTAAGATCGTCTTTTTCATATGTTGTTGCTCCTTAAGTTTTTTTATTGTTTTCGAGCGGATTATAACATGGCGCGCGTATCAGAAAACAATTGATATATGG
This sequence comes from Saccharofermentans sp., assembly GCA_024682215.1. Classification (GTDB taxonomy): domain Bacteria; phylum Bacillota; class Clostridia; order Saccharofermentanales; family Saccharofermentanaceae; genus Saccharofermentans. Next base: position 157 of record JAIKZM010000022.1, on the reverse strand, counting down.
GGCAATGTTGCCGAAGTTTTTAGGGACGCAAAAGATAAAATTCCTTTGCTTGTATAGTCTTCGAAACGTGATATATAATGGCCTTACAATCAAATAGCAGCTTCGCGGTGAGACTTGATCTTTGGATTTAATTATTTTTCCGTACCTGACGCCTCAC
>JAIKZM010000012.1 GCA_024682215.1 Saccharofermentans sp. | reverse complement strand
AGCCCGAGCTGGCCTATGACCTGACTTAAGACGAAATTGAGCGTGATGCATATGAACATGAGCCCGATGGCCTTCAGATCGTCATGTGGTTTCTTTATAGCCGCCATAAACGCTCCCTGTTAATAACACCGTTCGGAGATTTCCAAAATACTACTAATACTATATATCAATTTGTATTAACATTGTGTAAAGAAACAGCCCTTTTCGGGCTCCAAAAACAAGCAAATTAACATTTTGAGTGTATTTCCCGCCGCCTGCCGCCTTCCCGGTCAGTCTCTCTAACACCGACGTCCGTGTAAGCCTGGTCTTTGATATGCTAAAATATAAGACAGCACACTTATTTGGCCCGTAATGATCGGGCATTGTTCAGGCGGCAGCCTGAAAGCGGTTTGGAGGGGATTTTCCGTGCGAAAAGAGCGTCTTGTCGGACTCATCGTGTCCTTTTTTGTTTCAGCCTCCATGGGCTTAGTGTCAGCAGTCCTCGTCACCACCACCAATCCTGATTCGCTCAGGGCACATTCATCTGCCCTTATCTATGCTTCAAACATCATCTTGTCGGTGATCATCGGCTTAGTGATCGCGTTCATCATCCCGTTCGGAAAGATCGGAGCGTCACTCGCCCGCAAGGCCGGCGCATATCCGCCGTCAATGAAGTTCATCTTTATCAACGCCATCCCGAACTCCGTAGGCAACACCGTCATAATAAGCTTCATCCTGAGCTTTGTCGGTGTCTTCACCGCACGCATGAAGATCCCCGCCGAGATACTTCCCACCCTTCCGCCGCTCCCTGTCATGTGGCTCGGCAGCTGGATAAAGCTCCTGCTTCCAACACTTGTTATCAGCTACATCCTTTCGGTCATCCTTGCCCCGATCGTTGCAAGGATCGTAGGCTTCAAAGGACCTGAGGCCGGCGCCGGCGGCCCTCCCCACATAGCTGCAGGCGGACCTCCTCCGGGACGACCTTCCTGACGTCCGTCCGGTCAGCCGAAATCCTGGTCACCTTAAACACTAAGGGTTCTCAGTTTGCTGAGAACCCTTTTACTTGCCTTCGGGCCGGCGTTCGCAGGAGACTTCGCAGGTTGAGCAACTAAAAGTGAAGTGATCAGCGAACTTAAGTCATTAAAGCAGAAAATTCTATGCACACGTCTAAGTAAGATACCCAAACATAGACGTGTACATAGACTTTCGGCTCTAAGCCCGTCTAAAAACGTCCCCGGCACAGACAAAAACCGCCACGAAGCTTCTTCAGGATCGTGACGGTCGTATTTTGGATTTTCCGGTTGCCCGGTTATTTATTGATCGTGGGTTTCTTAACTTACTTATTCCTTCATGTCTTTATGCCTTGGCCTCACCTCCGGTCGTTGGTGTAGTCTGCTCGGGTGCAGGAGTGGTCTGTCCGCTGGTGCCGGATCCCTTATCAGGCGTTGTTGTGGTGCCCTGATCCTGACCATTTATATTGGACTCTCCTTGTGAATGTCTGCCACGTCCGAAATTATTCCGTCCGCCGGGCTGTACATTGTCCTTGTACTGGCCGTCGCGGCCGGTCCCCTTTCTTTGGCCGCCGTTATTCCCTCCACGGTTTCTGAAGGAATCACTGCCGCCGTTTTGATCTGCAGACCGCCCCTGTCCGTTTCTGTTTCCTCCTCTTGTACCGGCATCATCACCGATCGTTCTGGTTATGTTCCTGCCGGGCCTGCCCCAGATGCCGAAATGCCTGAGGCATATAATTCCGCCCGCACCGACCGCGCCGCCGGCAAGAGCGCAGCAAAGGGCTAGAGCAATCACCTTTGCTGCCTTGCCTCTTTTCTTTTCCGGCTTGGAGGGTTGGGGGGTACATTGTGTCATGAATTGCGGTGCCTGCTGGTATCCCGGCTGATATCCGTAAGGATATACGGGCTGACAGTCAGGCTGAAATCCCTTTTCGGCGTGGGCTTCGGGTTTGCCAAATGAAGGCTTGGGATCCTGCTTTACTTCGGGCTTTACTGCCTCCGCAGCAGCCTTGGCCTCCTGCTTTTCTTCAGGCAGAGCCTTGTCATTTGTGGTGCTTTCCAGTTCTTTTTCCATGATAGATTCCTTTCTCCCACCACCACGGGATTAAGGATATTATCAGGGGGCAACTTTAATCCAAGTTTAAAAAAGTGTGGCAATTTTAACGGTACTGCAGCCTGATGTGCGGGGCGCGCTGCTGCAGGTAAGTAAAGAACGGATTGATGTCAGATGTCAGGAGGCCGATAAGCTCGGAGATCTTCTTTCCGTCCTTCATCGTGATCTCCAGCCTGTATGCGCAGCTCAACACTTTTCTTGTGTGTTCGCTCTTCATCTTGGCGGCCTGTTCGGCGGGAACGTCGTGCTTGCTCATGGTGAGGGACGCAATGTCTTTCAGTGCGTACACGAACTCGCCGTTTTCCATCAGGTAATCCAGCGTCAGGACGGTCAGGTTGCCGTAATCGTCCTCGTCGATGAAAAATCCGAACGACGCGGTGTCGCTCAGCTGCGAGGCAAGGTTTTCCCTGCCGTATCTTGCGACCATCTTCATGTACCTTTTTGGCCTGACTACCGTTACTTCAATGAACTTGGCAACAATGTATATGTCTAAAACAACTACGACGCACAGGACCAAAAGCAGCACCCTCGATAAGAATCCGAAGACCAGGAGTCTTACCAAGAATACGGCAACTGCACCCAAAGTGATGCCGCCCGCGATCAGGAAGTTTTTGATCCACAGGTTTTTAACGGTGTTTTCATCTTCACCGCTTGCCGTTGCGGGCTTGAGAAAGTAATCGATCTTGTCGGGTCTGATGTTGCTGATCATAAGGTCTCCTTTACGGGGTCTTCGGGTGATACTGTGGCTGCCTGGACCTCAGGCGCTTCTTCGCCCTTCTTTTTCTTTACCTTGAACTTCTTGAGATTAAAAACGACCGCCGTGAGGAACATAGTCAGTACGATATAAGCGATGCATATCAGGACGTGGATCCACTTGGGATTGCCGTAGATGAGGCTCGCGGAGAAGACATCCATGCCGCAGTTGGGGAACACAAAGGAGCAGACCTTGAAGAAGATGTTGTCCGTTATGCCGCTTTCGACGAATATGATGTAGGGGAGCCAGAAGAGCGCTGCGTAGAGGACCATCGGAATGGCCGGGAATGCGAACAGGTACAGCCAGAAGAGCACGCCGTTGTACAAGGTGACAGCGGCGATGCAGCCGGTGAGGAGTTCTGTCAGGAGCATGCCGGTCTGGGCTGCGGTGAAGTTCGCGCCGAAGGCCGCGCAGAGGATCACCAGGAGCAGGGCAAAGACTGCGTAGCATACCGCCAGGATTATGCTTCCTGCGGCGGCTCTTGCGATGACCGCGGTGCTTCTTTTCGCGCCGTGCTGCTCTGCCTGTGTGATCGAGGCATTCGTGTATCTTTTGCGGTAAACGGAAAAGAGCAGGATTGCGCCCATGCCCGGGTTAAAGCCGTTGTTTATGTATTTGATCAGCGCGAACAGGCACGTCAGGTCGTTGAAGTATCCGTTTTTCGTGTAGATCAGCATGGCGGCCGCGCCGATGAAAAGGAGCGCCGTCAGTACGATGAACCTGATCTTCTTAATTGTCGTGAATATCTCTTCTTTTATAAGTCCGCCCATAACGCACCTCACCAGATCAGGATCCGCTGTGAGGGATCCATGTACATTCCGTCGCCCGGCTTGATGCCGTACGTCTCAATGAACTCGTCGAACTGGACCAGCGTGTAGTTGATCCTCAGGAACGCGAGCGGATGGCTGTCATTGTTCATCTGATCCATCTGGCCGGCTTTTGTCTTGAAGAACCTCCAGAATGCGGCAAAGCTCCTGAAGAAAAGATCGTAATCGAAGTCCTCTTTGTCCTTGCCGATCATGAGGGCGACCTTCACGCCCTCAGCGTCCGCGATGACCTCGCCGCTGATGCGGTATCCTGCACCTTCGTAGGAACCCGATCCTTCGAAAGGCGTATAGCCGTAGAAGTGATCGCCGATCCTTGAGGACATCGCATCCCAGTTCTTAAGCTCTTCCTTTGAGACTATGCCTTTGTCGTGGCCCTTGTAGTCACGGCTGATGTTTTTGGTATCGAACGCGTGCGATATCTCGTGGCCGAGAACCGTGACGAACGAGCCGAGCTTCTTTTCGAGCGGGGCATCGGGAGTGTAAATGGGTTCTACCAGGATGCCGATCCTGATGTACATCGCATTGACCAGACTGTCGTAGGTGGCATTGGTGACCGTGGTGGAAAGGTCCTTGTCGTAGATGTCCCAGAAGCCGCGCTCGTGCTTTTCCTGCACCATCCCGGCTATGTGCTCGTTCTGCAGCCTGTTCAAAACGCAGAGCGCGTCAAGGAATGAGCCGCCGTCTTCTTTGGACTTCAGCGTGACGCCCTCGAAATCCGCCTTGTTGGTCGGGAATATTATGTTTTCCTTCATCTTGTCGAGCTTTTCGTGAACGGCCTTTTTGCTCGCGTTGGAGAGGTTCTTGTTCTCATCGATCAGGATCTTGTATTTCTCCTTGACCCGGGCGACAAAACCCTTCACTTCCTTGTACGTGCCGTCGTTGTAGTAATAGTCGATGTAAGCCTGATCCACAGCGGCCGTGAGGACCGTGTTCCTGAGCATGTCGAAGAACAGGTAATCGCGGTCCCTGTCGATCCTCTTTGAGAAACGGTTCGTCCTGTCAAGGGTGTTGTCCATGTAAAAGTCGTCCGCTTCCCTGTCGAGGTAGCGGATGGACCTGAGCGCGAGAATGGCCTTGAAATAAGCCTTCATGTCAGAGACGTTCTGCTGCTTATAAAGACTTTCGATCTTATCCAAGTAAGAGATCTCGCCCATGAACTGATCGCACTTTGTGATCTTGTAGTGCTCGAGGAACTCCTTAAAAGGATACTTTCCGGCCTTCTTTAAGATCTCAGCTTTCGTGATGACGTTCTTGTAATCGGCCATCTCCTCGTAGTTCAGGTGAACGAGCTTTGACTCGAACCTGAAGCAGGAGGAAAGGATGTCATTTATCTCTTTGTCCTGATAACCGCACCTTCCGAGAATGTATCTGATCAGCTTCTCTTTCTTGTCCTTCTCCTTATAGGCACTCTCGGACATGGTGATGTAATTGATCTTCTTATCAAGGATCAGGTCAGGCTTTTCGATGCTTAAGACATACTGATCCTCGACCGCTTCGTTCGGCTCGTAACCGATCTTTACAAGCGACACCGAGAAGGGATTCTTCTCATTGTCTGTCATGTACCTTGTGACATCGTCCAGCGTCTTTATCTCATCGATATATCCCAGATATTTCTTAAGCGGCTCAACGCCCTTTGAATTGCGGTAATCCCAGTCGTTGAAGAGTCCGTCGGCGATCCTTATCAGCTCGACGTTCTTGTTCTGGAAACTGCTGTCATTGACGAACGCTCTCTTGTTCTGTGTGATCTTTCTCTCAGCCTCGCCGAAAGTCGAAGGTGAATAGGTATAATCTTCCTTCTGGTCCTTCGCCCATTCGTAATTTGCCGCCGCCGCGAAATCATCCTTCAGATTGGCCTGCCCCATCTTCTCGACATTCTCGTAGAGATTTGAATCAAGCCAGTTGAAATGGTAGCTGCCGCCTTCGCCTGCGGCCGCGGCCTCACCCGCGTTTGCGCTTTCGCTGCAGCTGCACATCGATAGCAGCATCATGGCGGCAAGAACGACGGCCGCCGGTTTTTTAAGTTTCAACATCAGATACACCCTCAATTAAATAAAATTTCTTTAACTGAGGCGATTATATCATTTATGTCTTATTGAAAATATGCAGCCTTCGGGTTCACCCGAGCGCGACGTCGAGGGCCATCATGAGAGAGAAGCCGACCGCGAAAGAGATAACGCCGACGTTCGTGTGCCTGCCCTGGGACATCTCGGGGATCAGTTCCTCGACCACGACGTAGAGCATCGCGCCCGCCGCAAATGAAAGAAGATAAGGCATTGCGGGCACCACAAGGCCTGCGATGAGGACCGTGATCCCTCCGAAGACAGGCTCTACCGCGCCTGAGAGGACGCCCAGAACAAACGACTTCGGCTTGCTCTTGCCTTCCGAGAACAAAGGCATCGATATTATCGCGCCCTCGGGGAAGTTCTGTATCGCGATACCGAGCGCGAGCGCCAGGGCCGCACCGGCCGTAATGTTCGCCGTGCCGCTCATGAGGCCGGCATATACAACGCCTACCGCCATGCCTTCCGGGATGTTATGCAGAGTCACCGCAAGGACCAGCATCGCGGTCCTGGTGAGCTTGCTCCTGGGACCTTCGGTCTGGTCGATGTATGCGTGAAGATGCGGGATTATGTGATCTAACAGGAGCAGGAAGAGAATACCTGCCCAGAAGCCGATGAATGCCGGAAGAAATGCGAGCTTTCCCATACCCTCCGACTGGTCGATCGCGGGAACAATGAGGCTCCAGATCGAGGCCGCGACCATGACGCCCGCGGCAAAACCCGTCAGTGCGCGCTGCACTTCGGTCTTTAAGTCTTTCTTGAGGAAGAAGACGCACGCGGCGCCTGCAGATGTTCCTACGAACGGGATCAAAAGGCCCGTGATCACGGTCTTTAACATTGTTACACCTTCTTCATGTAGCCGAGTTTACCGTTTTCGATGCACAATACATAGTCACAGCAGAGCTCTATGAGCTCGGGATCGTGCGTGGCCACAAGTACAGTATTACCCGACCGGGCAAGTGTTTTCAAGAGGCGCCCCACTTTTTCCATGTGATCGAAATCAAGGCCGGAGGTGGGTTCGTCGAAGAGCATGAGTTTTGCATCGGCCGCCATCGCTGATGCGATCGCGACCCTCTGCTTCTGTCCGCCTGAAAGGGCCATGGGGTGCTTGTCCTTGAATTCCAGGATGCCGAGACTGTCCAATATCTCCTCACAGCGCTTTTCGTCAGGCTCGGTCATGGAGAGCATGACCTCCGATTCGACGCTGTCGGTGAAGAGCTGATGGTTTACGTCCTGCATTACCATGTAGCAGATCTTAAGCCTTGCCTTGCCCTTGTATTCCTTTCCGTCAGTCTCGATGATGCCCTTGCAGTCCTTCTGCAGGCCGCAGACGCATTTGAGGAACGTGGACTTGCCGGTGCCGTTCCTGCCGACTACGCCTATTACGGCTCCTTTGGGCAGGACGAGCCTGGGGATGTTAAGACTGAGGTTTTTGTCGTTTTCGTCAAAGCTCTTCTTA
>JAIKZM010000211.1 GCA_024682215.1 Saccharofermentans sp. | reverse complement strand
CCAACTTCTGCAGCAGTCTTATCAACTGTGTGGAAGATGTTCTCCATGATGCCCTTGAGCTTAGCGTCAACTTCCTCGAATGTCCAGGAAAGACGAGCGCTGTTCTGGCACATTTCAAGACCGGATGTAGCAACACCGCCGGCATTGGAAGCCTTACCGGGTGTGAAGAATACGCCGTTGTCCTGGAAGAACTTGGTAGCATCAAGTGTTGTAGGCATGTTAGCGCCCTCACCTACTACCTTTACGCCGTTAGCAACAAGTGTCTTTGCAGAATCGAGGTTGAGCTCGTTCTGTGTAGCGCAAGGAAGAGCGATGTCGCAAGGAATTGTCCAAATGCCCTTTGAACCGTTAGAGTCTGCTGTGTACTTAGCGGAAGGAACTCTGTCAGCATACTCGCTGATTCTGCCTCTCCTAACTTCCTTGATGTCCTTAACGATATCAAGCTTGATGCCCTCAGGATCATATACATAACCGTTGGAGTCGGAAAGTGCAACGACCTTAGCGCCGAGCTGTGTAGCCTTCTCTGTAGCATAGATGGCAACGTTACCGGAACCGGAGATAACAACTGTCTTGCCCTCAAAAGAAGTGTTCATCTTCTCACGGAGAAGTGCATTTACGAAGTAGCAGAGACCGTAACCTGTAGCCTCAGTTCTTGCAAGTGAACCGCCGAAGCTGAGCTTCTTACCTGTAAGTACGCCTGAGAACTCGTTAACGATCTTCTTGTACTGACCGAACATGAAGCCGATCTCTCTTGCGCCTGTTCCGATGTCGCCTGCAGGTACGTCGCAGTCAGGTCCGATGTGTCTGTAAAGCTCTCTCATGAAGCTCTGGCAGAAAGCCATAACTTCGTTGTCGGACTTGCCCTTAGGATCGAAGTCGGAACCGCCCTTAGCGCCGCCCATAGGAAGACCTGTGAGGGAGTTCTTGAAGATCTGCTCGAAGCCTAAGAACTTCAGGATGCTGATGTTAACGGAAGGGTGAAGTCTGATACCGCCCTTATAAGGTCCGATAGCGCTGTTGAACTGGATTCTGTATCCGCGGTTAACCTGGATTCTGCCGTTGTCGTCGATCCATGCTACTCTGAAGATGACCTGACGCTCAGGCTCAACGATCCTCTCAAGAACCTGCTTCTCGATAAGCTCGGGGTGAACAGGGAGTGCAGGAGCAATAGAATTGAGGAATTCATATACAGCCTGGTGGAACTCCGGCTCGTTGGCATTCCTTGCCATAACCTTCTGCATGAGGCCGTTCAGGTACTCATTGTTAATTGTGTAATCCATAAAGTTACCGCCTTTCTTTTTCCGACTCCGGTTTTGCAAGTCCGGAAGTCTATTTATTCATTTTCGGGTTTGTTCGGTCTGTATAACAGCACACGGGAAATCCATAACGGGTAAATAATAATACAAGCTTTTCGGTCATGCAATACCAAATTAAAAAATGAAAGTTCGGAAGTCCGAACTTTCATTTTTAAGTTTCTGTTTTTTTCTCCGCCGTAGTTGAAACGGTTGTCGGCGCGATCGGTGCGGTCGGCTCTGTTTCCTTTCTTTCAGAGAACGGATCGTTCTTTAAAAGCTCCGTCCATGAACTGAATCCGAACATCTGCTTGATTTCTCCGTAATTGAAAGCCGAAAGCGAACGGTCCAGCACTATGAAGAGCAGCAGGAAGAATATCAGCGCGAGGAGTCCTCTTCTCATTATCATCATCCTGCGCTCGGCGTTATATCTTTCCTGCACGTATTTCTTAGTGGTATAACCTACTACTACATATACGCGGCTTATGTCCTTGCGCGGAGGTCTGTCGCGGTAATCGCGCCATGCCTTTCTTATTCGCCCGAATATCCTGGACGGGATGCTCTTAAAAAGTCTGACGGTAGCACGCCATGAAGCGCCCAAGAAATCAGACATGATGTCAGAGATCTTCCTGTCGCCTGTTCTGCCCAAGAATTACGCCGCCTTTCTCATTTAATTCGCCTATTATAACATTATTGCGGAAATCAAAGAAGAAAAGTCATTTGTCAGATTTGATGATAATGCCGTTCCTTTCGGCAAACAGTTCGGAAAGCTGACTTATCGCGGCGTTCTGTTTTCTGAAAAGCGTTGATCTCGCTATGTGCATTTCACTGCTTGTATCTTCGGGAGACAGCTTCCGGTAATACCTGAGATACAGGATCCTTGAATACGGCAGTTTGAGCGAGAGCACCATGGTAAACAGCCTGATAGCTTCCTTTCTTCTCTTCTTCGCTGCAGCATATTCCTTCTCAAGCGACGAAATGTATTTTTCAAAGCCCTTGGAGAAATCGATCATCTCCCCTGTCATGTCACATTCACGCTTGGGAACACCGGAATAATCGGTTACTTTGACCGGAGCATGATCACCGGCATACAGATCCATAAGAAAACTCCGCTTGTCATTTTTGGTCTTTTTCAATTCGGACAGATAACGGCCGGCTTCTTCAGAAACGCTGTTCACGTCAACCTGAAGCGCATTAAGCTTTGTGATCAGCATTGACTTGAGTTCTTTCCTGGTAACAACGATCTTTTTATTCCTTGAATTTTTCATATTTGGCTTCCTCCCGACAGTATGCAAACAATTGTTTGACACAACGGTCATTAATGTTAAAATGACAATAAAGAAAATATGTTTGGAGGCGCAACATGGCCCGTTTCAGCGACAACAAATCAATCGAACGTGTTTATGACTACATCTGCGACTACATCAGAGTCAACCAGATCTCACCTTCCGTCCGCGATATTTGTGCCGGCGTAGGTCTTAAATCCACTTCTTCAGTCCACACATATCTCAAAGAACTGGACAACGAAGGCAGGATCGAATACCGGCCGGGTCTCAGAAGAGCCATAATCATCAAACAGTATGATGAAGAGTCTGCTCCAAAGGTAACTCAATTAAATGACTGCAGACCTGTCTACTGCGTTGGCAAGATAACAGCCGGCGTGCCGATCCTTGCAACTGAAGACTATAGTGACCATTTCTACGTTAACAAATCTGTGATCGGTGATTCAGAGTGCTTTATGCTTAAAGTCAAAGGCAACAGCATGATCAATGCCCACATCCTGGACGGAGATTACATCCTGGTCCGCAAACAGAACTTCTGCGATGAGGGCGACATTATCGCTGCACTTATCGATGATGAAGCAACCGTCAAAAGATTCGGTAAAAAGAACGGGAACCCTTACCTGTTCCCTGAGAATGATAACTACTCACCTATACCATTCAATAAGGAAGGCTGCAAAATTCTCGGCAAAGTAGTAGGTCTGCACAGATACGGAATAAATTAGTATCAGCCTCCTTTCGTTGCGATTTCAATCCGTTGCAAAGGGTCGTACAAATAATTTATCAGCCAAGGAACACACATTTCAAGAAAAACGTTCCAATGTGTTAAAAAGTGAGACTTTGAACAAACCGCCTTTGATCTTATAGAGCGGAGATCACAGGATGCATCTGCTCAGGATGTAATCAGCTGAAGCCTTTGCGTCGCCGGAAGGTATCAATTCTATGTCGTCGTCCATATGTCTGAACCAGGTAAGCTGGCGCTTGGCATAATGGCGTGAACCCAGTTTTATCTTGTAGATCGTCTCCGCAATATCTTCCTCTCCGGCGAAATATCTGCCGAATTCCTTGTATCCTATCGCCTGGAAGCATGTCGTTCCCTTGGCTTTTTCATTCTGATACAAGTTCCTTGCCTCTTTTTCAAGACCCTGCTCCATCATGATTTCAACTCTGCGGTTGATCCTGTCATATAAAACTGCCCTGTCTATGTCAGGCATGAAAGCCTTGAAAGTAAACGAAGGTCCCGCAAGCTTGGACTTCCTGTTCTTCTCGGAGAACCTTACGCCCGTCGCCCTGTTTACCGCAAGCGCCCTGATGACGCGCCTTGTGTTATTCGGGTGGATCAGTTCCGCGGCATCGGGATCTTTTTCGGTCAGGATCTTATAAAGAGCGTCCCTGCCCTCTTTTTCAAGGATCGACTGATAGTATTCCTCGGAATCGCCTATGTCGACGCCTTCTTCGTTGCCGTAATCGATCCCATAAAGAAGAGACGAAATGTACTGTCCGGTCCCGCCGCATACAACAGGAAGCTTTCCCCTGCTTAATATATCTGTAAAAGCTGCATCGGCGCGGTTGACATATTCAAATACCGAAAAGCTTTCGCCGGGCTCTACGATGTCAGTCATGTGATGAGGTATTTCAGCAAGTTCTTCAGCCGAATCCTTTGCAGTACCAACATCGAGTCCTTTATAGATCTGCATGGAATCAGCGGATACCAGCTCGCCGCCGCAAAGACGGCAAAGTTCGAGCGCTATAGCGCTCTTGCCGCTTGCAGTAGGTCCTGCAACAATAGGAATAAATGCATATTTCTTTAAATAAGGTCCCGGATCGATCATTGGAAATCTCAGACAATCCTTTTGAAATTCTTTTCGAAATCCCTGCGCGAAACGCAGAAGAATGTGGGTCTGCCGTGTGCACAGTGATAGGGGTCCTCGAGCTTGGTCAGCTTTTCGATAAGAGACTCGGCCTGTTCCTGCGTGATGACGTCTCCGGCCCTTATGGCGGCTTTGCATGCGGTCGTCTGAATTAGGCTGTACCAGATGTCGGTCTTGGCAGGATTATCGCGCTTAAGATCAGTGAGTATCCCTGCAAACATGTCAGAAGCCTTGTCGGCGCTTCCCATGGGAACTGCCCTCAAAGCGATCTCCCTGTCACCGAGCAGCTCGATCTCGAAGCCGTTTTCGGTAAACTTATCTATCGCTCCCTCTATGAAAGCATAGTCTGATGCCGACACCTTCAATATCGATGGAACGAGCATGTGCTCTGTAGCAGGCATATTCTGTCCCGGAGCCTTTTTCGCCATGAATTCCTCATAGAGGACCCTCTCATGTGCAGCATGCTGATCCACGAAATAACACTCTTCCGTAGTCTGCAGGATTATGTATGTGTTAAACAGAATGCCGGTAAATCTTGCGCCTGCGATCTTGTCTATGTCTGTCTCGACTTTCTTTACTTCATCCGGAGTGACAGGAGCGACCGGCAAAACCTCGACCGGTTCCGGAAGCACTTCTGCTGCCGGGGCTGCGGTTTTCTCTTCAGCATTGCCGTTTGCAATTGCGGACGCGTCAGGCTTAAATCCTGAAAGGATCTTCAAAAGTTCATTCGCGGAAGCCGCATCGCCTGATGCCGGAGCCGCGGGAGAAGCTGCGCTCTTAAGTTTATGCGCGGATGAAAGCTTTCCGCCGGCACTTATGTCATAGCGGAGCTGCTTATTTTCAGCTTCAGCCTTTGTTTCTACAGGTGTTTCTATCTCAATGCTTTCACTGGAAGCGATGCCCTTAAACGTTCCTCCGGCTGTTCCGGAAGATGTTATGGCATCCCTGATCCCGTGGTAAACGAGCCTGAATACGTCATTCTCATATGAGAACTTTACCTCTGCCTTCTGCGGATGGACGTTCACGTCAACGTTTCCGGGCGCGCAGTAGATCATGAGGAAGCATATAGGGAACTTGTTCTTCATGACCGCATTCTTGTAGGCTTCGTCAATGGCTGCGGAAACAGTCTTATTGTGAATGAGCCTGTCATTTACATATACGCACTGAAGTCCCCTGTTGCCTCTGGCAAAACGCGGCAGACCTGTATAGCCCTCGATCTTCATGCCTTCCATCTGATAACTGACAGGAATGAGATTGTTCGCGGTCTCTTTTCCATACACAGCGTAAACCGCATCTTTGACATCACCTGTTCCGGGCGTGGTGAACTGTACCGCACCATCCTTAACAAGCTTGACCGATATCTGCGGATTGATTATGCAGAGCTTTTCGACGAGGCCAGTGATATACATTCCCTCTGTCGAATCTTTCTTGAGAAACTTATATCTTGCAGGGATATTCTTGAAAAGATTTCTTACCTCAACGCTTGTACCCTGGGGCACATTAATGTCGGAAACATCCTTAAGGCTGCCGTCCTCATATTCGACGCGGGTTCCGGTCTCGTCTTCGCCCTGTGAAGTCGAGAGGACAACGTCTGCGCATGAAGCGATGGAAGCCAGCGCCTCTCCTCTGAATCCCATGGTCGAAAGATCGTATATGTCTTCAATTGTCCTGAGTTTGGAGGTCGCGTGGATCAGGAAGGCTTTCTGCGCATCTTCCCTGTCCATTCCGCATCCGTTGTCAGTTACCCTGATGAGTGAGATGCCGCCGCCCGCGAATTCTATCCTTATTCTGTTTGCGCCTGAATCGATAGCGTTTTCAAAGAGTTCCTTAACGACAGAAACAGGACGTTCGATGACTTCGCCCGCCTTTATCGCATTTGCCGTACGGCTGTCGAGGACATTAATCCTGCCCATCGTCTTCTCCCTTCACCATCGTATTGAGTTCATAAAGGATATTCATTGCCTCGATAGGCGTAAGCCTTGAAACATCGAGTTCCCTGATCATGGCCCTGAGCTTGTCCTCCTTCTGGTAAAGAACGCTCTCAGGATTGAAAAACGACTCCTGTCCCGGCATGGCTGCAGATGAAAGCTGTGTTCCGCCGCCCGGAGTCTCCTCCATGTTGCCCATGACCTTGAACTTGCCTATCCTCTCAAGTTCTGAAAGGATCGATTTCGAGCGCTTGAGAACATCGTCGGGAACTCCTGCGAGGCGCGCGACTTCTATACCGTAACTGTCAGAAGTACCGCCCTTGGAGATCTTATGAAGGAACTTTACTGTTCCATCTTTTTCGCTGACCTCAACATGGCAGTTGAAGACTCCGCGGTTAAGACGCTCCATCTGGTTAAGTTCGTGATAGTGTGTCGCAAACACGGTCCTTGCATATAAAACTCCCGGATCGACTATGTATTCGATCGAAGCCCATGCTATCGAAAGGCCGTCATATGTACTCGTACCGCGTCCGACCTCGTCAAGAAGAAGCAGGCTTCGTCTTGTGGCATTCTTGAGGATGTATGACATTTCCTTCATCTCGACCATGAACGTTGACTGGCCGGTTGAGATGTCGTCTGACGCGCCGATCCTCGTGAAGATGTGATCGACAAGGCCGATCCTTGCGGAATCCGCAGGTACGAACGAACCGATCTGAGCCATGAGCACGATAAGTGCAGCCTGTCTCATATATGTTGATTTACCGGCCATGTTAGGACCCGTAAGCACCATGAGTCTCTTTTCGCTGTCGAGCAGGATGTCGTTCGGCACGAAGGTTCCGCCCTCCGAAGCCATCATCTTCTCGACTACCGGATGTCTTCCCGACTTGATCTCGATGTCCTCCGACATGTCAACGGCAGGCCTTACGTAGTTCTCGCTCTCCGCGAGTTCGGCAAGTGCAGTGATGCAGTCGGTCATGGCCACTGCGGATGCCGTATTGAAAAGTCTCTTTGACTCCGCGAACACCTGGTCTCTGATCTTTGTGAAAAGCTCATATTCAAGAGCAACACGCCTGCCGGATGCAGAAACGATCTTCTCTTCGAGCTCCTTAATCTGAGGAGTTATGTATCTTTCGTTATTGACGAGAGTCTGCTTGCGCTCATACTCCTCGGGGACCTTGTCAGACTGGCTCTTCGGGATATCTATGTAGTAACCGAAGACCTTGTTGTAACTGATCTTCAATGTCTTGATCCCGGTCCTCTCGCGCTCGCCCGCCTCAAGCTTAAGGATATATTCCCTTGCGTTCGTGGCTATGTCATTTAACTCGTCGCATTCAGCCGAATAACCGCGCTTGATTATGCCGCCCTCTTTAACGGAGATCGGCGGTTCTTCCGCAATACCGTTATCGAGGATCTCATAAATATCCTCCATGGGATCCAAAAGCTTGTTTATCTCACCGAAAACGCCTTTTGAAAAAGACGATACGCGTTCTTTTACGAACGGGAGCTTGGCAAGGGAGTTCCTGAGCGACAAGAGGTCTCTGGCATTGCAGGTTCCGAGCGAAACCTTTCCGGCAAGACGCTCAATGTCATAAAGTCCGGTAAGGCTCTCAATGATCTCCTGCCTTGCGATATATTTGTCTTTTGCCTCTTCAACGGCATCAAGACGCTCGTTGATCGCAGTAACCGATATAAGCGGCTCTTCGACCCATTTGCGCAAAAGCCTTCCGCCCATGGCGGTCTTCGTTCTGTCTATCGCCCAGAGAAGCGAACCTCTTTTCGTCTTTCCCCTGATAGTCTGAGTAAGCTCGAGATTGGTCCTCGTCGCGTGATCGAGTTCCATCGAATCCGAGATCTTAAAGCAGTGTATATCCCTCAGATGCTTTACTTTTTCAGTCTGTGTTTCAGCAGCATAGAGTATAAGCGCTCCGCAGGCTGAGATCAGGAGAGAAGGATCACTGAAGAGCTTGAGATTGTCAGGACGTATGTCTGACTTATCCACGCTGTCCCTTGCGAAGTCACGTTCGTTTCTGACAGTTATAACGATATTGGTTCCGGTCTTTATTGTCTGGCAGCAGACAGTCTCGGTAAATGCCGGATTGCATATGATCTCCGAAGGCTGATACCTGCTGACAAGATTGATCAGATGCTCGTTGTTGTCAGGAAGCGTAAGCTGCGTCGCATCGAAATCGCCTGTTGAAATATCAGCACAGGCAACACCGTACTGTGAACCGATGCAGCAGATGCTCATCAGATAGTTATTCTTCCTGTCATCAAGCGCATCAGTAACCGTACCGGGCGTGAGGATCCTGATAAGGCCGCGCTTTACGAGACCTTTCGCAAGCGAAGGATCTTCGAGCTGCTCACAGATCGCAACCTTTCTGCCTTCGCTGACGAGCCTGTCCGCATAGGACTGGTATGCGTGAAAAGGTATGCCGCACATGGGGGCACGCATTCCGTTTCCGCAGTCCCTTCTCGTGAGAACGAGTTCCAGGAGTTTTGCCCCTTCAATTGCATCGTCGAAGAACATCTCGTAGAAATCGCCGAGCCTGTAGAACAGGAAAGCATCTCCCGCCTGTTTCTTCATCTCCACGTAATGCTGCATCATCGGAGAAAGTTCTTCGATCTTCATGTCAGCAAGTCTTAAAAGCCCGTCATTATTTTCCATCAGTAAAACGCTCCATCAAGCCGTCGACCGAATACGGTCTGGCATACTGAATATCAACACTGCAAAGACGTCCTTCAAGAGCATCTTCGCAAAAACCCGCCTGATCCTTGATCTCATCGGGAATGGTGAAGTTAACAAGGTGATTTGTGATAGTCCTTCCGGAATAAACTCCGCCGCCGGCCTTGCTTATTCCTTCGATCAATATCTCTTCTTTCCTTCCGACAAGTCTCTTGCAGGACTGCTCGGTAAGTGAATTCGTAAGTTCGGTAAGTCTTCCGAACCTCTCGGTAACGACATCCGCAGGGATCTGGTCAGGGAACTCAGCAGCCTTGGTTCCGGGTCTTATCGAATACTGGAACGTGAATGCCGCGTCAAAAGCAGCTCTCTTGCATATCTCGAGAGTCTTTACGAAATCTTCTTCAGTCTCGCCCGGGAAACCCACGATGATGTCAGTGGTAAGGGAACCTCCCTTTACCCTTTCTCTGAAATAATCAGCGATCCTCATATAGCCTTCTGCGGTATAAGGCCTGTTCATCCTCTTGAGGACGTCATCCGAACCTGACTGCAGTGCCAGGTGAAGGTGCTTTTCGACATTCGCTCTGTCGGCCATGATGTCTATGACCCTGTCTGACAGATCCTTGGGATGCGATGACATGAACCTGATCCTGGAAAACTCCGTGATCTTGGATGTCTCTTCAAGGATGTCGGCAAAAGTCTTCCCGTCTTCATTGCCCTTGCCGTAGGAATTAACGTTCTGGCCGAGGAGCATGACCTCCCTGTAGCCTTTTGAAGCAAGCTCCTCAAGTTCTTTCATTATCTCCGAAAAGCTTCTGGAGCGCTCTCTTCCCCTTGCGTAAGGCACTATGCAGTACGTGCAGAAATTATTACAGCCGTACATGATGGGAACCAGAGCCCTGAACTTCCTCTCTCTTTCGATCGGGAAATAGCTGTCCTCGGCAATATAGTCCTCGCCGCAGATGCTGACCGACCGCTTATGCATGGCAACCGCATCACGCAGCAGCAGCGGGAATCTGTGGAGCTGCTGGGGATCGAACACAAGATTGACGTACGGATAAGACCTCTTTATCTTCTCCACGTTCTCGGGAACTTTCATCATGCAGCCGCAGACTGCGATTATCGAAGTCTCGCCCTTGCTGCAGAAGCTCTTATAGACACCTAGATTTCCGAACAGGTGCTTGTCGGCGTTTTCCCTGACGGAACACGTATTCATGACGACAACGTCAGCCGGAACAAGCTCACCGCTTTCATCGATCCTTTCAAGCCCCATGGAACGGAGCATGCCTGCCAGTTTCTCACTGTCGGATTCATTCAGCTGACATCCGTACGTCAGAAGATTAAAAGTCGCGGGACGTCCCTTGCTCTTTGAAAGATCCGAAAAATATAACCTGAGCTCCTCAAGAGCCTTATCAAACTCTTTTCGCTCGGAATTGTCCACCTTGATTATGCTCATTTAACAACCTCGCCGATTTTTCCCTGCTAATTATACAAGAAAAAACTGTAATAAGAACGAATTTGTATTTTTTAATTTAAGATATAGAATATACGAGTTAAAACTGCAAAGAGGGACAATAATGTCAGGTATCATAAAGAAAACCATAAAGATGATCGGCTCCGCGATCTTTGCCGGAGTCTTTACGCTTGCCCTGTTCCCGGGCTACGTCGCAGCCGACGACGTCTATCCGGACAACCCCGATGACGGAGTGATCACACAGAACGAGCAGCAGACAGATCTGCTAAACGAAAAACACGATAACTGGCCGCAGATCAATGCGGCAGCATATATTCTCTACGACGCCACCAGCGGCGCCATTCTGCTCGGCAAGGACTACGAGACACAGAAGGAACCCGCTTCGATGACCAAGGTAATGACCATCCTCCTCGCTTTGGAGCGTCTGGACATGAACACCGTAATAACGGTCAACTCGGCAATGGCCAAAGAGATAAACGCTCTTGAAAAGGACTATGTACGTCTCGGTCTTCAGGAAGGCGAAGAGATCACCGTCAGGGATCTTGTCTATGCTTCAGTCTTAAAATCCGCCAACGACTGCTGTATAGTCCTCGGAATGCATATGGCAGGCACTGAGGCCGAATTCTGCAAGATAATGAACGAGAAAGCCGAAGAGCTCGGATGCAAGAACACCCATTTCACTTCAAGCTTCGGCTACGCCAAGCCTGATAACCTAACAACGGCTTACGACTTGAGCCTCATCCTTCAGGAAGCCGTAACGAACACAGATTATTCCAAGATCGCCAAGACCTACACATACAAGATCAGCGCCACAAACAAGTACTCAAGCACAAGAGAACTTACCAATTCCAGCAGGTTCATCAGCACCGCTGATTTCAAGTACGATTACTATGTCGGCGGAAAGACAGGATATACGGATTCCGCAGGAAACACGCTCTGCGCTGCCGCCAAGAAAGACGACCGCGTTCTCATCGGCGTTCTTTTCAATGCAGGCTCATCCACCTCCAGATACAGGGACATGATCAAGCTTTTCGACTACGGTTATACGGCTTTCACCACAGTCCCGATCACGGAAGCCGAGTTCACCCCGATCCTCAATGACACAAGGAACCAGATGGTAAGGCTTATGTCCGAGACCAACCTTTACATCTCGGAAATGAAGACTGCGCTCTCCTCATATGTAACAACGACTTCGAGCAGAGCCCAGCTCGGCAGTACGAACAAGATCGATCTTTCCAAGACCACCATCGATTCAACCGCTGAAGAACAGACGCTGGAGATCCCGCTTTGCAAAGTCTATTCCGACAAGACATACGTTGTCGGCAAGGTCGTTGTAAAGATAGAACAAAAAGCCGGCGTCATTGAGATCAACCCGAAGAAAAAGACCCACCTTACGGATGTAAGACGTGTCCTGGTGACCTTCGCGATCCTTTCGGGCATGATACTGGCAGTAATAGTCATAGCACTCATCTTCCGAGCCAACATAATAAAGCGCCGGAGAAACGAATCGACCAGAAGAGCCAACATGCTCTAAAGATCAGCTCACTCATAAAAGCAAATACCTATCAGAAAAGTAATTTCTCTTCTCTGATAGGTAAAACGGTGTCAACCAACACCGGAGCTTCGGTTTTACTGCCTGATTGCACCGACTACGCAGAAAAGGCCGAACATGACCGCATCACAAGCAACGATCGTGGAACCTACAGGAGTATCTGCTATTATCGAGATAACGATTCCCGCCAAAGCGCAGAAAACGGAAAAGACCGCAGAAGAAACAGTAACTGCCTTAAAGCTCTTGAATACTCTCATCGAAGCCATGGCCGGGAAAATGACCAGCGCGGATATGAGCAGCGAACCTACGAGATTCATCGCAAGCACGATGATGACAGCAATAATTACTGCTATAAGAAGATTATATGCATCGGTGCGCACACCTGCTGCCTTGGCAAAAGTCTCATCAAAGGTTACGGCAAATATCCTGTTGTAGAACAGGATGAACACGATCACGACTATCACTGACAGGATAAGACAGAGCACTACCTGATCCTGTGAAAGCGTGAGGATCGACATGGAACCGAAGAGCGTGCTGCATACGTCGCCCGCCAGATTGGAAGATGTCGCGAACTTGTTCATCAGCAGATAACCGAACGCAAGAGCTCCGACTGAAAGCATCGCTATGGCGGCATCACCTTTGATCGCGGCGTTCTTTCCGAATGCCAGGAGAAGCACTGCAGCGAGTACAGTTACCGGAAGCACGATGTACATGTTGTTTGTAAGCTTCAGCACCGAAGCGATTGCAAGCGCACCGAAAGCTACGTGTGAAAGGCCGTCGCCTATATAAGACATCCTCTTAAGGACGAGCGTAACACCAAGGAGCGATGAGCAGAAAGCGATCAGGACCGCGACTATTACCGCATACCTGACGAAAGGATATGACAGATATTCGATGAGCATTTCCATACCGTCACTCCTCCTTTCCGCGCACTATCGAGAACTCATTTCCCCTGCCGCTTGCGAAGTATTCATTCTTCTCCGTAAAGCTGGGATCGTTCTTGATGTGGAGTATGTGCGAAGCATATTTTTTTGCCGCTGCTATATCGTGGGAGATCATTATTATGGTCATGCCTTCATGGTTGAGCTTCTCAACAAGGCCGTAGAACTCCTCTGTGACAAACGGATCGAGGCCTGCAACAGGCTCATCCATGAGAAGCACTTTCGTAGCGGCACAAAGAGTGCGTGCAAGAAGGACTCTCTGCTGCTGTCCGCCCGAAAGCTCCCTGTAGCATCTGTTTGCAAGATCCGCTACTCCGAATTTCCTCATTGCGTCCATGGCGGACTTCTTCTGCGCCATGGAATAAAACGGTCTTTTGCCGAGACGTCCCACAAAGCCGGAGATGACGATCTCCTTAACCGATGCAGGGAAATCACGCTGCACAACCGTCTGCTGCGGAAGATAGCCGATCTCGGAAAGCTTAAGTCCGTCAGTAACGACTTCACCAGACAAGGGCTTTCTGAGCCCGAGGAGTGTGCGCATGAGCGTGGTCTTGCCCGTGCCGTTCTCGCCGATTACGAAAACATAATCGCCCTCGTTTATCTCAAAGGAAAGGTCACGGTAAAGTACAAGGTCACTGAAACCTATTGTAAGGTCTTTAGCTGAAATGAGAGACATTATTTGCCCTCACCTGCCGCAGCAGCGCACTTCTCGCAGATTCCGTAGAAAACCGTACGCTTGGGATCCAGCACAAAACCGTGCTCTTCCCTGACATGTGCGAAAAAGCCGTTGATCTCGTCACAGCTCAAATGGAAGAGCTTGCCGCAGTCTTCACATTTCATGTGATAGCAGGTTCCGCTGCAGCAGTTGTCAACGCCTATATATTCATAGCATGCGGGAGATTTGTCATCTATGAGGTACTTGTTTACCAGACCGTCATTTGTAAGACGGTCAAGGCGCCTGTAGATCGTCGCAGCGCCTATGTTTATCCCCTGCGTTCTGAAATATTCTTCAATATCCTGGGCAGTCAGATGCTTGCCGCTGTTGTCCTGCATGAACTTCAGGATCTCGGCGGACTGCTTGGTGTTATATGTACCTTTGGTATTTCCTGCCATCAGACATCTCCATAAAACGATAATTGAATATGAAATTCATTATCATTTTACTTGGATATATCCTGATGTCAAGGAAAAATATATGTTTAAGGGTGATCCTGGTCGTAGATAGAGTGCCACTGATGGAATTTTCCGCCCATGTCAGAACTCCAAGGCGCGCATCTCAGATCAATATTTGCAGAAGCAGTCTTCACTGATCTTGTAAAATAACCGCGTTCATCAAAACTCTTAAGCTGTTCTCTGACTTCAGTCACTATCTCCTTGGCATCTTCATTCGTCAGTTTTTCATCTGTTTCAATTAAAACCGTCGGATTATAGTTTACGATCAGCCCGGTATCCTTGGAAACATAGGGTTCTGTTACACTGACCGAAAGACCTCTGTCCATTTTCTCAAGTATTCCGGCAACATCCTTTCTTTCCAGGAAAGCCTTGAGATAACAGTAGCCAAAGTCTTCACTGTCATATGTGGGATAAGCACCGTAAACTGACGAATGATTCAACTCATATACCGTATATGTGAAGCCCAGTTCCTCATCACGCATCTCGTGAACGATAATTTCATTGACTTCACTCGCACCGGTCTCTTCGCAAGGTCCCATCCAATGCTCAGCAAACGCATGAGCATCCTTAAAGCTGGCGTCATAACGGTCACCGGCAATATCCGTTGAAAACGGAGTCATTCCGCAGCCCGAAAGCAGCAGTGCGATCACTATGACAACGGATATCCAGACATTCTTACGCATGACAGCCTCCTCCAATCAATACCAGTCCTTATGCCTCTTAATGTAGACCACTTTCATGATCTGCGCAAATACCATGTAAACGATCATGAGTATGGCAAGCCAGAGCAGATAGCTTACAGGCATTGCCGGAAGGCTGAACAGACCTGAGATGCCCGTAAAGCCGATGAGCAGAGTGACAACGATTATCGCAAGTGTTGAAAGCGTGAGCTGTACTGAAGCCCTGTCACCGATAAACGGCAGTTTCGGTGTCCTGATCGTATGAATTACCATCGTCTGTGAGATTACGCCGAACATAAACCAGCCGCACTGGAAATATCCTGCAAGCTCAGGCTTGTTGTATCCGAAAATGAACCACAGTACGAGGAAGCGCAGAACGTCTAAAACAGTACTCAAGAGACCGAATGAGATCATGAATCCCCTGATGCCGCCGAGGTCCCACTTCTTTGGCTTTTCGATATACTTTGACTCTACAGGGTCGAAAGGCATACCGAGCTGGGCAAAGTCGTTCAAGAGATTCTGTACGAGGATATGTACCGGAAGCATCGGCAGGAAGATGCTCGCGATAAGCACCGAGAACATGTTTCCGAAGTTACCACTGACAGACATCTTCAGATACTTGGACATGTTGGCAAATGTCGAACGGCCATCAACTACGCCCTCATCGAGTACGTTGAGATCCTTTTCGAGGAGAATGATGTCAGCGACCTCTTTTGCGATATCAACGGCATTATCCACCGAGATACCGATGTCAGCCTGCTTGAGCGGCAAACTGTCGTTGATTCCGTCACCCATATAACCGACTATATGTCCCTTTGACTGGAACATCTTTACAACACGCTGTTTCTGGTAAGGTGAAAGCTTGGAGAAGATATCGCAGTTCTCGCATGCTTCGGCAAGCTGCTCGTCGCTCATCGCATCGATCTTGGCTCCGGTAAGAGTCATCTCAGTTCTGAAACCGAGCCTTCCGCAGATGTTGATCGCAACGCCTTCCGAGTCACCCGTGAGAACTACGGTGCGTACGCCGTTTTTTCTCAGCGCGTTGATGGCTGTGCCTGCAGACTCCTTCGGCGGATCGAGGAAGCCGACGAATCCGATGAGGACCATGTCACTCTCGTCTTCAACGCCGAAAACATCAACTCCGTGAACGTTATTCTTCTGGGCAACCGCGATAACACGGATACCTTCAAGATTGTTCTCCTCGGCAAGCTTTTTGGCATTCGCCTTAAGATCATAGGTTATCTCTTTGACTTCACCGTCGATCTCGATAAACGAACAGATGGAAAGGATCTCTTCAACAGCGCCCTTTGTGATGAGCTGGCGCTTGCCGTTCTTGTCCTTTAACACGACGCTCATCCTGCGGCGTGAAAAGTCGAACGGGATCTCATCTTCCCTGACGTATGCATCCTTGAAACGCACCAAGACCGATAGCCTGAAGCCCTTTTGCGAACTTCACGCTCGAAAGAACGTTGCAGGATCTGAATGCATACGATCCGATCTCAATTACACTTGAAGGTATAGAGACAGACTTAAGGGCGAAACATCCGTCAAAAGCATGATCACCGAT
>JAIKZM010000207.1 GCA_024682215.1 Saccharofermentans sp. | reverse complement strand
CAACAAGTGGGCTCCGAGGATCATCTCCATGCAGGTACCTGTTGACAAGATCAGAGAAGTCATCGGTTCAGGCGGAAAGGTCATCAACAAGATCATCGCTGACACAGGCGCTCAGATCAACATCAACGATGACGGTATGGTCTACATCTCTTCACCTGATCTTGAGGCTGCTGACAAGGCCAAGACCATCATCACAGGCATCGTTTCCAATCCTGAGGTAGGCACAGAGTACGACGGCGTTGTTACAAGACTTATGGACTTCGGCGCTTTCGTTGAATTTCTCCCCGGTAAGGAAGGTCTCGTACACATCTCCAAGATGGCATGGAACAGAGTAGAGAAGGTCGAAGACGTTCTCCACGAAGGTGACAAGGTTCACGTCAAGCTCATCGAGATCGATTCTCAGGGCAGACTCAACCTCTCCATCAGGGACTGCCTCCCGAAGCCTGAGGGCTACGTTGAGGAAGAACCCAGGAGACGCGAGAACCGTCCCAACCGTGAGCGCCGCGGAGGTTTCGGCGGCAGAAACGGCGGCCGCAACGAAGAAAGCGGCAGCGAAGACAGAAAGGGAAGAAGAAGGGAATTCTGATTTCCGTTTATTTCTAAGGACTATTAGGAGGGCCCGTGCATGACAGCTCTGAGCATTTTGGAGACAGCGCGGGTCTTTCATATTTAAGGAACTGGGCAAGTGAGTATTGAAAGCACGACATTTCGTAAGATCGCTTTTACGGCGGGTTTCCTGGTAACAGCCTCTGTGTTCGCCGGCTGTGCATTCAACAGCATGAATGTCGGAGTCGGCGGTATCAGATACGGTGCGCCTGCTGCAAAGGAATTTGCAGTGAATGATGAGACGACACCTGCTGCTACGGAAGAAGAGACGTCTCCGGCAGAGACACAGACTGAGACGACAGCCGGTGATACTTCAACTGAAGAGACCACTTCAGAGGAAACGGCTGATGTTGCCGCCACTCCCACACCGATGAGCGTTAAGGTTTCCTTTGCAGGTGACTGCACGCTCTGCTCAGATGCGCGTATCTTCAACCACTTTGATTCTGTTGTAAAGAAGAGATGGGAATATCCGTTCAAGAACTGCAAGAAGATCTTCATGAACGATGATCTCACTCTGGTCAACTGCGAGATGGCGATAACGAACAGCAGGAAGCATGCCAAGAAGGCATTTGTCTTTGCCATGAAGCCCGAAGGAACCAAGTACTTCACCAAATCGGGAATCGAAGCGGTCAATCTTGCGAACAACCATACTATGGACTTCGGCCTCAGCGGTCTCAAGGATACACGTAAGAATCTTACAAAGGCCGGTATCTTATGGAGCGATACATCGAATTATTCCATCTTTACCGCAAAGAACGGAATTAAGATCGGAATGTGCGGTTACACGTCAACGGGCGGACTCAGCAAAACATATAAGCTCATCAAGGCTTTGAAAAAGAAAGGCTGCCAGATCGTTATCGTATCCTGCCACTGGGGCATCGAGGCGACATACAAACAGACGAAGAGCCAGACCAACAGAGGCCGCGCGCTCATCAACCATGGCGCTGACATCGTTGTCGGAACACATCCGCACAGACTCCAGCCGATCGAGGTCTACAAAGGCAAGTACATCCTTTACAGCATCGGCAATTTCTGCTTCGGCGGACACACAAATCCCAGCGATCCCGATTCCGTCATAATCCAGTGCACGTTCGTGATGGATGAGACCGGCAAGAAGGTTGCGGATTACAGGCTCAACGTCATTCCTTATTCCCTCAGGAGCACAAAAAGAGGAAATGACTATTGCCCGAAGCCTTACACATTTGAAAGCAAAGCATACGACAGAGTAATGGCACGTCTCAACTGGGCTCAGGGAGACGAGTGATCTAAAAGGAGAAGTAAATATGGCTGCAGGAAAAGTATTGGTGGTTATGGGATCTGATTCAGATTTTCCCGTAATGGAAGGCTGCTTCAAGATGCTGAACAAGTTCGGCGTTGAGTTTGAAGCTGATGTTGCATCCGCACACAGGACGCCCGAGCGCGCTCATGAGCTTGCGGCAACTGCTGAAGAGAAGGGCTTCAAGGTGATCATTGCAGCTGCAGGACTTGCAGCGCACCTTGCCGGCGTTCTCGCTGCAAACACTACACTTCCGGTTATCGGAGTACCCTGCAAGGGCGGTGCTCTCAACGGTGTTGATGCGCTTTATGCGACCGTTCAGATGCCTACCGGCATTCCGGTAGCTACCGTTGCGATCGACGGCGGATCAAATGCCGCGATCCTCGCATGCCAGATACTTGCTCTCTCCGACAGTGAACTGAGCGGTGAACTCAAAGCATACAAGAAGAGCCTTGCTGATTCTGTTGCCGAGCGTGATTCAAGGCTTAAGCAGAAGATCGCTGACATGGACAAATAATCAATTCATTCATACAAAGGACGGAAGAATATGAGCGGAATTTTCGGAACTTATGACATCAAGGGTCAGACGCTGGATGTTGCAAAGGATGCTTATTACGGTATTTTCTCACTTCAGCACAGAGGTCAGGAGTGTTCAGGCATAGCCGTAAACGACAACGGTACTTTCCTCGTACACAAGGCAATGGGACTCGTCACTGATGTTTTCGATGAAGTAACATTATCTGCGCTGCAGGGCACATGTGCGATCGCACACTGCAAAGGCGGCTCTCCCCGTGAGAACGGCCCTGAAGCCATCCAGCCCATCTCCATTAAGTCAAGAGTCGGAAGCATCGCGCTTACTTCCGATTCTGTGATCATGAACGCCAACAAGGTCAGGGATGAACTCAAGGACCAGGGCGCCATTTTCCAGACAAATACCGATTCCGAGATCATACTTTCACTGTTCTCCAGGAACAGGATCAGGACTGAGGACTGCGAGCATGCGATCCTCGAGACGATGAAGCAGATCCACGGCGTTTATGCCATGATCTTCATGACTGAAGACAAGCTCATCGGCGTTAGGGATCCTTACGGATTGAGACCTCTCATCCTCGGAAAGAAAGGCGACAGATACTATATCTCTTCTGAGTCATGCGCTTTGGATGCCATCGGATGCGAGACTGTCAGAGACTTCCTGCCCGGTGAGATCATCACCATCTCCAAGGACGGCATGAGTTCTCTTCTTTTTAACGAAAAGACGGAGAAGAAGGACACAAAGGTCTGTGTTTTCGAGTATGTATATGTTGCAAGACCTGACTCTCTGATGGATAAGATGTCCATCTTCGATTCAAGATACAGAGTAGGTATGGCTCTTGCAAAAGAGAGCCCGGCTGACGTTGATCTTGTCATCGGCGCTC
The DNA here is from genome assembly GCA_024682215.1 of Saccharofermentans sp. Taxonomy (GTDB): domain Bacteria; phylum Bacillota; class Clostridia; order Saccharofermentanales; family Saccharofermentanaceae; genus Saccharofermentans. The sequence goes on along the minus strand of JAIKZM010000207.1, from coordinate 11,160 downwards.
CCGACTCCGGCAACGCTGCTGCAGAAGGTTATGCTGCAGGACTTGGAGTTGCATACGGCTCAGGTCTTCTTAAGAACAGATACGTCGGCAGAACGTTCATCAAGAGCACACAGCAGCAGAGAGAACTCGCAGTCAGAATGAAGTTCGCAGCTCTCAGAACAGCTATCAAGGACAAGAGGATCGCGATCGTTGACGACTCACTCGTAAGAGGTACGACGACAAAGCACATCATCTCGTTCCTCAGGGAGAACGGTGCAAAAGAAGTCCATGTAAGGCTTGCATCTCCGCCGGTAAAGTTCGGCTGCTGCTACGGCGTTAACGCTTCTTCCGAGACAGAGCTTCCCGCAAGCACAAAGACAATAGAAGAGATCCGCGACATGATCGGTGCTGATTCACTTGCTTACATCAGCCTTGAGTCTTTGAAGGCATCGCTTAATACGATCGACTGCGGCGTTTGCTCCGCATGCTTCGACGGCGACTTCATTGCCGGCAAGCCCGAGGACGATGAGGCATAAGAAAGATCAGACTACCTGTTGAGGAAAAACGATGAAGATAGCAGTATTCGTATCCGGAGGCGGAACAAATCTCCAGGCGATAATAGACAACACGAAGACAGGGATCCTCAAGGACATAGAGATCGTTCTTGTCCTGTCATCCTCTCCGTCGGCTTATGCGCTGACGAGAGCAGCCGACAACGGGATTCCTTCCGTTGTCATGAGGGCAGCCGACTATCCTTCGAGGGAACAGTGGGATTCCGAAATGGCTGAATGCGTTCAGAAGTCAGGCGCGGAACTCATCGTTCTCGCAGGATATCTTTCGCTCCTCGGACCCAAGACGGTTTCAATGTATTCAAACCGCATAATCAACATACACCCGGCACTGATCCCTTCTTTCTGCGGAGCGGGCATGTACGGCATCAAGCCGCACAAAGCCGCGCTTGCAAGGGGAGTTAAGGTGTCAGGTGCGACCGTTCATTTCGTAAACGAGAATTACGATGACGGCCCGATCCTTCTGCAGAAATCCGTTGACGTTCTTCCCGGCGACACACCGGAAACGCTCCAGAAGAGGATCATGCAGGAGTGCGAATGGAAGATACTTCCCAAGGCGATAAGGCTTATCGCTGACGGCAAGGTATCCATAGAAAACAACATAGCTTACGTAACAGAATAACAATCGGAGGTGCAAAAAAATGAAAACGGTAGATCTCGGAGAATTACTTAAGTCCAATGCTTATCCCGGAAGAGGAATCGTGATCGGAAGAAGTGAGGACGGCAGCAAGGCCGTAACCGCATATTTCATCATGGGCAGAAGCGTTAATTCACGCAACCGTGTTTTCACTGAGACTGAAGACGGAATCAAGACAGAGGCTTTCGATCCCTCTAAGCTTTCCGATCCGCATCTCATCATTTATTCTCCTGTCAGAGTACTTGGCAACAAGACGATCGTAACAAACGGTGACCAGACAGACACAATCTATGAACTCATGGACAGGCAGTATACTTTTGAACAGTCCTTAAGGGGCAGGGAATTCGAGGATGACGCTCCGAATTACACTCCCCGTATATCAGGCATCATGCGCGTTGAGAACGGCACATACAACTTTGCTATGTCCATCCTGAAGAGCGCTGACGGAAATCCTGAATCCTGCGAGAGACATGCTTTCACATACACCAATCCGCTTCCCGGAACAGGCAGGTTTATCCACACATACATGGGTGACGGCAATCCGCTTCCTTCTTTCGAAGGCGAGCCTGAGAAGGTTGCGATCAGCGGCGATATCGATTCATTCACAAAGATGGTCTGGGATTCTCTCAACGAGGAGAACAAGGTCTCGCTTTTCGTAAGGTTCATCAATATCGCTGACGGTACATACGAGACAAGGATCGTCAACAAGAACGTTAAATAATCCCGCTATATCAGCGGTAACAGGAGGAAATACAATGTCTAGTGAAATGGCCCTTAAATACGGCTGCAACCCCAATCAGAAGCCTTCGCGCATCTTTATGGAAAACGGTTCCGATCTTCCGATCGAAGTACTTAACGGTAAGCCCGGTTACATCAATCTGCTTGACGCTTTCAACGCGTGGCAGCTTGTAAAAGAACTCAAGGCAGCTACCGGTATGCCTTCTGCAGCTTCATTCAAGCATGTTTCACCTGCAGGTGCGGCAGTAGGAAGACCTCTTTCCGATACTGAAGCAAAGATCTATTTCGTTGACGATTTAGGTGAGCTTTCTCCGATCGCCTGCGCATACGCAAGAGCAAGAGGCGCTGACAGAATGTCTTCATACGGCGATTTCGCTGCTCTTTCCGATACATGTGATGCAGTTACGGCTAACATGCTCAAGCGTGAAGTAAGTGACGGCGTCATCGCTCCCGATTACACACCCGAGGCTCTTGAGATCCTTAAGACAAAGCGTAAGGGAACATATAACGTGATCAGGATCGATCCTTCCTACAAGCCCGAGCCCATCGAGCGCAAGCAGGTCTACGGCGTAACTTTCGAGCAGGGAAGAAACGAGCTTGATATCAACAAGTCTCTTCTCGAAAACATCGTAACAGTCAACAAGGATATCCCGGATGACAAGAAGGAAGACCTTCTTATCTCACTCATTACACTCAAGTACACACAGAGCAACTCTGTCTGCTACGTAAAGGACGGCCAGTGCATCGGTATCGGCGCAGGACAGCAGTCCAGGATCCACTGCACCAGACTTGCAGGAAATAAGGCAGACATCTGGTGGCTCAGACAGCATCCGAAGGTCATGGGACTTCAGTTTGTTGACGACATCAGCCGTCCTGTCCGTGACAACACCATCGATGTTTACATTTCCGAAGAGCACGATGATGTATTGAGAGACGGCGTATGGCAGACACTTTTCAAAGTTAAGCCTGAGGTACTGACCATGGAAGAGAAGAAGGAGTGGATCGCAAAGAATACAAACGTATCCATCGGTTCTGACGCTTTCTTCCCGTTCGGTGACAACATCGAGCGCGCTTACAAGAGCGGCGTTAAGTACATCGCAGAACCCGGCGGTTCGATCCGTGACGACAACGTCATCGAGACATGCGACAAGTACGGCATGGCTATGGCGTTCACGGGGATCAGGTTGTTCCACCATTAATGCGAGTGAATGTAATTTCCTCGCTTAGTCCTCGGAGCTGAAGCTCCTGCGGAAGACGCTCGGAAATCACATCACTCTTTGTGGCTTTGAGCGGAAGCTATTACAAGAACACTAAAAGTGGGCGAAGTTGTTTGACTTCGCTCACTCTTTTTTATTTCACATATTTCGGCTCTCATGGTAAAACTAATATATCTTTAGTTTAAAACTTAACAAGATCAGGGGGACAGGAAAATGGCTGAAAATGAAGAAATCAAGGCTCTTGAAGAAAAGACTGAAGTTATTGAAGCAGCTGAAGAGAAAGAGACCATCGAGAAGAAAAGCGTTGAAACTTCCGGTTCTGAAAAGTCAGACAAATATCTGTCCGTGCTGAGTGACCGCGAGCTCCTGATCGAACTTGTAAAAGAGCAGAAGAAGGCCAGCAAGCGCTCTCTCATTACTGCGGTCTCGCTCGTGGTTATCTGTCTCATATTCGGCGCAGCCGTGCTGATAATCGTTCCTAAGGTCAATGCAACGCTTAATAATGCATATCAGGCGATCGACAATATCGAAGCTGTCGTTGCAAATGCCGATAAAGCTATCGGATCTGTTGAGAAGTCTTTGACCGGCATCGACCAAATGGTCAAGAACGTCGATAAGGTCGTTGTGGATAACACGGATTCCGTAAGCAAGACGGTCGAAAGGATGAGCTCCATAGACATAACGGCTCTCAATAAATCGATAAAGGATCTGAGCGACATCATCGAGCCGCTTGCAAGATTTTTCAGACGTTAAGAGGAGTGTGATCCTATAGAGCGTTATCTCGGAACTGTGGGGTGATTCTTGCCTGAATCCACGCGGTAGCGTCTTACGTAGTAACTGCGTCCGACTTCTGCTACCCAGAAGGCAAACTTGTTTGCAACACCGGTATCATAGCCTGAATGCCATACGTAATGACCGGGCTTGAGATCGGAATCCTTTTCACCCTTTTTCTTGCCGTGGTAGTACTTGTATTCTTTGGCAGAAGTGCTCTGTACGCCGGAATATATTGCGCAATGGATCGGTTTCTTCTTTTTGTTGTAGAAGACGAGAATGTCACCGGGAACGCAGTTGTTCTTCATCCATGTATTGAAATCTTCTTCGGTTATGTTGACTTCCTTGCGGTTCCAGGTCTTTTTGACCAGTGTCTTGAGCTTGGTCTTTGCCACGGGTCTGCAGATGATGAGCCTGCCTGCGCTGTCCCTGTATGTGAAGTTGCTGGAAAGAAGATCCTCGAGTGCGCTTAAGCCGATCCATTCGTTAAGTCTTGAGTACTTGGCGCCGCTGCGTTTTCCGAGATCGCTTCCAAGCGCGTCAGTAAGTACCTGTGCGACTAAGGCGTCACATCTCATGTCTTTATATTCGGTCATGTTGTAATATCTGCAGCGCTTAAGAATGTAAGAAGCGAAGGTGCTCTTTCCGGGAGTGCCTATACGCCATTCGCTGACACCGGTTGAAGAGTTTGCTGCGACAAATTTATAACCGATCGTACTTCTGACTCTGTTGAAAGCGTTTGCGGGTGCATTGGCATTTTTTCTAACCAGTGCGATCTGGATGGCTTCGATGCGCCTGCCGATGTCTCTGGCTCCGGAAGCTTCTCCGTTCTTGGCCCATGAGAACCAGCCGAGACCGTTGATGTATGTTCTGTAGTAGATGTCATAATGATCGGCTACTTCTCCGGTGAGCTCGATCTCGATGGCTTCCATCTTTGTGCCGCGTCTTCCGCACATTTCACCGTCGTATACCCAGTTCTGCCAGCTGAAGGCACCGCCGAAATTGCCCCTGTATCTTATGCCGCCGGTGTACTCTGTGCCTGTCAGGTAGATCTCGATGCCTTCGAGACGCTTATTCTTGCCGGGAAGACCGGTATAGAAATTGGAGCCTTTCCAGCGTCTTTCCCAGTTATAGGTTTCCATATAGGATCTGAACGAGATGCCGGTAAAGCCGAGCTGTCTGTCGCGTTTGACGATCATGACCTTGATCTCTTCGATCCTGCGGCTTTCGGCAGGGCTTCCTGCTACAGCACCGTCGTTAACCCAGCCCTGGATGCCTTTGTGAAGATCGGTGTAGGCCGAATACCAGACACAGTAGTTTTCGCCGAGAGTTCCGGTCAGTTTCATCTGGACGCCGGTAATGAGCTCCGGCATGGTGTTCAGTCCGGTGATCGTGCCGCTTTCGGTCCATTCCTGCCAGCCCTTGTTGTTGATGAACACGCGGTACTGCAGAGTGCCGGTGACGTTTGTATCGAGCATCTTCAGGGAAATGTTCAGTGCCTGAAGGCCCCTTTTGCCGTCAGCCTGGCCCAGTTTAAGGACTCCGGTATCAAATGTTCCGATGGAATGACCAATGCCTTTCACGAAAGTGGTACCTGAAAGTTCGTAGGGATAGGAGCTGTCAGCATTGTCGTTCCTTGAAAAGGCAACGAAAAGAACACCGGCCGCCAAGACTAGTGATAAACAGAAAAGAATGGATTTTTTCAGAACCGGCTTGATCAAGTCCACTCCTATAAAAATGCCCCGGAGTCCTGATATCCGGGGCTGACTTTCTGGAGCCAATGGTGGGAATCGAACCCACGACCTATTCATTACGAGTGAATTGCTCTACCCCTGAGCCACATTGGCATACTAAAGAAATATACTTGTTCATCCAATTTCTGTCAAGTAAATCTATTTTATTACTGTTTTTATTAATTGAGTTATAATTGAACTGTATTGGAGGTGTCAAAAAGTGAAATTGAGAAAGATCTGCGCCACAGCTTTGGCTTTGTGCATGACAATGCTTTTAGGTGCATGCCGCAGAGAATCTGACATTTTCCCTTCGCTTAATGAGGTACCCTCCGCCACAAAGCAGACAGAGACAGAAACTTCCGATAAAAACAAGAGCGGTACGGACGGCATCAGGTCGCTGGAAGTCGCGCTCCCTTATTCGGATCAGACCATCAGATGCCTTTCTGCGATGTTTTATTCCAAAAACAACGGAACCTGGGACAGCTCTGTTTCGGGAGCGACCGTCAATCTCGATTTGCTTGCCGCTACCGCGACAAATTACGTTATCCGCAATACCGGAGTTACCAATGACGGCGCAAGCCTTGAAAATCTTAAAGGCTGGAGGGAGTCCGGTTCGGAGCCGGATCTGTATCTTGCAGCCGATCCCGAGTCAGCTTCCGATGCGGGACTTGCCTCTGATATAAGCGTTTATGCTTCGCGCACTCGTTATATAGACGGTTCAAAGATCTACGCTGCTTCACTGTCGAGCCAGATCGTGGAAGGAAGGCTCTACGGACTGCCTCACTACTGTGCGGCAACCGTAATCTTCGGCAACAGGGATTACGTTCCGAAGGAAGGCAGGCTTCAGGCTAAATTTACCGCTGAAGACTTCACCAAATACCTTGAGCATATAGCAGGTACATACAAATGCATTCCGCTTGCATCAGGCTATGAGCTCATGCCTTATCTCGGATCCTGCTTTTCGGGAGACAAGACAGTCTCTTACATGATGAACAGGGAATACAGGACGGACAAGGATTCGGCTGAAAACGTTATAAATGCCGCTTCGACCTACGTCAGAAGACTTTATGAGACCAAAATGTCCGCAAATGCCGACAAGGACGGGGCGGATCCGGTCTATTCCAGAAATGCGGCACTATGGGTCGATTCTTCCGCAAGCTGCAGGACATGGGAGGAATACTATCCCGGTAAGCTTTATTTTCTCCAGCTTCCGTGCAGCAGCATTTCCAATTCCGGCGTCCCTTATTTAAGGGCTTATTCGCTCAGTGTTTCCCAAAAGTGCGAGGACATGCAGTTTGCTGTCGATTTTGCGTCCTTCATATCATATGACGAGGATGCCCAGCTCCTGATCTACAGGTTGGAGAACATGGAAGGCCTCATGCCGCTGGTGCGTTCAGGCAAGGTTTGGAGTATGGCAGGAAACGAAGGTGTTTTCGGAACGATGGTGGACGACCTTCGCCAGACGATGGACAACGCCGTTTACTGCCCGGGAAGCTTTGATAACAGGATCTACCGCAAGACTAACGAATATACGGTTCTTTATTTCGGCTTCAGCAATGACAGGTTTAATGCGGAGGCATGCTATGGGGTCTATGATTGAGCTTCGCAGTATCCATATCAGGGACAGCGCGGTACTTCGTTCGCGCGGTCTTATGGAGGGCACTCTGGCGCTCATTGAAGATGACATCAGATCGTTCGGGAAAGGAAGTTCAGGCGAGGCCCTGATCGCTCTCAAGAATGACGAGATATATGCCATGATCAAGCTTTTCAGGCCTGACAGAAGGAAGTGCAGGGCACACCTGGAATTCGTTTTCACAAAAGATGCCAACGCAGATACGCAGAGCGCCGTCGTGGACAGGCTCCTGGATTACTGCTTCATGGAGGAGTTCTATCACAAGGTTACGGTCATATGTGACCACGGAAATGAAGGTCTCGAGAGGATAATTACAGGCGCGGGCTTCGTCCAGGAGGCCGTTTTAAGGGATGAGGTGAGAAGAAAGACGGGTTTTGCCGATTCGGGCCTGTTCTCGATCCTCTCATATGAATATCCCGCATATAACGTCAGTTTCGTGCCTTTCGAACGCGGCGTCGCCATGATCGGAGGCGGAAAAGACTATATCGACAGGGTTAAGCTCTTCCATTACGGCCAGAAGATCGAAAACGACAGGTTTGCGGAAAATGTCGCTGGCGGACTGGGACTTCTCGAGGAAGCGGGCGGCCTGGCGCGCAACGACGGCAGATACGCCATAGATGCGGAGCAGCTTGATTTCCTGCCCGAAGAGGTAGGTAGGGCAACTCTGCAGCTTACCGAATACTTTTCGAGCAGCAGAGCCGGATTTGACGTCAACATAAAGTTTAATCAGGGAACGGATTTCCAGCGCGAAGTCTGGTATACCCTTTGCGACATTCCCTATGGTGCTACCAGAAGCTACGAGGAGATAGCTTTGAAGCTTACCGGCGGGGACAAGACTAAAGCAAGAAAGATAACGAGGGCAGTCGGAGCAGCGTGCGGAGACAACCCGATAGCGGTGATCGTGCCGTGCCACAGGGTAATCGGCAAGGACGGAAGCATCGTCGGATATTCCGCAGGTATCGACATCAAGGACTATCTGCTTCTCCACGAAAGCTTTACGGCAGTGACACCCCTCGGTTTCAAGGAGGCATGACAAATGGCAAAACATGACAAAAGTCCGGTAGGGATCTCAACGATACTCAATCCCGTACCGGTGGTAATGGTCTCATGCGCGGGAAAAGACATTACGGATCCCGCTCAAAGGCCCAATATCATGACGGTCGCCTGGGCAGGCACGGTCAATTCAGAGCCGCCCATGGTATCTGTAAGCATCCGCAAATCCAGACATTCCCATAAGCTGATCTCCGAGACGGGGGAGTTCGTCATAAATCTCGTTTCAAAATCACTTTGCAAGCCGTGCGATTACTGCGGCGTCAGATCCGGCGCGGATGAGGACAAGTTCGCAAAATGCGGTCTCACTGCCGTTAAGGCGGAGGGACTTGAATACGCGTATGCTGTCAAGGAAGCTCCGGTGTCCATCTCCTGCAAGGTTAAGAGTGTGACCGAACTCGGATCACATGACATGTTTATCGGCGAGATAGTTGCCGTAACTGCAGATTCCTACCTTACAGACGACAAGGGCAGGCTCTGCCTTGACAACGCAAAACTCGTTGCCTATAACCACGGGGAATACTTCCTTCTTGGCGACAAACTCGGATTCTTCGGCTATTCCGTGGCTTCTGAAGAAGTCCTGAAGAAAAGGATGGGCAGATAATGAAGTTTAAAGGCATAAGCAAGGCGTTTTCGGGCAAGTTTATTCATTTTTACAAGGCTGAATACGAGACGGAAAAGGGCAACAGCAAGGTCTATGAGATGATCTCCCGTGACGGTGACATTAAAGGACTCGAAAACGGAATAAAGAACGACAAGTGTGATGCAGTCGTTCTGATAATGACGACTCCCGACAACAGCAAGATACTTCTGAACAGGGAATTCCGCATGGCTGTAGGCGATTTCGCGTACAATTTCCCCGCAGGACTTATCGATCCGGGCGAGGATCCGGTCGAAGCTGCCAGAAGAGAACTTTGGGAAGAGACAGGCCTTACTCTCGAAACGATCGATGAAGTGCTTCCCGTAAGCTTTTCCGCGATCGGAATAACAAATGAGAAGAGCTGCTGTGTCATCGGAACCGCTTCGGGTGAGTTTGCCCCGAGCACATCTGACGAAGAGGAGATCGAGGCCGGATGGTATGACAGGGAACAGGTTAAAGAGCTCTTAAAGGGAACTTCTTTCGCCGCCAGAACGCAGGCATATTGCTGGTGGTGGGTAAAACAGGCCTGAGCTTGCTTTTCGCAAATAAGATTGACGTAATATGACCCGAAAAAGCATTTACTTTTCGGGTCAAATTATCTATTATTCTAATGTTTGTTAAATCTATACTTAAAGGAGTGTAATTATGGATATTTCACCGCTTCAGAAAGCCAGATACGAGTACAAACCCAAGCTTCCGGGTATGCTCAGGAACGGTATTGCAGAGATCTCTGTACAGGAAGGCGCTGCTACACAGAGCGTAGCAGATCAGGATCAGATCAAGGCTCTTTTCCCTAACACATACGGTAAGCCTGAGATCACATTCGTTAAGGGCGCCAACACATCAGCTGCCAAGAAGCAGGTCGTAGGCGTTATCCTTTCAGGCGGTCAGGCTCCTGGCGGACACAACGTCATCTCCGGACTTTATGACGCTCTGAAGGCTACAAACCCTGAGAACAAGCTCCTCGGCTTCAAGAAGGGACCTGACGGACTCCTCAAGAATGATTATGTAGAGTTCGACGACAAGTTCATCGACGCTTACAGAAATACAGGCGGTTTCGACATCATCGGTTCCGGCAGAACAAAGCTCGAGACAGAAGAGCAGTTCAACACTGTTGCTGAATATGCAAAAGAGAACGGTCTTACCGCCATCGTAATCATCGGCGGCGACGACTCCAACACAAATGCTGCTACTCTTGCTGAGTACATGGCTGCAAAGAACACAGGCATCCAGGTCATCGGCTGCCCCAAGACCATCGACGGCGACCTCAAGAACGAGGACATCGAGGCATCTTTCGGTTTCGACACAGCTACAAAGACATATTCCGAGCTCATCGGCAACATCGAGCGTGACGCTAACTCCGCAAAGAAGTACTGGCACTTCATCAAGGTTATGGGCCGTTCTGCTTCTCACGTTGCTCTTGAGTGCGCTCTTGAGACACAGCCTAACATCTGCCTCATCGGTGAGGAAGTTGCAGCTAAGAAGATGTCTCTTGCCGACATCACAAACCAGATTGCTGATTCCGTTGAGAAGAGAGCAGCTAACGGCGACAACTTCGGTGTTGCCATCATCCCTGAGGGTATCGTAGAGTTCGTTCCCGAGTTCTCCGCTCTCATCGCTGAGATCAACGAGCTGTTAGCAGGCGAGAAGACAGCTCAGTTCAACGCTCTTCCTGACTGGAACGCTAAGTATGAGTTCATCAAGGCAGGCCTTTCAGCTGACGCTTTCAAGGTTTTCGACATTCTTCCCCAGGGCATCCAGCAGCAGCTCTTCCTCGAGAGAGACCCTCACGGCAACGTTCAGGTATCCCTCATCGAGTCCGAGAAGCTCTTCTCTGAGATGGTCAAGAACGAGCTCGCAAAGAGAAAGGAAGCAGGCACATACAAGGGCAAGTTCGGCGCTCAGCATCACTTCTTCGGTTATGAAGGCCGCTGCGCATTCCCTTCAAACTTTGACGCTGATTACTGCTATTCATTAGGCTTCAACGCTTTCATGCTCATCCAGTACGGCTTTACAGGATATCTTTCAAAGGTTTCCAACATCAGTAAGCCTGCTGACGAGTGGGTTGCAGGCGGTATGCCCATCACAAAGATGATGAACATGGAGAGAAGAAACGGTAAGGATAAGCCGGTTATCCGCAAGGCTCTCGTTGAGCTCGACGGCAAGCCGTTCAAGTATTTCGAAGCTAACCGT
>JAIKZM010000172.1 GCA_024682215.1 Saccharofermentans sp. | reverse complement strand
GATGACCTTGCTCGCGCGCTGGTTGGCACCCGTCTCAAGATAGTAGATGCCCATCCTTCCGTCAGTCCTGATTATCTTATCCGTTCCGACATTGAATCTTCTGAGTTCGCCTATTGCTGCATCGCCGATCGAATTCGATGGAATTACTGACAGAAACTCGGCATCAAGGCCGTAATTAGCAAGAGAGACCGCAACATTTGCCTCACCGCCTCCGAATGTCGCCTCGAGCGAAGGAGACTGCATAAGGCGCTCCCTTCCCGGGCTCTTAAGTCTTAACATCAATTCACCGAACGTAAGGAACTTGCTCATGCTCTTGTCTCCTTGATTATCTTTACGGCATTAGCAGCTAATGCGGTTATCTTATCCCAGTCGTGGTCTAACACGTCGTCTTTTTTGCAAACCCAGCTTCCGCCAACCGCACATACCGATTTATTGCCGATGAAATCAGCAAGGTTGGCTTCTGACACGCCGCCCGTAGGAAGGAACTTAACCTGTCCGAAAGGAGCTGACAGAGCCTTTATCGCTTTGATCCCGCCATATACATCTGCAGGGAAAAACTTGACGGTCTTAAGTCCCAGACTTATAGCTTTCATTATCTCAGTCGGCGTAACTGCGCCGGGAATCACCGGAATGTCATTTTCGATTGCCCATCTGACAGTCTCTTCATCTATTCCGGGAGATACGATGAACTTTGCGCCGCACTCAACGGCGGTCTTCGCCTGATCTATATTCAATATGGTTACCGCGCCTACGATGACTTCAGGAACCTCTCTGCTGATGGACGAAATGCAGTCGGCAGCGCCCTCAGTCCTGAATGTTATCTCCATGAAATCGATGCCGCCCTTAAGCAGAGCTTTTGCAAGCGGGACCGCATCTTCAACATTGTTCAGGACTACTACCGGGACTATTCCCGCTTCATAAACTTTTTCAGAAAAAGACATGTAAAACACCTCGTTTTTGTTAACTGGTATTCTAGCATATTTTGAGTTGCGATAACAGCGGAAATTGGTTAATCTATATCCGTAATTATAATCTGAGGTGGCCTATGAAGAGCTTTTTAGATGAAGGTTTTCTTCTCGAAAACAAAACGGCAGCGGAGCTTTATGACTCATACGCAAAAGATCTCCCGATCGTTGACTACCACTGTCACATCGAATCGAAAGAGATCGCTGAAGATAAGCATTTCGAAAACCTTACCGAGCTTTGGCTCAAGGGCGATCACTACAAGTGGCGTCTCATGAGAGCCTGCGGCATCGAGGAAAGATTCATCACCGGTAATGCCTCAGACAAAGAAAAATTCATGATGTGGGCGAAAGCCGTCGAATCAGCATTCGGCAATCCTCTCTACCACTGGACAAACCTAGAGCTTTCAAGCTATTTCGGTATCAGCGAACCGCTTACCGTAAAGAATGCTGAAGAAATCTGGAATAAAGCAAATGAGATCCTTTCATCGGGAAAACTTTCCGCAAGGAGCATCATGACTTCATCCAAAGTAGAGGCAATATGCACCACCGATGATCCTTGTGATCCGCTTATCTATCACGAACAGATCAAGGAGGCCGGATTCGGCCCTAAGGTCTTGCCTGCATTCAGACCGGACAACATAGTTGACATAGAAAAAGACAGTTTCAACTCTTATGTTGAAAAACTTGAAACTGTATCAGACATTAAGATCGACTCTGTTGCATCGCTTAAAGATGCTCTCGTTTCGAGGCTCGATCACTTCGCTTCACACGGCTGCGTGATCTCAGATCACGGAACCGAATATATCAGTTATGTAAAGGATCCGGATATCTCTTCTGATGAAGTTTTCAAAAAAAAGACCGCATCGAAAGATGTTGTTTTAACACCCAAAGAGATCACAGCTTACAAGACGGATCTGATGCTGTTTTTCGCACGTGAATATGCCAAGCGCAGATGGACGATGCAACTTCATTTCGGATGCAAGAGAAACGTTAATTCTGTCATGTTGAGCAAGGCCGGAATCAACTGCGGATGCGATACGATCACCGGTTCAAATGATTTCCTGACTCCTCTTTCAGGATTCATGGATAAGCTTAACAGCGAAGGATTGCTGCCGCGTATGATCATCTATTCTCTGAACCCCACTGACAATACGGTTATAGATACATTATGCGGATGTTTTAACGATGGCAGCGTACCCGGCAAGATCCAGCACGGCGCTGCCTGGTGGTTCAATGACAACCTCGTTGGAATGGAAGATCACTTGAGATCGCTTTGCGCGCAGAGTCCTCTTTCCTGCTTTGTCGGAATGCTTACTGATTCAAGGTGCTTCTTATCCTATACAAGACACGAATACTTCAGAAGGATCTTCTGCAATTTCTTAGGCACTGAGATCGAACGCGGGAGATTCCCTGATGACAGGCGTATCCTGAAAGACATCATCGAGCGTGTCTGCTACAGGAATTCGAAAGCCCTGCTTTTCAAAGACTGATCTGATCTGTTGTTGGATAAATAAAGAACTCTCACGGTATGATCCGTGAGAGTTTTTTAATTCATGAAAAAGGGCTGCTTCTTTCGAAACAGCCCTCTTCTTTGCTACAAAAGATTTAGGGGAAAACTAGATCACTTCTTGTAGAGTTCAGCATAGATATCTTCAAGACCCTTCTGATTGAGACCTTCGCAGGACTTCTTGTACTCATCCCACTGCTTCTCGATGTCAGCCTGACCTGTGACGAACTTAAGTGTCCAGGCATTTACGTTACTGATGAGAGGTGTTGCGATCGTGTTGATCTGCTCATTCTGATCAGGCGTAGGGAAGATTGCCGGAGGAAGAACGTGTTCTGCTCTGTCGGCAAGATCACGGTTGATGTAATCCTGTACGGGAGGAATGAGGTTGTCAGACATCTCTGCAATAGTTCCGCCGTACCAGAAGTTACCGCCTGCATAACCCCACTTCATTCTGATGTCGGTAAGAGTCTTTTCTTTGTTGTTGCCATAACCGAGACCTGAGCAGCAGAATCCTTCCTTGAGTGTCTTTCTGCCTGTAGCATCCTCGGTATAGTGAACGTCCTTGACGCCCCACTTTGTGAGTTCGTAAGCTTCGTGAGAATAGAAGAGCCAGTCA
>JAIKZM010000136.1 GCA_024682215.1 Saccharofermentans sp. | reverse complement strand
CGTGATAAGCGGCATTATCTCTATCGGACTTACCTTCACGAACCTCCTTCCGATTCCGGGACTTGACGGAGTGCAGATCATTCTGATCGTCGTCGAGATGGTAATTGGCAGACGGCTTTCCAAGAAAGCCGAGAACGTGATAAACGTCGTGGGCTTTTTCCTGCTCATTGCACTCGTTATATTTGCGTTCGCTTCAGACATAATCAGGATCCTTGTCGGATAACGGCAAAAGGAGAGAGGAATGACCAGACAGGTTTTGATCGGCGGTGTCGCGGTTGGCGGCGGCGCATCTGTAAAGATCCAGTCAATGAACAACACGGATACCCGTGATGCTAAGGCTACGCTTGAGCAGATCAACAGATTAAAGGAAGCCGGATGTGACATCACAAGGGTTGCGGTTCCTGACATGGAGGCAGCCGAAGCCCTGAAGGAAATAACTGCAAACTCACCTATTCCCGTAGTCGCGGACATTCATTTTGATTACAGGCTTGCGATCGCTGCAGCCGAGAACGGTGCAGCCAAGATAAGGATCAATCCGGGCAACATCGGAGGTCCTGACAAGGTAAAGCTTGTTGCTGACTGCTGCAAGGAAAGAGGCCTTCCGATAAGAGTCGGAGTCAATTCCGGTTCTATCTCAAGGGAGATCCTTGCCAAGTATGGCGAAGTCAACGCCAATGCCATGACAGAGAGCGCATTGGGAGCAGTAAAACTCCTTGAGGACCAGGATTTCGATAACATCGTTATCTCGATCAAGTCTTCATCTCCAAAGCTCACCATAGAAACTTACAGGACCCTGTCCAAGATGTGTGATTATCCTCTTCATCTGGGAGTCACTGAAGCCGGCACCGTAAAAGAAGGTACGATCAAATCTGCAGTAGGCATCGGAACCCTTCTTGCCGAAGGTATCGGCGATACCATAAGGGTATCTCTCACAGGAGATCCGGTTGAAGAAGTATATTGCGCCAAATCGATACTCAGAGCGCTCGGCCTCCGTGACGAAGGCATAACTTTTATTTCCTGTCCCACATGCGGTAGGACGCAGGTACCGCTGATCGAACTTGCCGGAAAGATTGAGGAGAAGATCTCCCGCTTGCCGTACAACCTCAAGGTCGCGGTCATGGGATGCGTCGTAAACGGCCCCGGAGAAGCAAGGGAATGTGACATCGGGCTTGCAGGCGGAAAGGATGAATTCCTTCTTTTCGAGAAAGGGGAACCTGTCCGTAAGATACCTGCAGAAGCTGCTGTTGACGAATTTGTAAAGGAAGTAATCAGAGTTGGAGAAGAAAGAAACAAAACTGACCGAACTGTTTGAACTGAACAGCGGTAAACGTGATTATAAAGGCCTTGACGGGATCACCGTTCATAAGGTCGATATCTACAAGAACAGGGGACTGATAGAGCTTAAGCTGAACGGCGTGCTGAGCCTTTCGGCAGGTAATGACGCGGCGCAGTTCTTAGAGGACCTTGAGTCCGATTTTGGTTTTAGGATCAATTTCGTTTTTGACGAGTGCAGGGGCGGCAACATCTGTGATTACATGGACGGCCTCGAAAAGCTCATCATGTATATGGTAAAGCGCGACGGCGGTGCCAGCCTGCAGGGCTTTACTGATTATGTAAGGGTTATCTGCGATGAAGATAACATTGTGGAAGGTGCTAAGCCTGAGGTCGATCTCAACGTTCCCGGCTGGTGGGACGGAATGCTCGGTCCCAACGGCAAATACGAACTTTCATCCGCATTCGGCAACGCCGTATGTGCGTGCTGCAGGATACCTTCTGATTCATATGACATAAAGGTAATTGCCGTATCGGCTGATTATGAGGATTATTCCCCTGAGAATGACATCCGCAGAGCCTTGGAAAGCGGTACTTACGAGGAGTACGATGGCAACTACGCCGCCAAATCAGCTCCCAAAAAGAACGGTAAGAAAAAGACTGAGACAGAGGTCTTTGCCGAAGATAATGATGCCGCATCCAATAAGGATTCGTGGGCTTATAAGGCTAAGCAGGTCCAAAAGGAAGCAAAGGAAGAAAGCAAGGGCAATTTTGATTATTCGAAAAATGCCCTGGCTGATGAAATAGTATTCGGCAAGGTTAAGAAACAGGCGGTCTCCATGAAGATCAAAAATCTCACGCTCGGTGAGATGGATGTTAATATCGTAGGCCGCATCCAGATAACCGATGACTTAAGGCTTACCAAGAGCGGCAAGTCCGTCATCACCAAGTTTGATTGCTTTGACGATACTGACGGTATCTCCTGCATTGCATTCCTTAGACCCGAAGAGGCTGACGGCTTCCAGAAGAAGTTCGAAAAGGGCGGTTATGTCGGCCTTCAGGGAAACTGCGAGAAGGATACATTCTCCGGTGAGATACAGTTCAAGGTAAACGGTGCTTTCCCTGCGGAGAAACCCGCGGGAAGGAAAGACACTTCGGAGCGCAAGCGTGTCGAGCTTCACGTCCACACCAAGATGAGTGCGAGTGATGCTACGACTGATCCTGCGGATCTCATCAAGCTTGCCGCAAGCTTCGGCCATCCGGCATGTGCCGTTACGGATCACGGAGTGGTCCAGGCATTCCCTCATGTTTTCGAAGCTGCAAAGGGTATTAACAAGAAGCGCAAAGACACGGGTGAAGCTCCGATCAAGTGTATCCTCGGATGCGAGGGCTATCTTGTCGATGACGGCCCCACGGTCTTCTATAACCTGCCTTACGATTACAAGAATGACAAGTACTTCAAGAAAGCTGACGGTGATGAGGATGCCCAACTGGATTTCCTGCAAAAACCAAAGGCTGTAGGTTCTTTCGTATCCATCGCCATTAAGCGCAATGGTGATGATGCACTTAAGGATACATTTACGTCTGTCTGCGCATCCAAGTACAGACTCAAAGGATACAAGGCTTTAAGGCCTGCCGAAGAGGGAGAGTCCGAGCAGGATGCGATGGAGTTTGCGTCCCACGATATCGACAAGTCTCTCTGGGAAGAATCCGAATTCCCGGAAATGCTCAGCGATGAGGCCATTGCGGCCAAGGTCCTTGAACCGCATGCGCCTTTGGGCAAGACTGTCAATGCAGAACTTGATCTTACAGGTGAATATGCTGACGGAGAAGATGAAGTCGTTCCTTCAGAACTTATCTTTGAGCATGTCGCGGATTTCCATGCTGATTTTGCTGACGCAATTTATCCCGGTAAAGGTGAGCCCTGTGATTCCTATTTCGCAATGGGCGAACTTCTGGAATTCATAGGTGATTCCTATGTTACCGGTCCGGATATCTTTACGACGCTTGCATTCCTGCGCCGCGCAGGTTACGGCATCAACATCGAAGATCACGTTTACTACAGACATAAGTTCCTTATGCCTGCGACAAGTGATGAGGATATCCTGGAGACATACTTCAAGGGTGAATATAAGACCGTAGATGAGCTTCTTGCATCCAAGGGCGCCGATTTTACTTATGCCGCAACCGGTGACTCTCATGATGAAATGTTTGAAGCATGCTACAAGTCTGCATCCTGCCTTGCTGCATGCCTTAAGGATGCAGATACGGCCGATGCCCTGTCCATAAACTATGCTTCAGGACACTTTACGCCAGGTAAGATCAAAGCGGCGGAAAAGGATAAGCTTACAGGGCTTGCTGTAACACCGACGTATCACATCATTTATCTGGCGCGTTCCAATATGGGACTTTATAACCTGTACCGCATCGTATCTGAATCGCAGATACATTACTTTTCCAAGAGACCGAGGACTCCGAAGAGCCTTCTGAAATACTTCAAATCCGGCATTATCGTCGGAGGCGCATGCGTTGACGGAGAACTGTACCGTTATGTGTTAGCGACATATGTTAACAATAATAAGGACAAAGAGCTGACCAGAAAGATCCTCAATGAGTCAGAAGAATTCAGGAAGATCCTGAGCCTTTATGACTACGTCGAAATCCAACCGCTGTGCAACAATATGTTCTTAACGAGACAGGCTCCTGTTAAGTATGGCAGTAATGTTCCGTTGAATGAGGACGATATCAGGATAATCGACGAACTTCTTGTTGAGACCGCCGATGATCACAACATGCCTGTATGCGCTACTACTGACTCTCACTTCCTTAACAAGGAAGACGGTCAGTACAGAAAAAATATGCTGATGAGCATGGGCTTTGACGATGCCGATATGCAGAGCGATCTGTATTTCAGGAATACGGAAGAGATGCTCGCGGAATTCTCTTATCTCGGTGAGAAGAAGGCAGAAGAGGTCGTAATCGACAATACCAACATGATCGCTGATCTTATCGAGTTCGGTATCAAGCCTTTCCCGGACGGATCTTATCCGCCGCAGATCGCGAGAGCCGCTGCCGACGTCAGAGACATTGCTTATACAAAGGCAAATAAGCTGTACCGTCACAATGGAGTCCTCAACGAAGTCGTTAAGGCAAGACTCGACCGTGAGCTTGAATCCATCATCGGTAACGGTTACGCGATCATGTACTATATCGCGTACAGACTCGTTAAGAAGTCCAATAACGACGGATACGTCGTAGGCTCGAGAGGTTCCGTAGGTTCTTCGTTTGCCGCAACGATGTGCGGTATTTCTGAAGTAAACCCGCTGCCTCCTCACTACAGGTGCCCGAAGTGCAACTATGCCGAATTTGACAACAGCGGTAAATACGGATCAGGTTACGATCTGCCTCCCAAAAACTGTCCCGAATGCGGCGAGAAGCTGATCCCTGACGGACAGGACATACCGTTCGAGACGTTCCTCGGATTTAAGGGCGACAAGCAGCCTGATATCGACCTTAACTTCTCGGGTGAATACCAACCGAGAGCTCATGCATACGTCGGCGTGCTGTTCGGAGGCACGCACACGTTCAAGGCCGGAACGATCGGTGCTTACCAGGACAAGAACGCATACGGTCTGTGCCGCAAGATCTGTGAGGAGAGGGGCGAACCCTTTACCCAGGCCCATCTTGCATTCATGTCGAGGGACATCATCGGCGTTAAGAGAACAACGTCTCAGCATCCGGGCGGTATCGTCGTTATTGCCAAGGAAATGGATATCTATGAATTCACCCCCATCCAGTTCCCGGCAGAAAAGACCGACGGCGGAATCATTACCACGCACTTCGACTTCCGCGCGATGCACGATACGATCTTAAAGCTCGATATCTTAGGTCATGCCGATCCTACGGTATTGAGGATGCTCAGTGATATCACGGGCGTAACGATAACGGACATCCCGATTCCTGACGAGAAGGTAATGAGCCTTCTCCAGAGCACTGACGCACTGGGATTCCCGATAGATGCGACCGATGCAGGCGCGGCGACACTGGGCCTTTCCGAGCTTGGTACGAACATGGCCCGTGGAATGATCAAGGAAACAAAGCCTACGAGATTCTACGACCTCGTCCAGCTCATGGGACTTTCACACGGTACCGACGTTTGGACCGGCAATGCCCAGGAACTCATCAGGGACGGCACGTGTGACCTTAACTCTGTAATCGGATGTCGTGACTCCATCATGACGAGCCTCATCTACTGGGGACTTCCCAACAAGGACGCTTTCGACATCATGGAAGGCGTACGTAAGGGTAAGGTTGCTGCAGGTAAGGTTGAGAAGTGGCCTGAATATGTTGAAGAGATGAAATCCTGCGGCGTACCTGACTGGTACATCGAATCGTGCCAGAAGATCAAGTACATGTTCCCTAAGGCACATGCTGCAGCTTATGCGATCTCGTCCTTGAGAGTAGCCTGGTTCAAGGTCTACTATCCTGAGGAATACTACTGCTCATTCTTCACTCACAGAGGTGAAGGCCTGTTTAATGCAGAAGACATGTGCAGCGGACCTGAAAAGGTTAAGGAGAGAAGGATCGAACTCAATGAGGAGATGCATGCCAAGGGCGATCCGAACACCAAGCTCAAGTACTATTTTTATGAGCTTGTCGAGGAGATGTATGCAAGAGGCATAACCTTTGCGCCGATCACTCTTGAGGATTCACTCGGAACCAAGTTCGCTAAAGCAGGTCCGAAGCTCATAAGACCGCCGTTCTGCGCGATCCCCGCAGTTTCACCTGCGAATGGTGAAGCAATCGAAAAGGCAAGGGCAGACGGTCCGTTTAAGAACCGTGATGACTTCATGAAGAGAACAGGAGTCGGACAGTCGGTAACAGAGAAGCTGTTAGCTTACGGCGGCATCCTTGACGACCTTCCCGAGAGCGCCCAGATGAACCTGTTCGATTTCTTTGGTAGCGATATGGGTACTAATCCATCCGTAGATAAAGACGGCGATATGGATACAAATCCATTCGGAGATAAATAATGTATTGCAGCGTTATCCTGAGAGGCACTGTTAAAGAAACAGACAAACAGTATACTTACAAGATTCCGGAATCACTTGAAGGAAAGGTGGTTCCGGGATCTTTCTGCAATGTGCCTTTCGGATTCGGAAACAAGACAAGGACCGCAGTGGTAATGTCCGTTTCCGAAAATGCGGGTGACGGAATAAAAGGGATCAAGGAGATAAAGAACCTGATCCTCGATTATCCCGTTCTTACGGGAGATCTTATCTCGCTTGTCGATACGATTGCTGAAAGATTCAACTGCACCAGGGGCGACGTCATCGAACTCATGGTGCCGGCATGTGTCGAAAACCATAAGATCCCTACTGAAGTCTTCGTGGAGATCACTGACAGGGAGACTGCCGAAAGCGTGCTTTCTTCCGGAAGCCTCAGATCAGCCGTTCACGCTAACATACTTGAGTATCTTCTCAAATGCGGTAAGTGCAGCCGGAAGGAACTTCAGGCCGCGGTATCCGCATCTTCCGCACAGGTAAAGGCTGTCGAGGAAAAAGGACTTGTCAGGTTCACAAAGGAGATAAGCGGATCTGGAAGCGACTGTTCGGAGTTTTTGGATGACTTTCCTGTGGACGGCAAGTTTTCGGAGACATATGATCTGAATGACGAACAGAAAGAAGCAGTAAAGAAGATCGTCGGGGAAAACGGAGATGTTGTCTCCGGGACGCATCTTCTTTTCGGCATTACCGGAAGCGGTAAGACGGAAGTCTATCTGAAGTGTGCGCAGAATGTAATAGATAACGGGGGAACGGTACTGTATCTCGTCCCCGAGATCTCTCTTACGCCTCAGACCATAAGCTGGATCAAAGGACGCCTCGGAGGCGTTGTCGCAGTACTCCACAGCAGGCTTACCGACAGGCAGAGATTTTCACAGTGGGAGATGATAAGGAGCGGAAAGGCGAAGGTCGTCGTAGCTCCGAGAAGCGGGATCTTCGCGCCTGCTGAGAACATCAGGCTGATAATCATAGATGAGGAGCATGACGGATCATATAAATCCGAATCTCATCCCAGGTATTCAGCAAAAGACATTGCCAGGATGAGGGCAAACAAGAACGGCGCAGCGCTTGTTTTGGGTTCTGCGACGCCTTCGGTCGAAAGTTTTTATGCCGCAAACAGAAAGGTCTATGACCTCATCGAACTGAAGACGCGTGCAAGGACGGCTGCCAGACTCCCGGAGATCGTACCCGTTGATATGAAGTTACAGGTTAAATTAGGTGCGGGCGATATTCTGTCCATACCTTTAAGACAGGCGATGGCAGTTGCATTTTCACAGAACAAGCAGGTGCTGCTGTTCTTAAACAGGCGAGGCTATGCGAGGACTCTCGTGTGCAGCGACTGCGGTAAGCCTGTAAGCTGCGTGAACTGCTCTGTCGGAATGACGCTTCATAACAACAGAAGGACAGGCGCTCAGAGCCTCATATGCCATTACTGCGGATACATGATCCCGGCTTCGGAGGCTCAGTGCGATTTCTGCGGATGCAAACATTTCACCAAGGCCGGATTTGGCACACAGCAGTTAGAGGATCTGTTAGGTACAGTCTTTCCGCACGAAAAAGTCCTTAGAATGGATCAGGATACGACCGTGTCACCGGGCGCGCACAGGGAGATAATCGAAAGGTTTTCCCGCAAGGAAGCATCCATTCTCATCGGAACGCAGATGATCGCAAAAGGTCTGGATTTCCCTGATTGCACGGTCGTCGGAATACTGGGCGCGGACCTTATGATAGCCGCATCATCCTACAGGGCATCCGAGCGTGCATTCCAGCTGATAACACAGGCAGCGGGAAGGGCAGGAAGAGGAGATGATCCGGGCAAGGTCTTCATTCAGAGCTATAACACTGATAATCCTCTGTTCAGATACGCCTGCACCCAGGATTACAGGGCTTTCTATGAGACTGAGATAACATACAGGGAAAAAATGTGCCTTCCGCCGTTCAAGGCGATCGGCGAGATAGTGCTTTCGCTGGAGGACGAGTCTTCTCTTCAGGAAAGAGGAAGGGAACTTTATCACTATCTGTCTGACTTCCTTTCGTATCAGGACAGGTCGTATGCATTTGAGCTTTACGGGCCTGTTCCTTCAGTCATTTACGAGCTCAGGGGAAAGTACAGGCTTAGCTTCATCATTAAGGCATCCAACAGATCGGCCATAAATGCGGTATTCAGGCATGTTATGGAAGATTTTGACCATGTCAGGTATCCGCTGTCTTACGACAACGATCCGTCAGGGTGAAATGTCCTCAAAAGCGCCAGATTGTACGTGTCCCAAGTACAAATGTGCACCCTCTGGGCATAATTGACTATAAGTGTTATCGGGTGATAAAATTCCGTAGTGATTATTTAAAGTAAAAGGAGGCATTCCCATGTCCAATCCTGTTTTTACCGGCGCCGCAGTAGCGATCGTTACACCTTTTTTTGAAAACGGCGACGTAAATTTCAAGGAACTTGAGAGAATGATCGAGTTCGAGATCGCGAATGGTATCGATTCAATCGTTATCTGCGGATCGACCGGTGAAGCTGCTACAATGACTGATGCAGAGCACGAGGCAGCTATCAAGTGCGCTATCGATACGGTAGCAGGACGTGTTCCGGTTATCGCTGGAACAGGTTCAAATGATACAGCTTATTGTGTGGATCTCTCAAAGCGTGCGGAAAAGCTCGGAGCAGATGCTCTTCTCGTTGTTACGCCTTATTACAACAAGTGCACACAGGAAGGCCTTTACCGTAACTATAAGGCAGTTGCTGAAGCAGTTTCATGCCCTGTCATCCTTTACAATGTTCCTTCGAGAACAAACGTAAACATCTCACCTGAACTTCTCCTGAGACTTTCCGACTGTGAGAACATCGTTGGCGTAAAGGAGTGCAACTTCGGTCAGGTCCCTGAGATCTACAGCCTCTGCGGAGACAGGTATACTCTGTATTCCGGTGAGGACGGACTTGCTGTACCTATGGTTTCTCTGGGTGCAAAGGGCGTTATCTCCGTTGTTGCGAACATCCTGCCGCGCGAGATGAGCCAGATGATACATTCATATATCGACGGTGACATTAAGAAGGCAAGAGACATGCAGATCAGCATGATCCCTCTCGTAAAGGCTCTTTTCTGCGAAGTTAACCCTATTCCTGTCAAGGAAGCATTGAACATGCTCGGATGGAATGCTGGTCCCTGCAGACTGCCTCTGTGCGAGATGAGTGCAGCTAACCACAAGAAGATGGAAGAAGTCCTTGCCAAGTACGATACTTCTGCAACGGCAAAGTTCCTCGCTAAGTAATTCAGGAGAATTCTTATGGTCAATATATTCCTTAACGGATGCTGTGGCAGAATGGGCCACACCATTGCAAAGATGTGCCAGCACAATGACGAATACAAGGTCGTTGCAGGCTGTGACGTCACCACATGTGATGATTTCAGTTTCCCCGTTTATTCCAATCCTCAGGATTGCGCGGAGGATTTTGATGTCATCATCGACTTTTCCAATGCAAAAGCGGTTCCTACGATCCTTAATTATGCTCTTTCAAAGAACAAGCCTTTCATCTGCTGCACAACAGCACTTTCCGATGAGACTGTCGCTGAGCTCCTCAAGGCATCAGAGACCATTCCGGTATTCAAGTCTGCCAACATGAGCATCGGCATCAACCTCATGCTCGAGCTTGTAAAGAAGTGCACGAAGACACTTTATCCCGAGTATGACATCGAGATCGTCGAGGCTCACCACAACAGAAAACTCGATGCACCTTCAGGTACTGCCATGATGATCGCCAATGCAATCTCACAGGAGATCCCTGATGAGGTCGATTATGTTTATGACAGACAGAGCAGGAATGAAGCCCGTAAGAAGACCGAGATCGGTATCTCATCCATCAGGGGCGGAAATATCGTAGGCGACCACAGCGCCATGTTCATCAATGATGAAGAGATCATCACGGTCAGCCACCGTGCCATGACAAGAGATGTCTTCGCAAAGGGCGCTCTTACGGCTGCCGGCTTTATGTGTGGTAAAAAAGCCGGATATTACAATATGTCCGATGTTATCGCGGAAGCAATAAAAGAATGACAAGCATGACTTGTCCCAGGAGGTTTTTTTGAAATGTTAGATTTGATTCTCAAAGCCGGAGAGACTGCCGGAGCAACAGGAGCAGGAACCGGTACACCAGATGAGATGATGGGAACGATGATGGGCTCTTATGCGTCTATCGCACTTTTAGTCCTCATGTTCGTCGTATTTTATTTTATACTGATAAGACCGCAGCGTAAGCGCGACAAGGAACTGAAGGAACAGATGAGCAAGCTGTCTGTAGGAGACAGAGTTGTTACTATCGGCGGCCTTGTCGGTTTTGTTGCCAACATCAAGGACAATGAGATCACAATCTCAACCTCAGCTGCAAATACACTTGTTACATTTACAAAGAGCGCTATCTCATCTGTAGTTAAGCGCGACAGGCTCAATCCTGACGGAACAGTCAAGAAAGATCCGGCTCCCGAGAAGAAGGGCCTTTTCGGCAGCAAGAAGAAAGAAGAGGAGTAACGGTGATGCCTTAAGGCACAGTTCGTTATCCGAATCAGGAATTATCCGGCCCGGCATATTCCGGGCCGTTTATGTTTAAGGAGAAACGGTTTGGGTCTGATTCCCGAAAGTGTAATAGAAGAGATCCTTCTCAAGGCTGATATCGAATCAGTCGTCGGCAGATATGTCTCCCTTAACCGCAAAGGCGGAAACATGTGGGGCCTTTGCCCGTTCCATCATGAGAAGACAGCATCCTTTTCCGTTAATCCTTCCAAGAACATCTATAAGTGTTTCGGCTGCGGCAAGGGCGGAAACGCGATCAACTTCATCATGGAGATCGAGCACTTGAGCTATCCTGAAGCCATAAGGTTCCTGGGATCGCTTTACGGCGTTGAAGTTCCTGATGCAAGAGAAGAGGCAGGCAATGAGGAGCGCAGGGAGAAGACCAAGCGCGTTAAGAACCTTTTGACCGAAGCAGCCAAATTCTACTATCTTCAGTTTAATGACCCCGAGGTTGGGGTACCTGCCCGCAAATATGCCCAGGAGCGCGCTCTCGATAAGCAAACGCTCGATCATTTCGGCATAGGGTATTCTCCTGACAGCTGGGATGCTTTGAGGAACTATCTTGCCGATAAGGGATATACCGAAGACGAGATGGAATGCTCGGGCATATTTAAACGCTCTGAGAAGACAAAGAAACTGTTCGATCTTTTCAGGGGCAGGCTCATGTTTCCGATCTTCGATTCTTTCGGGAACATCATCGCATTCGGCGGCCGTACGCTCAAGAAGGGAGAGCTGCCCAAATACATCAATTCTCCGGATTCTCTCGTTTACAACAAACAGAATCATCTTTATGCGCTGAACTTCGCGAAGAAAGAGCAGTCAAAGCAGCTTATCGTAGTTGAAGGCTATATGGATGCCATCGCGATGCATAAGGCAGGGTTCCGCAATACGGTTGCCGCTCTCGGCACGTCTTTTACGGACAGTCAGCTTAAGACATGCGCAAGGTTCTGCGAGGAGATAGTCTTTTTCTTCGATGCTGACGGCGCAGGCCAGAAGGCCGCCATCCGCGCGATCAAGATGATGCTCGCGTATCTTTCTAAGCTCTCGGGCCTCAAGATCAGGATAAAGATCGCGAAGGTACCCGACGGAAAGGACCCTGATGAATTCATTCGCGAGAAGGGCGCTGACAAGTTTGCCGAAGTCGTTAAGAATGCACTTTATGTTGAAGAGTATCTTCTCGACCGTGCTTATAATGACAACTATGATGAGACCAAGGGAATAGATAAGGGAAGATATCAGGACGATATCTGTCTTTACGGATCCTGGATGCCTGATGCCATCAAGCGCTCCACGATGGCTAACGAGGCTGCCAAGGTCCTTGGCGCAAATCCCGGTGCGGTGCTCAACAGGATGAACAGTCTTGCCGAGAGTGAGAACGCAAGGGAGAACCTTAATAATGCCAGGGAGATCGCCAGACAGAAAGCTGAAGATCTCAAGAGCCGCAATGCCGCTGACGAACAGCCTTCCTATGAGGAAGAGGATACGGTGCAGGAGGAGCAGCCTGCTGAACCCGTAAACACTTACACCGTTGTTGATACCGCTTCAGATGATGAGCTAAAGCTTTTTGCGTATGCGCTGTCTTTGGGTCCGGTACTTGCTGACCAGAAACAGGTCGCACTTGAAGACGTATTGAGACCGGATGACTTTTCCGGAGATTCGATGAAGGCGCTGGTAAAGAGTTTCCTTTCGGTTTTCGATGCGAAGAAGGGTGTCTCTTATGCAAGGATGAGCGATTTTTTTAGAAGGGTGACCATCAACGGCGTTCCTGCTGAGGACGTTATGTACAATGAGTGCACCAAAGCGGATTCTGCTCCGGACATTAATGTAAAACGTGATTATTATCTGGGTTACCTTTACAAGATAAGGATCAACCGTGTTAATGAGATAGAAGAAGCCCTTATCTCACAGAGAATGTATGCTTATGCGCCTGATGAACGCAAGGCGGCAGAAGAGAAACTTACGAAACTCAGTGAATACAAGAACAAGATGCGGGCCAAGTTAGAGGAACTTTGATGATTAATTTGTCTTTCAGGCTTAAAGCCGTATACGATCAGGTCAGTGCCGCCAGAACAGAACTGGGCCCGGGCAGGGTTATCGATGTCGGTTCGGATCACGGACTGCTTGCTGTCTCATGCCTTGAGAACGGCATTGCAACAAGCGTTATCTGTACGGAGATACACGAAGGACCTGCCGATCATTCGGCTGATGCCATGATTACTTCAGGTTTTGAAGACCGCTCTCAAGTCATCGTTACCGACGGGCTTGACGGGGTCAGACTCGAAAAGGGCGACGTCATCGTCATAGCAGGTATGGGCGGACTTAACATAATTGATATCGTCTCGAGATGCATAGAGACGGAGACTCCTGAACTGCTTAAGAATGTCAGGTTCGTTATCCAGCCACAGAAGTCCGTTAATCTCGTAAGGAAGTTCTTTGCTGAGAACGGCTTTGTTTTCGACGACGAGTCCGTATGCACCGACAGGGATTTCTTCTATAATATTATGCGGATGAGTTACGGGGCAGTTCCTTATGAGCTCGGTGCTTATAAGGAATGCTACGGCTCGGTCCTTCTTAAGAAGGCCGAATCAGGTGATGAGCTCATCAGGAGTTATTTTGATCACCTTGACGAAGTGTTCAGCATAAGGTCGAGGAGCGACAGAGTAATAAGGGATGCATTGGAAGAGAGGCTAAGGTATGAAAATCAGTGAAGTAACGGGTTTCCTGGATCAGTGTTTTCCGAGGGAGAATGCAATGGATTACGATAATGTCGGAATTCTTGCAGGTGATCCCGAAAAAGCGGTGACGGCGTGTGTCCTCTCGCTCGACCTGACGGGAAAGGCTGTCGCATGCGCTAGACAGTCAGGAGCGGATCTCATCATCACGCATCACCCGATTATCTTCGGCGGGATCAAGACTCTCAGCACGGAGACTTATAAAGGCCGTCTTCTCACAAACCTTATCACCAGCGGTATCTCATGCTATGCATGCCATACAAATCTCGATATGACTGATGAATTCGGCAATCTTGCGATCGCGTCAGCTCTCGGTGCTGAAGAACCCTCGCATCTGGAGGGGACTGAATGCGGGATCTTATACGAGATCAAGCAGGAGACACTCAAGGAATTTGTTGAGAAGACGAAGAAAGATCTCGGCGCCAGCGGCATAATCACGATTAACGATCCTGACAATAAGGTCTCCAAGGTGTTTGTACAGGGCGGCGCTTTTGATGAGGACAGCATCCCGGCAATAATCAGCAGCGGTGCGGATACCGTTCTTTCAGGTGAGATAAAGCATCACGTCTGCGTTGAGCTTGAAGAATGCGGGATCAACACGGTCATAGCCGGTCATTCGGCCACCGAACAGATATATCTGCCCAAACTCAGGGAAAAGCTTTCCCAGCAGTTCCCGAGCCTCAATTTTATTGTGAATTATAACAACGAAAAGGCTTCTGTAATTTAACAGGGGTTTTGAGTATAATAGTCATGTTTTCCCGCAGACCGAGACAATCGCGGGCGCTATCGGCGAAAGTCCGGCGCATGAGGAAAGTCCGGGCTCCACAGGACAGGATGCCGGGTAACTCCCGGTGAAGGCAACTTTAAGGAAAGTGCAACAGAAAAGAAAACCGCCCGCAAGGGTAAGGATGAAAAGGCGAGGTAAGAGC
>JAIKZM010000059.1 GCA_024682215.1 Saccharofermentans sp. | reverse complement strand
TAAGGAGGAAAGATATATGTCAGCATCTTTCGACAAGCAGGCAATCATCAAGGAATATGCACTCTCTGAGGGCGATACAGGTTCTCCGGAGGTTCAGGTTGCACTTCTTACTTACAGGATCAACCACCTCACAGAACACCTCAAGTCCCACAAGGGTGACCACCACAGCAGAAGAGGTCTTCTCATGATGGTTGGTAAGAGAAGAAACATCCTTGACTACCTCGCTTCAATCGATATCGAGCGTTACAGAACACTTATCGCAAAGCTTGGTATCAGAAAGTAATCTTAATAAGATTATTTTGAGAGCGGTTCCTTACGGGACCGCTTTTTTATTGTATAATCAGTAAAAATCGCAAAAGGGGGATTTCCCATGCTCGATTCTTTTATCAGGGTTGGAGCCGTTACGCCTGAGGTCAGGGTTGGCGATACCGTATTTAATTCTACGAAGATCATAGATGCAGCGAAGAAGGCGTCGAAGAACGACTGCGGGATTCTTGTTTTTCCCGAGCTTTCCATCACAGGATACACATGCGGTGACCTGTTTTTGCAGTCAACTCTCATAAAGGCTGCAAAAGAAGCGCTTCTTAAGATCGTCTCCGCTACTGAGAATCTTGAGACCGTAATAGTCGTCGGCCTTCCGCTCATGTACGGCGGCAAGCTCTACAACTGCGCTGCAGTCATTTATCAGGGCGAGATCTTAGGAATAGTCCCCAAGCGCAATATCCCCAATTATGCGGAATTCTACGAGATGCGTTATTTCACGCCTTTCGAAGGAAATGAGATGCTTACGATCGATAATTTCACGGAGGATGAGGATTCCGTTGAATTCGGTCCTGCGGTATTCACCTGTGCGGACGTTACTTTTGGCGTTGAGATCTGCGAGGACCTCTGGGTGCCGGACAGCCCGTCAGTCGAATATGCGGCTCACGGAGCCCAGATCATACTGAACCTTTCATGCTCTGATGAGGTCATCGGAAAGGCTGATTTCAGAAGGAACCTTGTTGCTTCACAGAGCGCAAAGCTCGTTGCGGCTTATGTTTACGCTGACGCGGGTCTTGGCGAGTCCACGACTGATATGGTCTTCGCGGGACATAACCTCATCGCCGAGAACGGCAAGATCCTTGCAGAGAGCAAAAAGTTCGAGGGCGGTGTCATCTATGCGGATATCGACGTCGAGAGAATTGCCGCAGAACGCAAGAGAATGAACACTTTCAAGATGAAGTCGAGTGGTGATGATTATGAGAACGGCATTCCTTTTGATGCCGATTTCCCCGACATCGAACTGAACCGTCACATCTCAAAGACTCCGTTTGTTCCCGAGGACAGGAAAGACCTTGCACAGAGGTGTGAGGACATCCTCAACATGCAGGCTGCAGGCCTTTTGACGCGCCTTTCGAAGATCGGATGCAAAAAGGCTGTCATCGGTCTTTCAGGCGGCCTCGATTCCACTCTTGCACTGATCGTTACAGTTCATGCATTTGACCGTCTCAAGCTTCCCAGGGAAGGCATCATCGCGATCACGATGCCCGGATTCGGGACGACTTCGCGTACCAAGAACAACTCTATGAGACTTGCTGAAGAGTACGGATGCACTTTGAGGGAGATAAGCATTTCCGATGCGGTTTCCCAGCATTTTAAGGATATAGGCCACGATCCTTCGGTTCAGGATATCACTTACGAGAATTCACAGGCGAGGGAGCGTACCCAGATCCTGATGGATATCGCTAACCAGGAGAACGGACTTGTAGTCGGAACAGGCGACCTGAGCGAGCTTGCTCTCGGATGGGCCACATATAACGGTGACCACATGTCAATGTACGGAGTTAACGCATCGATCCCCAAGACGCTCGTAAGACACCTTGTATCTTATGAATCCGAGCGCACTGCATCGATCTGCAAGCCTTTGTCAAAAGCTTTGGCTGACATCGTTGCCACACCGGTAAGTCCTGAGCTTCTGCCGCCTACGGAAGACGGACAGATCTCCCAGAAGACAGAAGAGCAGGTGGGACCTTATGAGCTTCATGACTTCTTCCTGTATTATTTCATCAGATTCGGCTTTGCGCCTTCAAAGATCTACCGCCTTGCGCAGGCAGCTTTTGAAGACTCTTACGATGACGAGACCATCTACAAGTGGGAAGAAACCTTTATCAGGAGGTTCTTTGCACAGCAGTTCAAGCGTTCCTGCCTGCCTGACGGCCCCAAGGTCGGTACTGTAACTCTTTCTCCGAGAGGAGACTGGAGAATGCCTTCAGACGCTTCCAGGAATATATGGCTCGAAGATCTCATGACCGTAAAGGAATAAACTATGAAATCAGTTGTTTGTTTTGGCGATTCCAACACATACGGACACGATCCGGCGACAGGGAACAGGCTTCCCGATGAAGTCAGGTGGACGTGCCTTTTGCAAAAACTCTTAGGTGACGGCTACAAGGTCATTGAAGAGGGGCTTAACGGCAGGACTACTGTTTTCGATGATCCCAACGATGACTGGAAGAACGGCGTGGATTACATCAAGGGGATCCTTTGTACGCACAGGCCCGTTGACTATCTTGTCATCATGCTCGGAACCAACGACATGAAGACCGTTTATAAAGCTTCTCTTGAAGAGATCGCCGCAGGGCTTAACGAGATCGTTTTGAGGGCGGAGAAGGTCATGGACCTCAAGCAGGGCTATATCCCGAAGATCCTCATCGTTTCTCCGCCGGAGATCAGCAAAGATATCCTGACGGGACCTTTCAGAGGATCCTTTGATGAAGTTTCCATCGAGAAATCCAGGCGTCTGGCCGAATTCTACAAGAAAGTGGCCGACAAGCACGGCTGCGGTTTTATCGATGCCAAGCAGTATATAAAGCCTTCCGTTGAAGACGGACTCCATCTGGATGCCCAAGGGCATAAAGGACTAGCCGAAATCATCGCAAAAACTGTACAAGAACTGTAGAAAATGTAACTTTGTTTTAGCGCACGGTTAATATATAATAAATAAGTTCGACAAGGAGTGTAGTGTGTAGATTGACTGCCCGAACATCGAGCTTATTTTTTTGCTCGGACCGTGAATCTGCGGACTACCTCCTTTGCAATACTAATTTTTCAGAAGGAGTAGAATCAATGGAAAAGATTTTCAAGACCGAAATCGCCGGCAGACCTTTGGTAGTCGAGACCGGCAAGATCGCTCAGTTCTCCAACGGTGCCTGCCTTATCAGGTACGGTGAGACATCCGTTCTTTCAACTGTTACAGCTTCCCAGACACCCAGAGAAGGAGTTGATTTCTTCCCGCTCTCAGTAGATTACGAGGAGAAGATGTATGCAGTAGGCAAGCTTCCCGGCGGCTTCAT
This sequence comes from Saccharofermentans sp., assembly GCA_024682215.1. Classification (GTDB taxonomy): domain Bacteria; phylum Bacillota; class Clostridia; order Saccharofermentanales; family Saccharofermentanaceae; genus Saccharofermentans. Next base: position 1,572 of record JAIKZM010000059.1, on the reverse strand, counting down.
GAAGAGAGAGGGAAGACCCGGAGAGAAGGCTATCCTTACATCACGTGTTATCGACCGTCCTGTAAGACCTTTGTTCCCTAAGGATCTCAGAAACGACGTCTGCGTCAACAACCTCGTTATGTCTGTTGACCCTGACTGTTCTCCCGAGATCACCGCAATGCTCGGCACATCAATTGCTATCGCTATTTCCGACATTCCGTGGAAGGGACCTATCGGAGGCGTAGTACTCGGCCTCATCGACGGCAAGACCGTCATCAACCCTACGCTCGAACAGCGTCAGGAATCCCAGATGTACGTTACACTCGCCGGTACCCTCACCAAGATCTGCATGGTCGAGGCAGGCGCTAACGAAGTACCTGATGACGTTATGCTCAACGCAATCGCAGAGGGCCACGTTGTTATCAAGGAGATCTGCGAATTCATCAACGGCATCGTTGCTGAGATCGGCAAGGAGAAATTCACTTACGATTCAGCTGACGTTCCTGAAGAGGTTTTCGATGCAGTTAAGGAATTCGGCTGGGACAAGATGAGAGAAGCTGTTCTTGCAGTTGACAAGTCTGTCCGTGACGCTAACGTTGCAGCACTTCAGGAAGAAGTTGCAGCAATGCTCGAAGAGAAGGAAGAGGGCCTTTCAAAGTGGGCACCTGACGCTATCTACAAGCTCGAGAAGAAAGTCGTCCGTGACTATCTGTTCCGTGAGCACAGACGTGTTGACGGCCGTGCACTTGACGAGATCAGACCCCTGTCCTGTGATGTAGGAGTACTTCCCAGAGTTCACGGTTCCAGTTTCTTCCAGAGAGGCCAGACACAGGTAATGAACATCTGCACACTCGCTCCTCTTGCCGAAGCACAGAAGCTCGAGGGCCTCGATGAGCAGACATACAAGAGATATGTACATCACTACAACATGCCCGGTTATTCAACAGGTGAGGCTAAGCCTTCCAGATCACCGGGACGCCGTGAGATCGGTCACGGAGCTCTCGCTGAGAGATCACTGATCCCTGTTCTTCCTTCAGAGGAAGAGTTCCCTTACGCTATCCGTACCGTTTCAGAGATCACGATGTCCAACGGTTCCACATCACAGGGTTCCGTCTGCGCTTCGACTCTGTCACTCATGGATGCAGGCGTTCCGATCAAGAGACCTGTTGCAGGTATCTCTTCCGGACTTATCACAGATCCCGACAACGATGATAACTTCCTCGTATTCATGGATATCCAGGGCATCGAGGACTTCTTCGGCGACATGGACTTCAAGGTTGCAGGTACAACAGAAGGTATCACATCCATCCAGGTCGACATCAAGGTCGAGGGTCTCACATTAGACATCATCAAGGCTGCTTTCGAGATGACACACAAGGGAAGACTCCAGATCATCAACGACATCATTCTCCCTTGCATCCCCGCACCCCGTGCAGAACTCAATAAGTGGGCTCCCAGGATCATCTCCATGCAGGTGCCTGTTGACAAGATCAGAGAAGTCATTGGTTCAGGCGGAAAGGTCATCAACAAGATCATCGCTGACACTGGTGCTCAGATCAACATTAATGATGACGGTATGGTTTACATCTCAAC
>JAIKZM010000032.1 GCA_024682215.1 Saccharofermentans sp. | reverse complement strand
TTTCGTGAATCCCAGGCGGAATTCACGAAATCCTTCACGTTTATGTGCCGTTTCGTGAAAAAAACGTGAAACGGCGTTAGCCTATATCACTTTCCTGTGTAATTACCGTCGAGCCTGCCGTACGCGAGCACGTTTCCTTTGTCGCCCGATTTGTCCGTATCCAGGCCGTTAAATATCTCATTAATGCTGTTTCCGCCGGCATCAAAGAAGAAGGAATTCTTTGCGGGATCGCCCTTCAGTGCGAAGACAAATACCGTATAAGTGTGCGTGGAACCCTTCGGGGGATAAGGTCCGACAAACTCCGCGCCTTCCCCGCCTCTTCTGTTGTAAGCGCCTTCGGCCAATGAGGTCTCCGTCGTGAAAACGTCCATGTGGAGCCAGTTTCCGTCGATCATGATGACCGCATACTTGGAAGCGCCATCGACCTTGTCCCACTTTAGATCGGGCGAAAGCTTCTCACCTTCGAGGGCGATCTTGTTATCCCACGCGCCTCTGCTTACTAAAGAAGAACTTACATTGAAAGAAGTGAGATCCTTGAAGGATTCGTTGGTAATGAAAGTGTCTGACTGCGCGGCCATGAAATCTTTCAGGACACCGCTCTTAACCTTTGCGGGCGCCTTTAAAACACTTTCGCCCTGGCCTATGTCGACCTTGAGGTCGGTCGAACCGTCAGCATTTATCACCGCTCCCGTCACCTTTACTCCGGGAAGGTTCGTCTTGTATCCGCCGCTTGAGAAGACGACGTCGACAGTGCCCTTCATCTTAACGTCCATGGTGGAAGAGCCGTCGCCGCCTTTGTTTACGGTCGATTGAACGTCGCTTGCCTCATTGAATCGGAAATACAAAGTCGCCTTCTGGCCCTTGAACGAATCGTCCAGAGCGGGATAAACGGACTTGGCGTCATCAGTGCTGATTATGCGTACGGAATCGGGTATCTCGGCAGGCAAAAGCTCCCACTTGAGGGTCTCGGCCTTTTCCAATTCCCACTCGCCGTCCTTCGTCTTCTGAATGTAGGAAGCTTCCCTTTCGATGACCTGGGGAAGCATGCCGTCAGTTACGTTTACCTTCTCATTCTCAATCTTGGTCTTCGGCTTGAAAGAGCAAGCGCCAAACGAACCAATTGTCATTGCTGCAACAAGCACGGCGGAAAACGCCCTGATCGTCTTTTTCATAAACGGGTCCTCCGATTGATTTCTACCGAAATCTTACTTTGAAGAAGCCGCTATGAGTTAGAAATATCGTCACGAAATGATGGAATATCAGCACATGCCTTTCATATGCTTCTGGTATTCGGTCGCCGACATGCCCGCATGTTTTTTGAAGACTTTGGAAAAGTAGTTGTGATCCCTGTACCCGCACTGGTTGCTTATCTCGCTGATCGTAAGATTCGAAGACTGCAAAAGCCTCTTGGCCAGAGTCATCCTCATGTCCTCAAGATAAGCCATGCAGGACATTGAAGTCTCCTTGTAAAACGCGTCGTTCAGCACGTTCTTGTTGACCGAGAAGCGCTTGGTGAGGCCAGCTATCGTAATGTCGTCAGCTATGTTTTCGAAAAGGTACATCGCGACTTTCGCGACAAAACGGTCCTTGTAAAGCTCGTACTGCCTGAAAGCCCTGTAAAAGTCCGCGGTGGCGGAAAACAGGATCGAAACGATAAAGTAGCGTATCCTTAATATCCAGAAGTTGTCAGGCTGGTTTTGAATATCGTATTTGACGCTCTTGAAAAACCTGTTTAAGACCTCGTACTCCTGGGTGATCAAGGTCCAGTACCTGATGTTCCTATCTTGGGAAGCGAACTGCGAAAGCAAAAGATAGTCCTGATAGAGCGACCCTGAAAAGCAGTCTTCAAACTTAACGTCTCCTGTGACGGCGGCTACCATCTTTTCGTCCCAGTTCATCTTTTCAGAACCGGTTACCGCGCTGAAGAACTTATCGTATTTGCCCGAATCAATGGCTTCAAAAGTAAACTCTTCCCTTAAGAAAGTGGGCTTGAAGCATATCGTGTCGCACTTGACGTTGCTCTCTGAGACCAGCCTGAAATCGGCCTTTTCGTTTAGCACGATCCCTGCGGGAGCGGAGATCATCTTATACTCGCCGTCCTCTTCAACAACGAACGAGCCTGATGAGACAAGCACTAGCTTGTAGTTTTTCTTATCGCTCAGGTGCTTCGAAAACCCTTCCGTCTGTTCGTAGAAAACATCTATCGAACAGTCCATTGAAGGCCTTTTGCTTCTGGTCTTTAATTCCATGTCAGCGGCTCATTGCTGCGCCGAAGATCAGCAGGATCACCAGAACGTAGTAGATGAACATCACGGCATAAAGGATCGTGGAGCCTATCCCGTAGTATGTTGCGGCACGGCTTAACATCGAACTGATCTTGATCCTCTGCGTGTGAAGTCCGCCCTGTGCGAGGTAATCAAGGACCTTCTTCCTGTTGGCCGTACCCTTGAAGATCGCGATGATGCTGCAGACCGGGAAGCCTGCGAGAACGCATGCTATGATCGCGCTCTTGAGGAGTGCGTTTGCAGTATCAAGATACTGCTGATTTACAGGCTGATATCCCGGAGTCGTATAGTACTGCTGATTGGGTTGCTGATAGTTGTTTTCCATGTCTGATCTCCTTTACTGTTCCAGATCTCTTTCGGTCCAGTGCCCGTCTTTCCAGTGTGCTTTTGTGATAGTGCCAAAACTTAAGGGCGATAGCATCGGTATCGCGATCTTCCTCAAAGTCTCTTCAGACAGGCTGAAGTTTTCAGAGAACTCTGCGCCTGCCGCCCTGATGCTCTCGAGATAAACGTCCTGCTGGCGCTTTGCCTTGCCGGTGACAAAGATCTCGCCCTCGGGGCAGAGGATCGCGGTGTAGTTGCCCTTGCCGCAGATAAGGTTGTACTGGGCAAGGAGCGCGGGATAAACGGGCTCGGCTTCAACATAGCCGCAGGAACTGATGAGGACCATCTTCTTTTCGAGCATTGAGGGGTCACGCAGCTCGTTGAATGTCGTATCGGATTCAGACTTGTCGCCCATGTAAGGCATTACGAGCTGCAGGCACCTGTCGGTCATGGCCTTCA
>JAIKZM010000020.1 GCA_024682215.1 Saccharofermentans sp. | reverse complement strand
TGATGTGCTCAAGACGGATCTCGCGGGGATGATAAAAGCAGGTAAGATCGAAACGCCCGACGCGGTCATCGTCGACCCGCCGAGGAAGGGTCTTGACCCGGGAGTCATATTGAAGATCGAAGAATTGTCTCCTTCTGTGATCGCCTATGTCTCATGCGATCCTGCTACACTGGCAAGAGACCTCAGGATGCTCACGAGGAAGTACAGGATAACCTCTGTAACGCCCGTGGATCTGTTCGCGAATGCGGCGCATGTGGAGACGGTAGTGATTCTTATTAAGAGCGGTTGATATCTACTATGAACTCGATTAACAGAGATTGATATTTATGGACTCCAATGAAAAAACACACATTTTGTGGATCGATGTTGCTAAAGGGATAGGGGTATATCTGGTATTTCTTGGGCACATGTGGTATGCCTGCACTCCTCCAGTAGTTAATCAAGTTATTTATTCCTTTCACGTGCCGTTATTCTTTTTGTTGTCAGGTTTTGTTTTTGATGTTGGTAATAAGTCACAAGGCTTTGTGGGTTTCGTCCTATTGAAAGCAAAGCGATTGTTGTTGCCGATAGTGATTTATAATGTTGCATGTGCTTTGCTTTTTATCCCCTCAAGCTGGAATGAACTCGGCATAGTCGGATTTTTAAATGAAATATTCTGTTTCCAAGGCAATTGTTATTTTAATAAACCGAGTTGGTTCTTTTTTACTTTGTTTGAGATTTATATTTTGATGTATCTCGTGAGGCTTCATAGGATTGGAGTACGATTCAAAATACTACTGTTGATGCTATTATTTATAGCGGGATTCTTTATGAACAAGTACGAATTGGTGCTTTTTTTCGGATTTGATCGTGTGCTGATAACAGCCGGTTTCTTTGTTTTAGGATCTATTGCAAAGGACATTTATGAGAAGAAGCGGATTCCGGCTTGGGGACATTATGTAATCATAGTGGGATCGATAATCTCATTGATTCTATTTGGTGTGATTCTGAATGAGAAAACATCGATTTACCATCGAGTTTTAGGCTGCTATCCTGCATTTCTTTTAGCTGGCATTTCCGGAAGTATCTGCATCTGTTATATCAGTCAACTTATCTCGCATCTATGTAAAAGGTTGAGTAACCACTTCGTTAGTATTGGAAGTGATTCAGTTTTCATCATAGGCACACATTATTTATTTACACTTGTTTTTTGCCTGATCGGAACAACTAGTGGAATGGCAAATACTTGGTACTATACAGTGATAGCCATACTATTGTCTTTGATTTCAATTGAAACATATCATCGAATCTGTATGGTTTTAGATCTACGTATTCCGTGGTTGACCGGAAAAAGAGCATCCAACACTAGCGCTGAAAAAAGATAGCTTTGCTAGAAAATAGAAAAAAGGCAATGCGACAGAAAATCAAAACAGGATTAGTTAATGATGATTTAACATTTTCTGTACTATTCTTGTTGTTATATACTTTAACCGGAGGCAGCAAATGAAGACCGCGATAGTTTTTTATTCCATGAACGGCAATGTGCGTATGGTTGCAGAGAAGGTGGCAGCCGGAACCGGCGCAGACCTGATCGAACTCATACCGAAGAAGGCATATCCTGACAAGGGCATGAAGAAGTTCATGTGGGGAGGTGCTGCCGTAACATTCAAGGCAAAGCCGGATCTCGAGCCGTATGCGTTCAACAAGGATGAATACGATATGGTCATACTGGGATCACCCGTGTGGGCGGGAACGTTCGCACCTCCGCTCCGCACTTTCCTGGACAGCAACGATCTGTCCGGTAAGAAGATCGCCGTAATCGCGACGAGCGCAGGCGGCAATTCCGATAAATGCATCAACAATCTGAAGACTGCTGCCAAAGCAGATTCACTCGTTGCTTCGCTCAGCCTGATCGATCCGCTTGACAACCCTTGCGAAGAGAATGACATTAAGATCAAAGGGTTCATTGGTTCGTGCCTGTGATATAGAGACTAACCGGGAGAAAACACCTCATGAAGATCAAGACAAAGACACTGGATTACGAGCAAGTCATGAAGCTTCCTTCATGGGAGCATGAGAAACCCAAAAAGCCGTCAAAGCTCCTTGAAGGAATCGGAAGGATCGCGCTCGGAGGCGAGCTTAAGAAGGTCAGCTTCTCCTGCGAGAAGATCGATATGGACAGAGCCGGTGACGGTCCGTGGATGATCCTTATGAACCACTGCAGTTTTACGGATCTGTCCATCGCTTTCGAAGTGCTTAAGGGACATCCCTTCAGCATCGTGTGCACGTCCGATGCCCTGGTGGGAAAGAAGTGGCTGATGAGGAATCTCGGCTGCATCCCGACACGTAAATTCGTATCCGACATTACGCTCATCTCCGATATGGACCATGCGCTTAATGTCAACAAGGCAAGCGTTCTCATGTATCCCGAGGCTGGCTATTCTCTGGACGGAACCGGAACGACCATCCCCAGAAGGATGGGAGTTCTCCTCAAGAAGCTGAAGCACCCGGTAGTCATGATCTCGACACAGGGCGCTTTTACCAGGGACCCGCTCTACAACAATCTGCAGAAGCGTGATGTTAAGGTCACCTGCACGATGAAGTGCCTGTTCACTCCCGAAGAACTTGCGAATACAAAAGTGCGTGAGATCGACGAGGTGCTCGACAGGGAGTTCACTTTCGATTACTTCAGATGGCAGCAGGAGAATAAGATCGAGATCGATGAGCCGTTCAGGGCTGACGGTCTCAACAGGATCCTGTACAAGTGCCCTCACTGCATGAGTGAAGGACAGACCGTCGGCAAGGG
>JAIKZM010000181.1 GCA_024682215.1 Saccharofermentans sp. | reverse complement strand
CGTCCTTCATAAGGTAAACTCCGGGAGTCTGTGGAACTGTGTCCAGCCTGGCGTCGAATTTCCCGCCGGACATTATACTGCGATCTTTGGATTCTTGAGGTGTGACATGAGAGCGTTAACTGCTTCCTGAGCATCGTCGCCATTTGCTTCGATCTCGATCTCGGCACCGTTCTCGATTCCAAGTGACATTACGCCGAGGAGGCTCTTCGCATTAGCGCGCCTTCCGCTGCGAATCAGATAGATCGTGCTTCTGTACTGGGAAGCCTTCTGAATGAGTACGGCGACCGTCTTCATCTGAAGCGAGTCTTCACAGTCAAAAACAATCTTCTCTTTTACCATATTGGAATACACCTTCCCTATCGAATTACTACCAAAGTATATTTTTGGGAAGTGCGAAAATCAACACAAAATAGGGCTCTTTGGGCAATTTCGGCTTTTTAACCCATTTGCCGATTAATTGTGTTTTCCTTTTGTTAAATTTCACAATCCATCAGGATCGCATCGCGTCCGACGCCGAAATAACCTTTACGTATGTTATACGATTTAAAGCCGCACTTCTTATATACGGAAATAGCAGCAACATTGGTGCTTTCGACCTCGAGATACACGTTCTTCACACCCCGTTTCCTGAGGTATTCCAGGAGCCGTTTGAGAATAGCGGTCGCTAACCCTTTTCCCCTTTCTTCCTCCTCTGTAACGAGGTTTCCGATGTTGCCTTCATCGAGCACTATATCACATCCGATATAACATGCGATGTGTCCGTTTTTCTCAGTGACAAATGCGCATTTGTTCTCTTCAGAGATGAGTTTTTCGATCTCTTTGCGCTGCCACGGATGAGGTATGGATCCTTCCTCCAGGACCATTATCCTGTCTACATCTTCAGCCGTTGCCTCTCTGATCTTAAACTCGTCTGCCGCATCATTCTTTCTGAGGCGTTCAGCCTGTGAAACGGCGCAATAAGTTGCTTTGACGTCTCTCGCGCTGATGAGATCCGGATGCGCGAACGCTGCACCGGCAACGCCTTTCGGAGTGATTGCTGCGCCTTTTGCACAGTACACGTTTATATGCACTTTGTTGTGTTCAAAAGCCTGCTTCATTACATCAGCACCGCTTCCTACGACCAGGATCTGGCGTCTTGTGCCGTAAACGATTTCCGGCATGTTCTTTATCTTTTTTGCCAGTTCATCGGCATCGTAAGCATTCTCGGGAATGAGAGTCTTCATCGTGTCTTCTTCGAAGACCCTTGCAAAGACACGGTTGTTCCTTGCGTCGATCGCGGGAACGAGTATTGTTTCCTCTCTTGCCGTTGCAGTCGCATTTTCGCATGAACGCGCAAGCGCCTCAGTTGACGAAACCGATATACACGGTTTACCGGCAGCAAGAGCCATTCCCTTTACCGCGGCAAGTCCTATCCTGATACCTGTAAATGATCCCGGGCCTACGGTTATCGCATATGCATCGAGTTCCTCGTGCGTGATCCCCGCCTGCTCCATTACACGGTGAACAAGAGGCATAAAGGTCTCCGAATGAGTTCTTGTTTCAAAGCTCAGTTCGTAAGCCATCTCTTTGCCGTCATCATATATTCCCGCGCTGCAGTTCTGATTAGATGTGTCGCAGACAAGTATCTTCATAAGATCGTGCACCCCGCTTCGGTCGCTGCTCTGATTACATTTTCGGCGCCAACACTTCCTGATCCTGTGACGTCAAACCTGCGTTCATCCCCGTTTCCGCTGATCTTCATCTTCATAGTGTTTTCAGGCAGGGCACCTTCGATGACTCTGCCCCACTCTATCACGCAGACTCCGTTCCTTGTGAAGTATTCGTCGAGACCGCTCGCATAGAAATCATCCTCTCCGGAAAGTCTGTAAGTATCAAAGTGAAACAGCATAAGCCTTCCGCCGGAATATTCGTTGACAATGGTAAACGTGGGGCTGGCAACCGGATCTTCGGCTCCAATTCCCCTCGCGATCCCTCTGGCAAGGCAGGTCTTGCCTGCACCGAGGTCGCCGTCCAGAGCTATGACGGTACCCGCTTCCAAATACTTTGAAAGCGCCTCTCCAAACCTCTCTGTCTGCTCTGAAGAAACTGTGGTAAAGCTGATTTTCATCGTATCAATCTTACATTGTCGGCCAAAGTACCGCAATGGTAATGTTGAATAAAAACGGCCGCCCCGTAAAAGGACGGCCGGTAAATGCCTGATCGTACAGTAACGATTAACGCTTACTGAACTGTGAAGCTTTACGAGCTTTCTTGAGACCCGGCTTCTTTCTTTCCTTCATACGTGCATCACGTGTAAGGAAGCCTGCAGCCTTGAGAACTGACTTGTAGTTATCCTCATCAGCCTCAACAAGTGCTCTGGAGATGCCGTGACGGATAGCGCCTGCCTGACCGGAGATACCGCCGCCAACAGCCTTAACGATAACATCGAACTTGTCCTCAGTCTCTGTGAGTGCAAGAGGCTGACGAACGAGAAGCTTCAGTGTATCAAGACCGAAATACTCATCGATGTCCTTTGAGTTGATCGTGATCTTGCCGTTACCGGGTACAAGACGTACAGCGGCAACTGCATTCTTACGGCGACCTGTGCCGTAGTAATAAACTTTGCTGGTAGATTTCTTTGCTGCCATTTAACTTAGTCCTCCGAAATCAAAACGTATAAGCTTCTGGCTGCTGTGCAGTCTGCTCATGCTCAGGGCCTGCGTAAACGTGAAGCTTTCTGAACATCTGGCGGCCGAGCGAGTTCTTAGGAAGCATTCCCTTGACTGCGAGCTCAAGAGCCTTCTCAGGGTTCTTGTCCATCATAACGCTGTACTTAACTTCCTTAAGTCCAGTAGGGAATCTTGTGTGATAACGATAAACCTTCTGGTCGAGCTTCTTACCTGTAAGAACCATCTTGGAAGCGTTTACTACGATTACATAATCTCCGGTATCAAGGAAAGGAGTATATGTAGGCTTGTGCTTACCACGAAGAAGCTTAGCAACTTCAGTAGCGAGACGTCCGAGGGTCTTGCCATCAGCGTCGATCAGAAGCCATTTCCTTTCGATTGAATCCTTGGTTGCAACATATGTACCCATGTTGTTTTCTCCTTGAAATTCATTATTCTTTCTGTATTGGTAACATGCCTGAAAAGACATTTTTGCCATGTCAGCCTGCATATAATATACGGGCGTCCATGTTATGTCAAGCATTTTTCTCGAAAAATCTCCGATATCCTCCCAATTTCTCGAAAATTCTCCCGAATTCTCGTTTATCCTCATCGGGAGAACCGCACGGATCAGTTAGCTCTCTTTGCGTAATAACCCTTCGTGCTCTTGGCTTTCTTGGTCGCGCGCTTCGGATAGAGCTTCGATTCAAAGGTATGGAAATCATCAAGCTGTGAATCGATCTTCATGAAGAACGGATAGAGAGGCGTGCAGTCGCAGTGATACCAGCCTTTATCAACATATATGAGATTCCAGTAGTGGTTGCTCCTGGTAACCTTGCTGTTGGCTCTTGAGACAATGAGATTCGGGATGTTCGCACGGTCCAGAAGGACCTTGTAGCAGCAGCACATTACCCAGCAGTTGCCCTTGCGGTCCTTGAATCCTGCAAGCGCAGCTTTCTCGAATGTAGGATGTCCCGCCCTGCCGAGGTAAACAAGGTTTTTACAGACCCACTTGTAGATGTTTTTTGCATACTCTGCGTCGTTATTGCCTTTCTTGATCTTTTTGAGGATCTCATCGGCATACTTATATGCCTCTTTTGTCTTAAGGTCAGACGCGGAAGACTGCCATACTTCAAGTGTTATCTTCTTTTCGGTGACATTTCCGGAACGGTCGGTAGCTTTGTACAGAACGGTATATTTGCCAGGCTTGTTGTAATCGAACTTGGACGCATCTATTGTCAGCACCGGTTCGGGGTCGTAATCGTCAGTGACGGTAACGCCTTCCCTGAAATCGATCTCGTCTCCGGATCTGACCATCTGATTATCCTTAAGTCCCGCTATGACCGGAGGTGTCGAATCCTTCTTAACGTGCATCGGAACTTCGATCGTAGTCGAATTCTGATAGGGATCGGTAACAACTACAGGAACCATGAAATCGCCGCCGGCACTGATATCGGGAACACCATCCCCGAACTTGACCTCGGCAATGCCGTTCAGGTCATAAAGATCCGTGACGCATTTGTCCACTTCGGGAAGTCCGTCTACTGTAAAGAACTCCTGCTTTACTGCCTTTCCGGTAGGAGCAGTTGTGTCCTGTATGGTAAGTCTGACTTCCTGATCGAAATGCTTGTCATAAGCAATCTTAAGACCGTATACAGCGGGGATCTTCGTGTCGATCCCGCTGACATCGGTTATGAACCTGGCGCTGTCGGGTTTTGTCTTGAAAAAATCATCTATGGAAAAAGTGCTGCCCGCCTCGATCGTAACGTCGGTTATGAGTGGCTTGGTATAGAAGTCCTTTACGGCTACAAGAGATACCGCTGCTATAGCCGCAACACAAAACAGGACCGCAAGGCAGATGCGAACGATCCTGAATACTTTTTTCCCTTTGGCAGCTTTTCTTCCCCTAGTTGCTTTTTTCATCTCAAGAACTGTGAAGATCAGACAGACTTAAAGAGGATCGAAGAAATGGTCTTTTCGTCAACGGAAATGAACTGAACCTGTGTCTTGTTCTTCTCGTAGCAAAGGCCGTAAACCTCTTCTGAAGTAGGATTGCCGTATGCTTTCTTAACGTCTTCGATGGAAGAACCGATCTTAACACCGCCGCAGTCAACTGTAGCAGCCTTGATGTCGATCGTATTGATCTTGTACTTGCCGCCGTCGCGGTTATCAACGAAAAGAACAAAGTCCTTATAATCGTAAGAAGTTTCAATACCGTTGAAAGCGCATGACTGGATGTCAGGTGACTTAACGTAGCCCTCTCCGAGCGCCTTGATAGCTGTCTCGGCATCCATACCGGGGGTAACCAGAACGCCCTTGTAATTCAAACCGTAAACATCGCTTGAAGCAGCAGGGGCATCTGTTCCCTTTACGTCAGCGCTCTTGCTCGCGACTGTGGCAGCCGTACCTCCGGAGATCAGCTGCGGAGCATTATTGCCTTCTGAAGTTTCCTTGGGAGTGCATGCAGCCATGACTGTCATGACTGAAGCTGCAGCTGCAAGAGCAATGATCTTTCTAATTGTCTTATTCATTTTCTATACCTCTTATTCATAAAAACAGAGAGCCCCGAAGGACTCCCTGCGTATTTAATACTATTTTTTCTTATATGGGAAGCCCGCTTTGATCTTGCCGTTATAAACGTCGATCCATTTCTGAACGGATTTTGTGGCTCGCTTGATGTTCTTGAATGCGCTCTTCTTATACTTATGGTTCGTAGGAGCTTTAGCGATCTCCTTATCGGTCATCATGAAGCAGAAGAAGCCCTTGGGAGCAAGTCCCGCAATGTATATCTGAACGTCGCAGTGATACCATTCACCGTTGAGTTTAACGAGATTCCAGTTGTGGATCCTCAAGCCGGCAACTTTCTTTCTCATGATAAGGAAGTTCTCGATACCGCAGGCATCAAGCATTGCCTTACATGCGCAGGATCTTCCGTAGCATGAAGCCCTTCTCTTGTTGAGAGCGTTGATCGCGGCCTTTGCCCATCCCTTATAAGGAGATGATCCTGTTGAGAAGTAGATGTGATGATATACCCAGTAATAGATATTCATCGCCTTGACTACATCCGTATCACTGGCCTTAGTGATCTTCGCAAGCTGCTTCTTGGCAAGAACCATAGCCTTGTTGATATCCTTCTGGCTTGCAGTTGCACCGCCGTTATATGTAGCGAAAACAGTTACTGTTGATTCGATCTCAGTCCTGTTGCCTGCCTTGTCGGAAGCAATGTATCTGACGGGATAAACGCCGACCTTCTTAAGGTCTACCTTTGAATAGTCAACCTCTATCTTCGGCTTAGTGGTGAAATCGTCGGTAGCGGTAACGCCCTCAAGGTAATCATCCTTCGTGATCTTATCAGGATCCTTAGCGACGTGTTCGAACGTTCTTACACCTGAAATTACAGGAGGGGTGTAGTCGTCCTTAACGTCAAAGGGAACAGTGACTACCGTGGTGTTTCCGTTAGCATCTGTAAGCTTTACCGGAATGTTCATCTTGCCGGAATTCATGACAAGATTGGGGGTGCCGTCAGCGTATTCGATGGTTACATCGGTAAGGTCGAATACATCCTTAACGAGGGTTTCAGGATCCGGTGCCTTTCCGCAGAACATCTCGACGGGTACCGCGGTAGCGGTGGGGGCAGTCTTGTCAACGACCTTGAGGATCGATGAAACAGGATGTCCGCCGCAATCCATCCAGATCTGATATGAGGCAAGTTTGCCGGTATCGATCTGGTTGATGTCGGTGATGAACGTGGTATTGACCGGAACTTTAGTGAAGAAAGAGTCGATCGAGATCGGGTGACCGTATTCGATCTCAACTTCAGAGACAACAGCCGCATCAATGTTATTGATGAAGCTCGAATACATGCAGAAAGCAAAGTAAGCCCCCAGGGCTCCGCCAGCCAGAAGCGGCATGACTGCGAGTCCCAGGAAGCTTATTAAACTAAATCCGTTCTTTCTCTTTACGTTAGCCAAGATTATGCAATTGCTCCCTGATACATGATGCTTGCAACTGTAACCTTCTGAGTGTTCTCATCCTCTTCGAATGTGATCATGAGAGTGGATGTACCCTTCTCATAGATATAAACTCTCTCGTCGCTCTTATCCTTGACAGGCTCGCCGTAAGCTGCCTTAACCTGATCAACAGTGTTGCCTACGCAAACGCCCTCAGCTGTGGAAACAGAATCGTCAGCGAGGATGATCTGATAGATTGAATAATCCTTGCCTGCAGGTGTAGCAACGATTACGAAAGAACCGCCGTTGAATGTGTAGACCCAGTCAGTACCGGCAGCACCGATGCAGGAAACCTGAGATGTCTTCTTATAAGACTTGGAATCGAACTTGCCTTCGATGTCTTCCATCTTTGTGTTGACTACAACGTTAACGCCATTGTACTTGAATACGAAGTTGTTTGTAGCAGCGTTAGGGTCGATCATACCTGCGTTCTCACCGTCGAGGCCCTTCTGGCTCTGTGAAGAGATGATGTTGATGCCTGAAGAAACAGGTGCCTTCTGTTTATTGCAGCCTGCGAGGGGCATAGCCATCATGGCAGCAGCAAGAACAAGTGTAGTAATCTTTAAACCTTTCATAAGTTTACCTCCATAAAAATAACAAGAATATAATACATAATCCGCATATTCCATGCATTCCGAGTTTAACAACAAAATTGTTTTATCGGACTTTCGTATTTTATAATAATATGCACAAGAAAATTGCGGCTATTCTACGGCATTTATTCCGTAGCTTTTCAGCTCCCCGTACTCCTTTATTTCGCGCTCCTGGTCGGCTCTGACCGCATCGTAAAAAGCAATCTTCTGCGCGTAAACGGCAGATACGGACGGATCATTCCTGTAATCGGTAAGATCATAATTATCCTTAAGATATTTTCCAAAATAAACGCTGAGTTTTTCTGCTCCGTAGATATTCAGATGGATGCCTGCATCATAAGTGTCTTTTGTCAGATCGATGCCTATATCCTTCGAGACGGCTTTGAAATTGATGTATTTAATGCCGTACTGTTCAGCGTACTTCTCCAGGTTCTTGTCCCAGGACGGATACCAGCCGTTCTCGACAGGAGCACGGACCAGGATCAATTTGATCCCCTTCTCCTCACAAAGCGTGCGGATCTTATCAAGATAATTCATCGCGTTGTTTCCGAACGTCTTGGTAAACAGAGGCGCCTTAGGTGCGAAATTCTCGTAAGGCAGCGTGTCGCATCTCATATAGTAGCCGTTATGAGAAGTTACCTCTTTCGAAAAGATGTGCTCAAAATCACTGGCCGTCAGTTTGTTCCATCTCTCGTGATATCTGAAAATCGGGAATACATAAGAAGCGAAAGTCTCACCTTTAAGCATTGAAGCGTTGATGGCATCTACCTTGTCCTTAGACCATCTCATTCCGTCAAGAGTCATGCGGTTATAAGCCTCATAGCGGGGCTTGTCAAACTGAAGGCCGTGAACCGTAAGGACAACAACCTTAGGGGTCTCATATTTCAAGGTATCCCTCAGCAGATAGTAGGACTGCCAGATATACTGCTCGCCGTTACCTCTGATGTAGGCCGATATTCCGTATTCCGTGTACATCTTAACCGGCGAATAGTTTGCGTAAACGTCACAGTCACCGAAAAAGATAACATCGTGCGGCACCTTCTCCTTGTAGTATTCCTCAGTGAACGAGCCTTCGATCGCACCTTTCTGATACTTGGGCATCAGAAGACGCTGGAGAAGCCAGAACATAACAATACTAACAGCTATCAGTACGACAGCCGTGATGAAAACCTTAACCTTGAAAGTCTTTTTCTTTGAAACGTTTTCAGCCATTACATCGCCTTTTTGAGATTATGGAAATCCTTCAGGGCTTTCCATCCGATCTTTACGATCTTGCGGATATTGATGGAGTTCTTTCCGCCCTGTCTGGGTCTGAAAGTGATCTCCCTGAAAGTCATCTCTTCCTTATAGTAAGCAAAATATGTCGTCATCATGATATTAGGCAGGTTATAGTCCTTGTCAAGTCTCGGAAGATACTTGGCAACGGTCTTTGCGTCCATAAGCCTGAAAGGTGCGTTTGCATCAGGTACTTTGACATGGAAATAGCACTTGAGCAGGAAGCAGACTACCCTCTCGACGAAAGCCCTGGATTTACCGTCGCCTCTGACGACACGGTGTCCGAAGATTCCTTTGTATCCGTTCCTGAGCTGCCAGAAAGCGTCAAACTCTTCAGGGAGTGTCTGTCCGTCGGAATCCGTCTGGAAAATATAATCAGCTCCGTTCCTGATGGCATAGGAATAAAGCGCGATAACCTTTGGACCGTGGAATTTTCCTGTATCCGAAAGGACTTCAAGCTGAGGATAAGTCTCCTTCATCTTTTCGAGGATCGCGTGCGTATTATCCGTGCTTCCGCTGTCCGCGACGACCAGTCTTGATTCAGGACTCTTGCCGTCAAGCACGGAATACCAGGAAGAAACGACTTCCTCGATGTTATCCTGCTCATTGTAAGCCGGCATGACAACAAATAACGTGTCCATATCAGTCCTCCGTAACTTCTTTCATGTTTTTCCTCTCGTCAATGATATAACGGGGGCGGCGTTTTGTCTCAAGATAGATCTTTCCGATATATTCACCGATGATCCCGAGACTTACCAGCTGGATTCCGCTTACAAAACAGATAATGCACGTCGTGGATGTCCATCCTTCGACTATGTTGCCCGTAGCAGCACTGACAAGAGCATAGATAATTCCGACAAATGACAGGAACGCAACAAACAGGCCCATAAACGTAATCATCCTGAGCGGCTTGACCGAGAATGAAGTGATGCCGTCTATTGCAAGAGCAACCATCTTCTTGAGCGGATAATGCGTCGTTCCGGCGATGCGCTTGGCTCGCGAATAGTAAACGACAGAACTCTTGAATCCCATGTGAGGAATGATCCCCCTAAGGAAGAGATTAACTTCTGTGTATCCCATGAGAGCATTGAGAACGCGGCTGCTCATGAGACGGTAATCGGCGTGGTTCGGGATGATCTCGATGCCCATCATGCGCAGAAGGGCATAATAGCCTTCAGCTGTAGTGCGTTTGAAACCGGTATCGGTTGACCTGTCACTTCTTACGCCGTAAACGATCTCGTTTCCTTTGAGATATTCATCGACCATCTGCTCTGCGCAGTTAATGTCATCCTGGCCGTCGCAATCCATCGAAATGGTGATGTCAGCATGCAGACGTGCTTCCATGAGTCCTGCAATAAGTGCGTTCTGGTGTCCGCGGTTGTGTGCAAGGGAAATGCCTGCAAAATGCTCGTCTTCCTCAGTAAGCGATGAGATGATATCCCATGTGGCATCCTTGCTGCCGTCATTTACGAACATTACACGGCTTTCCGGACTTATCTTTCCGGCATCGATCATGGAAATGAGTTTTCCGAGGAAGAGACCGCATGTCTCCGGAAGGACCTGCTCCTCGTTATAGCACGGGATTACAAAATACAGAATTGGTTCCACAATAACACGGCTCCCCCAGAATTAATAATTAATTATAGCATATTAAAGCATTCTGATTTATGACTTGATCTTGTGGTTCTTGTAATCGATCTTCTTCTGAACGGAAACGGTAGCGCTCTCAGGGTACTTCTTGCGGTCAAATTCGAAACCATTCCAGCCGTCATGCCAGAAAGACAGCAGTTCCTTGGTGGTGTACATAAAGAAATAACTCGAGTAATTCTGTCTCCATGTCGCGTCACAGTGATACCACTGGCCGTCTATCTTCACGTAGTTCCAGTAATGTTTGGCAACCTTGTAGGGCCATCTGGTTACGAACATGTTTTCAATGCCTGCGACATCTAGCATTGCCTTAACGCATGAAGCAGACGTCAGGCAGTTGCCCTTTCTGTCCTTGAAACCGTAGTATGCACCCTCGGTCCATGACTTCGGCTTGATCCTGACAGTGAACCTTACATTCTGTCTGACCCACCACACGATCTGAAGAGCCTTTTCCATGTCGCTCATTTCAGGCTTGGTTATCTTCTCGTAGATCTCTTTGGCCTGTTTGTAGACCATATCGGGTTCTATGTAGTTCTTCGGCTTGGGTTTGATCTTAACATTTATCGTAACTTCGGTCTTGTTGCCCGTGAAATCAAAGGCCTTGAGAACGGCCTTGTAATCCCCTGCCTTGTTCAGCGTAACGCCTGAAGTGTCGATTTCGAGAGTCGGATTCTTGTCATAGTCATCGGTTACCACGATACCGGTACGGTATGATATCGTCTCTCCGACGATTATCGAAATGTCCCTGGCACCTTCTATGACCGGAGGAACGCTGTCGCGTATGACTGAGAGCGGAACGTATACGAGAGATTCATTTCCCGCAGCATCCGTCAGTTTGGCCTGTGCAATATAATCGCCGCCTTGAGATATATCCGGCTTTTCAACCCATGAAACAGTTACCGGAGTCTTGTCTTCGATGTTCGTGACGCACTTTTCGGCATCTGGAATCGGATCGACCGACATAAGCTGCTGTGTTACGGCTTCACCCGTAGGCGCAACGGTATCGGTTATGACGAGCTCGCACTCATGGTCTATGCCGTAAAGCGTAATGGTAAAGAACACAGACTGTAGCCGGCTGTAATCGACAGAATTGAAATCAAGATTTGTGCTCAGATACTGGGGATACTTGGGTTCACTTTCGATGAACATCGAGAAATCCGCTTTTGTTCCTATCTCCACCTTCACCTGCTTCTTTATGAGCGACTGTTCACTGATAAAGAACGCCAGGAATGCGGCAAGAATTCCTCCGACAAGGAGTATCGCTCCGAATATGATGAATGGTTTGACCGGGATCTTTGGTCCGCGTGCCGGCGTCCTTTTTGCGGGGATTGTCTTCTGAATGCGGTTCCTTTGAGGC
The DNA here is from genome assembly GCA_024682215.1 of Saccharofermentans sp. Classification (GTDB taxonomy): domain Bacteria; phylum Bacillota; class Clostridia; order Saccharofermentanales; family Saccharofermentanaceae; genus Saccharofermentans. Next base: position 10,865 of record JAIKZM010000181.1, on the reverse strand, counting down.
TGAGGCCTGACTGCCGGCTTGCCGGAGACGGGGTGTTTTTGAACATTTCCGTTTTCGGAGGCCTGCCTCGGAACCTGCCTGTTCTGCACGGGTCTTTGGGGAATCGGATGTGTAGCAGCGGGTCTTCTTTCGGCCGGTTTGATGTTTCCGGCTGCCTTTACGCGTACGGGCTCGCGGTTCCCGTTTTCCGGCCGAGCCTGTCTTTGAGGCACAGGTCTTCTCTGCTGAGCCTGAACTCTCCCATGTAAAGCGGCCGGGGCTCTTGTCCCGGCCGTATGATTCTGCCTTATCTGCCTGTTTTCCGCTGTCTGACGGTATACCTGTCCCGCACCCTGCATTTTGTGCCCTGCAGGGGTTCTGTTACTTCGCTTCGGATCTGCGGTCAGGTTGTCGCTCATTTTTTGATCTTATGGTTCGCGTAGTCTATTTTCTTTTGTACGGACTTGGTCGCTGAAGCGGGATACTTCTCAACTTTGAAGGTATATCCGTACCACCCGCTGTGATGGAAATTCTGGATCTCCTTTGTAGTATACATGAAAAAGTAGCTGTTATAGTTCTTTCTCGGAGTGGAATCGCAGTGATACCATTCGCCGTCGATGTTGATGTAGTTCCAGTAATGGATGCTGTATCTGTAAGGATAGCGCTTGATAAAACGGTTCTCGATGCCGCAGAGGTTAAGCATTTCCCTGACTGCGCAGGCATAACCGTAGCAGTTTGCGCGTCTCTTCGTGATGGCATCGTATGCAGCCCTGTTCCTTGAAGTCGAATCACCCTTGTGTACATAAGTGATGTTGTATCTGCACCACCATACGATCTGGAGCGCCTGTTCCATCTTAGACATGCCGGGCTTTAAGATCTTGTCCAGGATCTTCTGTGCTGCCTTGTCGACAGTTTCCTGCTCAACATATGTCTTCGGCTTCTTCAAGAGTTCAACTTCGATCTCGGCAGTTGACTGGTTGCCTGAAAAATCGGTTGCAGTGTAGATAGCCTTGTATTTGCCGGGCTTGCTCATATCGACGTTGGAAGTGTCGATCGAAAGAGTCGGATTCTTGTCATAGTCATCAGTAACGGTAACGCCGTCTCTGTAAACGATGCTGCTTCCGACAAAGCCGCTGTAATTCTTGGTGCCTGAGATAACCGGAGGAGTGCTGTCTTTTGTAACAGAGATGGGGACCATTACCGAAACGGTGTTTCCGACAGCATCAGTGAGCAGAGCTTCCGCCTTGAACTCACCGCCGTTTTTGTAGTCGGGAACCTTGCCCCACTTGAGCGTAACTGCAGTACGGTCACTTACGTCCTTGACGCACTTGTTAACATCAGGGAGCTCCTCGACTGAAAATATCTGCTGGGGAATTCCGACACCTGTCGGAGGCGTCGTGTCAGCGATCTCCAGTTCACATTCCATGTTCGTCCAGAAATATGTGATCGTAAAACGGATCGTCTGGGGAAGGTCTATGTTGACTCCGGAGAAATCCAGATTGCAGTCTTCAAGTTCGGGGAAATCCACCTGCTCGTTGAAGAACATGTCTTCAGAAACGGGACTGCCGACTTCGACAAGTACAAACCTCTTAACCTTTGCCGTCTCACGGTCATAGTACCTGACACCGATATAAAGGGCGAGAGTCAGGATGGCAAGGAGAAGATAGAAGCTGTACGCAACAACACGTGACTTCTCCCTGGGTTCTTCGTCCTCGACCGCCTTCGACTTTGCTCTTGCTTTCGCAGTTTCAGTCCTGGCAGCAGGTTTCTTTGCCGCCTGCTTTACAGCCGGTTTATTGGAATGATTATTTGACCTGCTGTGTCTTGCGATATCCTCATGCGTAATGGCTCTCACGACCGCCGTATCGGCAGATCTTACGAGACCTTTTGAATGCATAGAGTCCAGCTTGTTTTCCATTATCAGTTCCTTTTATCCGTCAATTCGTTTTATCGCCGTAATATTAGCTTCGGGGGAAGAAAAGTCAAGGCTTTCGATTTCAACTGCCACTATTCTTCCGCAAATCTCCATTTCAGATATTAGCACTAACCCTTTAATTATAATTAAAATAGAAAAGCCGAAACTTAAAGCGCAAACTGCCTGTTCTTTTGGCTATAATGTCCTTTATGGAATCCCTGAATGTAACAGACCCTTATTCACCCTGTAATCTCTGCCCGAGAAGGTGCGGAGCTGACAGAACGCACGGCAGGACCGGGTTTTGCGGAGCGGATGCAAAAACAACCGTTAATCTGTCCATGATCCACAAAGGCGAGGAGCCTGTGCTTGGCGGTGCCGGCGGCTGCGGCGCCGTGTTTTTCGAAGGCTGTTCTTTGAGGTGCATCTTCTGCCAGAATCACAGGATCACAAAGATCACGGGAAAAGGCACGGTTTACGATGAAAACGGTCTTGCGGATCTCTTTCTGGAACTTGTTTCCGAGGGCGCCGGAGCGGTCGATCTGGTAACTCCGATGCACTTTGCGCCGGCTGTTGCAGGCGCTGTCAGACTGGCTAAAGAGAAAGGACTTTCCGTACCCGTCATCTGCAACTGCTCAGGATACGAGTCAGTCAGCACGCTTAAGCTTTTCGACGGGCTTATCGACATATACCTTCCTGACCTGAAATATTACTCGGGGAAGACCTCGGCAAAATATGCAAATGCTCCGGATTACTTCGCGACTGCCGCTATGGCGGTCGATGAGATGTACCGCCAGACGGGATGTGCGGTCCTTGATGAAAAAGGGATAATGAGAAGAGGCATGATAGTAAGGCACCTTATGCTTCCGGGAAATCTTTTCGACAGCAAGCACATACTGGATTACCTGGTTTCAAGATACGGCAACAGCATATACATCAGCCTTATGAGCCAGTACACGCCAATGCCGCATATCCTCAGTAATGAAAAAGCTCCGGCGGAGCTGAAACGGCCGTTATCAAGGGAAAACTATGACAAGCTCTGTGATTATCTTGCAGATCTCGGACAGACGAACGCTTTCGTTCAGGAAATGTCTTCATCAGGCAGCCTGATGATCCCGGCCTTTAACTGACGGTCTATTCTATCCTGCAGGAGCTGCACTCCCTGCCGTCACAAACACGGTAGTTTCCGCCTTCAATGCAGAGTTCCCTGCCGTTTATCAGAGCATCGGCTATCTTCGTCCTAGCGGATTCATAGATCTCAGTCACCGTACTGCGTGAGATCTCCATCTTCAATGCGCATTCCTCATGGGTCATCTTCTGGTAATCAACATGGCGCATGACTTCATATTCTTCTGTCGAAAGGATAACAGGATCTTTGCATTCGCCGCCTGCCGGAACAAACCTAGTATATCTCGGTTCAGCACATACCCTTCTTACCTTTACAGGTCTTGCCATTTAGGATACCTCCGCAATGAAGTTGCCGTCAAAACGGCATATGCCGATTATATCACTCTTCCGTAAGAGTTACCCCCTCCGGGAGCCTTGCATTCCTGACTTCAGGCGAAGTCAGATCAAACACCGATCTGCACTTGTACATTACGACACCGGATTCGCTGCTGGTAACATATATCATGATACCCATAGTCTTAGGGTCATACGAGCTCACGTCAAAATCCTTCATGAAGAAATACTCGAACGAATCTTCGGAACCTTGAGTCCCGTATCTGCCTTTCTTCATCTCGATCCTGTTGAGCTTTGCCGGTTTGTCCTTATCCCAGGTGTAAAGATATGCATATACCGGTTTGTCCGTCAGGATCGTGCTCTTAGTTCCGTTCATCCAAATATCCGCGGTCTCTTTTTCTCCGTCGTATCTTACTCCGACGGATATGGTCTCATCGCTCATCACGGATGTGAGTATGTTCCTGTAAACATCGAATACGCGGCTGTCGATCACCTTGCCGTTCAGATCATCGATAACAACGAAATTGAATCCTCTCTGGTTCTTTGCATATTCCACGCCGTCTATCATGATCGAACATGTGTTTCCGTATTTAAGAGCTCCGGAGACGATCTCATACCTGGCACCGTTCTTGAGAGTTCCCGAATAATTGAGTTCGTGATTGGCCGCACTTTCGACATGCTTACCGTTAACGGAAACCGCAAAGTACGAGAAGCCGTTCTTTCCGAAAAGCGCACAGTCAATGCCTATCTTCGAGAAAGAACGCACCATGCCCAGATCAAGTCCCTGCGAGGCTTCATCCTTTACTCCGATGAGGACGGTGATATCTCCGAGACTTCCGAGCATTTCCAGATATTTGTTGATATCCCTGTATATGATCGACGTCTCATTCGCGGCAGTCTCATAGAATTCATGCTCAACACCGGCAGAATCGGTTGCATACAGCTTTATCTTACCTTCGAGAATGTCTCTGAAAGAAATAGCCGAAGTATCAAAAGATACACTGTAGACCTTATCGGGAGCAAGCGTGGCGTCCTTTTTCGAAACTACCGTGCCGTCCGGCAGACAGAACTCTCCCCTGACTGACTTTATCTCCTGCCTGCAGTTTTCAATACCCCAGAACGAGACGTTCAGGTTGCCGTTTTCGTCAAGTTTTGTCTTCATGTCGAGATAGTTGAGATTGCGCAATATGTCTTTTGAAAGCATGTCAAACTTGCCGATCCTGTCATAGAACGCGCTTTTCTTGCCGAGTTCATCACTCAGGTAGTCGATCCCGTATCTTTCCAACAGGGTCGGTGTCTCGGAAAAGAGATTGGTTCCGAGGCCGAGACGGTTGCCCCTGATCTTTACGCCCATTGCCGCAAGGGTAGTCGGAAAAAGATCGTACGTTGTATATTCGCGGTGTGCCGGCTTTTCCGGCTCAACGGCAGAATTCAGGATGCATACATATGAACGCCTGCCGTATGAATCCTCGACCTGTTTGCAGTAATCAGCATCCATTGTCGGGTGATCGCCGACAATTACTACCGTCGTGTCCTTATAGAATTCCTGCTGCTTCATCCAGTCGACAAAACCGCTTATCTGCTTTGAAGAGCATGCCATAACATTCGAATACTGGACATCAAATTCCGTTCCGCACTGATCACAGACAAAACCATCCTCAAAATGCGTGTCCACCGTAAGCAAAGTGAGATTAAACGGCTTGTCCTGACTGCTCAGCTCACCGAGCCTGGTCTTGGCAAATTCAATGAGTTTTTTGTCTTCATAACCCCACCAGACTTTGTAGTTCTTGGGAATGAATCCGTTGTTTCTCGCGTAATCGTAATCAAAGATCTGATAGCCACCGTGTTCCTTGAAGTACAGGGCCCTGCCGCCAAAGGCAGCTCCCGAACCGCACATGAACACCTGTTCGTATCCCTGCTCCTTCAAAATGTCACCGATCGTTCGAAGGCCCGGATAGAATGAATCCGCATACGAGGCCGCAGCATTTCCGATGCTTCCGATGACGGGGATGCCGGACGTCTGAGCGACCATTGCACCCATGGTATATGATGCCCCCGTTGTAACGTAGCCTCCGTTCAAAGTCTTCCTGTCGCCAGAAAAGCATTCTCCCTCTGTCGTCGCGAGTCTTGTCAGTTCCGGAATGGCGTTCTTTTCGAATGCTCCGCCTGATGCCCGGTCCGCAAAAGTAGTCTCTACCGATTCCAGAAATATATAAACAAGATTGCGTTTTTTCTCAGGAAAAACAACATTTGAAGACGACGGCTCCACATAGTTCTGATCGATGAAATCGGATCTTGAGGTCATGGAGCGTATGTAGTCTGCGACGCGGTATCTGACGAATGCCCTGCCCGTCTGGAACGCCAGAAGGACGGCAAGCAGTATGAATACCGATATGGTGTATCTTCGCGAAAACGAGTACTTCTTTTTGCTCCTGAGGATCAGAAGCGTTGCGGCAAAGATGATGACCGCTATTACCGAAAGCAGAACGACACGCAGGTAAAAGCTGTTCATTACGTCCTGCGAAGTTCCGTCGAGCGGTGCCGACAGATAGAAGACTATCTCGTCAAAAGTTATGTCGTGCCAGATAGAGAGCAGCCACGTCAGTCCGAGGCAAAGAAAAATGCCTATGGCAAAAAACACTGCCGCAACTGCAAGTCGTGCGGTTTGCGGCTTTACGGATCGCTTCTCTTTCCTGCCGGTTTCTTTTTTGTTGATACTCTTTGCCATAGCAGAATAATATTACTTATTGCGCAAATAATTGTAAAGTTAGACATTTTATTGTAATAAACGCAGGGTTTGGGTATTATTAGTCTAATTTCACGGAGGCGCATATGATTGCATTTGTTAAGAGAGTTTCAGCGGGCATCCTTACCGCGATAATGCTGATATCGTTCTTTTCATTCAACGTATCGGCTTCTCCGGTCCGTACTTCTTCCGGATCGGTTACTGCTTTTGATGAAGAAACACCTGACAATCCCGATAATCCTGATAACCCTGACAAACCCGAAAATCCTGATAATCCGGATAAGCCGGATAATCCCGACAAGCCCGACGATACCTTCAAGGCTCCTGCAGGCGCGACTCTCACTTACCGTACCCGCGCAAGATACAAAAAATGGGAAAAGAAGTTCAAGCCCCAGGCAAATCTTTCCGGCAGCGTAGGAAAGAAAAGAACACTTGAGGCAGTTCAGATCAAGCTCAAGAGCTCTACATCCGGCAAGATAATTTACCGCACCCATGCATACAAAAAAAGTTGGGGCGCGTACAAGACCAACGGAAAGACGTCCGGCAAAAAGGGCTACAAGCTCGATATGATCCAGATCAAGCTCACCGGCGCCCTTGCGGAAAAATATGACATCTATTACCGCGTTCATCTGCGTATCACCAACGGCTGGATGGACTGGGCAAAGAACGGTGAGAGTGCAGGCGCGATACATTACGCGCGTTTTATCGACGGATTACAGGTAGTCCTTACGAAAAAAGGCGCAGGAAAACCCGGTAATGTCGCAGGCATAAAAAATCAGAGAAGCGGCGCACTCCTTACTGCAAATTCCATTAAGGAAGCCATGACCGCGAAAGCTCAAAACATGAGCAGTCCTACAGGCTGGCTCCTCCTCTGCGATACAAAAGACTTCTTCGCGGCAGTTTTCAAAGGATCAAAAGGAAACTGGAAACTTGTAAGATTCATCTATGTAGGCGTAGGCAAAGTAAATACCCCTACCAAAAAAGGCAAGCACTCGGTTAAGGCCAAGAAAAAGAAGTTCTTCGCAGGAGCCGTGCGCTGCAAATACTGCACAAGATACTACAAAAACTACTATTTCCACAGTGTTCCTTACTATTGGAACGGAAAGAGGGTATACAGCCCGCAGCTCGGAAAGCGTATCTCACACGGCTGCATCAGAATGGCTACAGATGACGCCAAGTACATCTACAAAAACGTCCCGAAGAAAACAACGGTCTACGTATACTGATACCCGGGTTACAACAGCAAACAAAAGGCGCCTTTGAAGGCGCCTTTTTCGTTTATCCTCTTATCAGAACTCTTCGGCGAGTGCTCCCAGATACTGTCCGTAATTGGTCTTGTTCATTGAGTCTGCGAGCATCCTGAACTCTTCTTCCTTGATCCATCCCTTTTTTAGAGCTATCTCTTCGAGACATCCGATCATGTTGCCCGAACGCTGGGCTGCACGTATGGCTCCGGCGGCCTCATAAAGGCTGTCCGCAGAGCCCGCGTCAAACCACGAGAACTCTTTGCCGAGAGCTATGACCTTAAGCTGTCCGCGATTGAGATACTCTTCATTGACTGATGTGATCTCAAGTTCTCCTCTTGCCGAAGGCTGGATGTTTTCAGCAATATCAACTACCTCGGGACCATAAAAATACAGCCCGGGTACAATGTAGTTCGACTTCGGATGTGAAGGCTTCTCCTCGATCGATACGGCATTTCCGTTACCGTCAAACTCAACGACACCGAATGCTCTGGGATCTGCTACATAGTAACCGAATATGGCTGCACTGCCTTCATTTACGATCTGGGCGGCCTGTCTTAACTTACGCTTGAAGAACGGACCGTAGAAGATGTTATCTCCGAGTGCAAGGCATACCGGATCATTTCCGATGAATTCCTTGCCGATAATGAATGCATCCGCGATACCGCGCTGAACCTTCTGCTCGATATAGGTGATCTTGATTCCGAGATGCGAACCGTCGCCGAGAAGATCCACGAAAGGCTTTGTGTCATCCGGAGGTGTGATGACCAGGATGTCCTTAATGCCCGAATTCATGAGTACCGACATTGGATAATAGATCATTGGTTTGTCATATACGGGAAGCAGAGGCTTACAGACAGGCTTTGTTACCGGATACAAACGCGTTCCCTTGCCTGCCGCAAGAATAATACCTTTCATATCTAAGAGCTCCTTGATGTGTGATTTACCGCTTTTTTATCAAATAAGCATTATTTTACAAGTATACACAGATTGCAGAGCGTTTGCAAAACCGCTGATACTATTGGTCAGAAACAAATAAAAAAGTTCCCCCTTAACAAGGAGGAACTGGAGCGGGTTACGAGGCTCGAACTCGCGACATTCAGCTTGGGAAGCTGACACTCTACCAACTGAGTTAAACCCGCAAAAGCGCAAAATCAATATATCAGACAACCTCTTCAAAATCAAATACAGGTGCCATTATGACATGTGCGTTGTTTGCGAATGAAACAAAGTCATCACAAAGCTCGTGACGGAATCCGTCTTTCTCATAAGGAAGCCAGAACTGGGTGTCCGAGAAGTTAGCCCAAATGAGCATGTAGGCACAGAGCGCTCCGCCGTCACAACCGGTAAGTGCATCGAGCATGCCGGTAAACCATGTGGTATTGGCATTGCCTGACGGAGCCAAACCTTCAAAATAGCCTTCAGGAGTCTCAAGTGAACGGTATCCTGTCTCGGTCAGCGCAACGATCTTCTCATGCAGCTTCGCACACTGTGCGAGCAGATCTATGGAAGTCTGCAATTTTCTTATGAACCCGTCACCAAAATGCGGGTGGTCATGATAGTAATCCAGCCCCATTATGTCGACAACATCATCTCCCGGATATCGTGCAAGATAATCCAGTCCTGACTCTACAGGACCGTTGGGAGAATAACATACCGCGAAGTTCTTGACGCCCTTCACATACATCAGATAGTTGATCGTGTAACGGAAGAGTTCTATGTAGTCCTCATCGGAAAGAAATTCTTTTCCCCACCAGAACCAGCTGCCGTTATCCTCATGGAACGGACGGAAGATCATGGGGATGGGGTCACCCTCGAGATCCACGCACCTTCCGGCGAAATCAGCGATCATGTCAAGGAACCTGAGGTACTTGGCATTCAGGTCTCCGCCTTCCATTATCCTGTGACCGCAATCACCCTCCGTGTAGTTCGGGGAATAATCGTAGAACTCCTCACCGCCCAGAGTGAAATTGGGCATGTGTGAGGACAGCGTTATGATACTTCCCTGTCTGTGAAGATTCTTAACGATCTTGATAAGATCGTTCATCTTTCCCTCGTAGCCGAGGAAACTGAGCGTATCTATGCCTACGACTGCCGGATGCTTTCCGCAGAGGTTCCTGCAATCAGATTCCGTTCCGTCGTTTTCGCTTATTGTGACACCGATATGGCCTGCATTCTGCTGGCCGAACATTATCTTGTCAGAAACGGAGATCTTCTTGAGCAGCTCAAGCATTTCCAAAAGCTTGGGCGATCTTTCATATTTAAATCCGCTTTCCATATAAAGCCGCCTTAATGGTTTCCGTTGTATCCTGCCGGGCCGTATTTCTTGCCCTGTTTCTGCTGTGATTTGCGTGTGAAATCACCGAACGGGTCGTTAATGTCGGATATGTCTCCGCCGAGCTTCTGGATCGCAGACATCATCTCATAGAACAGATCACGTGAAATGGAATCCTGATGTCTGTTGATGTAGTTCTTCATGAGCGGTACGGCTCTCTCGTCGCCATATTCGGCAAGGCAGATAACCGCATATATCTTGTTTGTCATCGCACGGAAAGCGTGTCTGAGCGTCTGATAGATGTCTTCTGACTTCTCTTTCATGCCGATCTCCGCGAGCATGATAACAAGATCCTCAGCGGGGCCCTCAAGTCCCGTATCGAGTTCAGCCTCGATGAGATCCATAAGGATAGGCACTGAAACCTCAGGGCATCCGATGACGTAATTCTTGATCGATTCAGCTACGAATTCAGTTGTCTTCGGATAGCTCATGAAACGGTCAATTACTGCCTTAACGAAGCAGAATTCCTTCATCTCGATCAGTACGTCGAGGCATGCTTTGACCTTCTGATACTCGATCTCGAAAAGTTTGCTGTCATCATCGAGTTCTTCCTCTGTCCATGCGGAATTGCCGATGACAGAGCTGCAGTAGTCCCTGACTGCCTCAGTGTCGTCGCAGGCAATGCTCGCGATAAGCGAATGAGGTACACCGCGGTCGAGAGTGACTGCGCTGTATTCGAGTGTTTCCACTTTTTCTTCGAGCGTCATGGCATCGAAAACAGCCCTGAGAGATCTGCCTCCTAATCTTTCATCAGGCTCCGTCTCAAGCGCAATGGTGGCCTTCTCGGTCTCTTCCCTGGCAACATCCTGGATGTATTCCTCAAACGAAGCAGCATCGCTTCCTTCGGGAACCTGACCCAGATGGTCTCCGAATTCATCTATCTTCTGCTCAAGGATAAGAGCTTCGATCTCATCGTATCTTTTAAGGATTTCTTTTATTTCATCAGTCATATTCCATTCTCACCCCACTATTCATTAAGAAGAATATTCTACACGAAAATATATCAAACATGAAATAAAAAAGCACCGCAAATTTGCGGTGCTTTTAGTGGAGGTACCACCCAGATTTGAACTGGGGATCAGGGTTTTGCAGACCCACGCCTTACCACTTGGCTATGGTACCATTGGTGACCCGTACGAGAGTTGAACTCGTTACTCCGCCGTGAAAGGGCGACGTCTTAGCCGGTTG
>JAIKZM010000179.1 GCA_024682215.1 Saccharofermentans sp. | reverse complement strand
GTCAACGACAGCCCTTTTGCAGGCCAGGACGGTAAGTTTGTCACATCACGTCACCTCAGGGAAAGACTCTTCAAGGAGATCGAGACAAACGTTTCCATGAGAGTCGAAGAGACAGATACTACCGAAGCATTCATCGTAAAGGGAAGAGGAGAGCTTCATCTCTCAGTCCTCATCGAGACAATGCGCCGTGAAGGATATGAATTCCAGGTAAGTAAGCCGAAGGTCATCATGAAGGAGATCGACGGAGTACTCCATGAACCTGTAGAAGACCTGGTTATCGATGTCCCTGAGGATTTCGTCGGCCCCGTAATGGAGAAGGTCGGCAGACGCCGCGGTGAGCTCCTTAACATGCTTCCTCCGACCAAGGGTTACACAAGGCTTGAATTCAGTATCCCGTCCAGAGGTCTCCTCGGTTACCGTACCGAGTTTTTGACCGACACTAAGGGCAATGGTATAATGAACAGCGTTATCAGCGGGTTTGAGCCCTTCGCAGGCGACATCGAAACGCGCAGCCAGGGAGTTCTCGTAGCATTCGAGACAGGCACCGCAGTCACCTACGGATTGTTCAATGCCCAGGACAGAGGACCGCTCTTTATCGGAGCAGGCACACCTGTCTATGAGGGCATGATCGTAGGCGTAAATCCCAAGCCCGAGGATATAACGGTCAACGTATGCAAGAAGAAGCATGTAACCAACATGCGTTCTGCCGGAGCTGATGACGCAATGCGTCTCACACCTCCGCTCAACTTCTCGCTCGAGCAGTGCCTCGAATTCGTCGAAGACGATGAGCTCTGTGAGGTTACGCCGAAGAACATCCGTCTGAGGAAGAAGATCCTCAACAATGATCTCCGTGCAAAGACCGTTGCGAAAATGAAGAAAGACTGATCCCCGCAGGCGATATCCTGCGGAGAGCAATAGATAGAAATGGCTTTTCGGAGGACGCCCTAGGACTAATCCATGCTTTCAAAGAAGATATGGGTCGCTCTGCGCATACTTGTAATACTTGTACTTCTGTTCGGCTTTGCCGTTCTCGGCGTTTTCGGCGGTTTTAACTACGTCATTTCACAGGACACCCGCTTTTCAACGCTTAAGAAGGGCCTTGCCGAAGGAAAATACAAGGTAACCGCAGAGACCAAAGATGCAGTTACCGTAGTCGTCGAAAGCGGCGATTCCACATCAGACATAGCAGACAAGCTCTATGAAAAAGGGCTTATCAAGAACAAGCTCGTCTTCTCGCTCATGAGCAAGATCAACGGCTTTGACGGCGCTTATGTCGCCGGTACGCACTATCTGCTCAAGTCTTATTCGTATGACGAGCTGATGTTCTTCATGACGCTCGAATCCGCCACCGTTGCAGTCACGATCCCCGAGGGTGCCACTTACGTTCAGGTAAAGAAGATCCTCCATAAGGCCGGACTGACTTTCAACGACGAGGAATTCGACCAGTGCATGAATTCGCCCAATATGTTCGTTGACTACGATTTCGTTTCAAAGATCGAGATCAATGAGGAACGCGACTACATCCTCGCAGGCTATCTCTATCCCGATACCTACATGTTCGATATCAACGCAAAGCCCGAGACCATCATCAGGAAGTTCCTGAGCAACATGAAGTCCAAGCTTTACGATGAGTACTATAAGCGCGCTTCGGGACTTAAGATGTCCATGGATCAGATCATCACGCTCGCTTCCATTATCCAGATGGAGACCGGTAAGCCCCGTGACATGATGTATGTATCCGCTGTTTTCCACAACAGGCTTAAATCCAAGGATAAGTCACTTCGTAAGTTCGGTTCGAGTGCGACCATCAACTATCTGGTCGAGAAGAACGGCGGCAAGACGTCGCTGCTCCATTCAGATGCCGATCTTGCGATAGATTCCCCGTATAACACATATAAGCATGAAGGTCTTACACCCGGACCAATCTGTATGCCCGGCCTGGATGCGATCTCCGCTGCACTTTATCCTGAAGCAGGATGCGGATACCTTTATTTCTGCGCAACAGGAGACGGCGGAACGGCTTTTGCAACAACGCTCAAGCAGCATAACAAGAATATCGCCAAGTATAAGGACAACTGGACCAAGCATGAGGACGTAACTGAAGAAGAGCCTCATGGCGAGGATATCGACGATCAGAATGCCGGCAAGGATCCTGAGGATGAACAGGAGCCTGCAGAGACCACAAAGAAGAAAAACTGACGGTTATGGCTAGCACGTTTACTGACAGGGGTTCCGGCCGCAGCAGTGTCGAAGTTCTTTCGCCCGCGGGTGATCTTTCAAAGCTGAAGACATCCGTAAACTATGGTGCGGACGCAGTCTACATGTCCGGCACTTCGTACGGCCTTAGAGCTTCTTCGGGCAATTTCACGAGAGAAGAGATGAAAGAGGGCATAGCATATGCCCACGCGCATGGCGTTAAGTGCTATGTCACGATGAATGTCATGCCGACTGAAGAAGACCTTGCAGGCCTTGATGACGCCATTCTCTTTGTAGGCAATGAATCAGGAGCTGATGCAGTGCTGGTCTCTGACCCGGGCATCTTCTCAAAGGTAAGGACTCTTTGTCCCGATCTCGATATCCACATTTCCACGCAGGCCTCTGTTACAAACAGTGCCGCATGCCGTTTCTGGGCTGAACAGGGCGCTAAAAGGATCGTTCTCGCAAGAGAGGTCAGCCTTGCGCAGATCAAAGCCATCCGCGCTGCGATCCCCGAGGCTCTTGAGCTTGAAGCTTTTGTCCACGGAGCGATGTGCGTTTCATATTCCGGAAGATGCCTTCTGTCGAATTATTTCACAGGCCGCAGATCCAACGGGGGAGCCTGTGCCCAGCCCTGCCGCTGGAGTTATTCCGTTGTTGAGGAGAAACGTCCCGACATGCCTCTGCCCGTCGAACAGGACGAAAGAGGAACATACATCTTCGGTTCACGCGATCTCTGCATGATTGAACATATTCCTGAACTCATAGAAGCCGGTGTAAACTCGCTGAAGATCGAGGGACGCATAAAGGGCGAATACTATGCTGCGGCGACGACAAAGGTCTACAGAGAGGCTGTGGACGCGTATTTCGCCGATCCTGAAAACTATAAGGCGGATCCCCGTCACCTGGTCATCCTCGATAAGGTAGTACACAGGGATTACGACACCGGATTCTTTTTCGACAATCCGATGGATGACGCCAAGATCGACTATCAGAAAACATACAATAAGCCTGCATTCGTGGTAGGAGAAGTTGATTCATATGATCCTGTCAGCGGCCTTACGAAAGTGATACAGAAGAACAAGCTCTACAGGGGAGATGAACTCAACGTTCTGATGCCTGAAGGATATATGTCTCCGGTAAAGGTTGCAGAATTATACGACCATAATCTCAAGGCCATAGAAAGTGCTCCTCACCCGGGAATGACTTTCTTCATCAAGGCAGTTGATGCCACAGGTGCCGGCGTAGAACTGCCTTCCATGGCATTCCTGAGCAGGGACGGAGACAAGGATAACGGGATCAGACCGGCTGAAGGTTGATCCCGATGAGGTCCCTTTTAAGAGAAATCAGTCTCCGGCTTTTAAAGAGCAGCAATCTTCTTTTTATATCTGCTCCTTTTATCGCGGCATGGTATCTGTATTACGCATCAAGGATATCATCCCCGTTCTATTTCTGGGGCAACCTTGCTGTAGCACTTTTGTTTATGCTTTTGTATTTCTACTTTGCGAGAGCATATGACGCTTTTTTCATCTCACATAACACGATCGGTGAGATAGTTACAAGCCAGGCGCTTGCCGCATTTCTTGCCGATACGGCGATGTATGCGGTCATAGTCTTGCTTTCCAGGCATCTTGTCAACCCTCTGCCGCTGACCGCTTCATTTGCAATTCAGTTTGCGCTGTCCGCAGTCTGGTCCTGGATCGCAAACCTCATCTATTACGCTCTTTATCCGGCTAAGAAGACTCTCATTGTTTACGACGTAAGACGGAATATGAGCGAACTGATCCGCAAGTATCACATGGAACGGAAATTCGATATAAAGAGTACGGTTACTGTCGAAGAATGTCTCAATGATATTTCTCTGATCGACGGTGCGGAAGTGGTCTTCCTGAGCGGTGTTCATACCCACGAGAGGAACATCATCCTCAAATACTGCATATTAAAAGACAAGCTCGTATATATGGTCCCGAGAGTCGGAGACGTAATAATGAGCGGCGCACAGCAGGTGCATCTGTTTCATCTTCCGATGATGAGGGCCGGCAGATACAGGCCAAATCCGGAGTATGTGATCACGAAAAGACTGTTCGACATAGTCTGTTCCGTTCTCGGACTTATCCTGCTTTCGCCGCTGTTCCTTATTGTGTCAATCATCATAAAAGCATCAGACAAAGGACCGGTCTTTTATAAGCAGGAAAGGCTTACCAAAAACGGAAAGTGCTTCATGATCCACAAGTTCAGGAGCATGAGAGTGGATGCGGAAAAGGACGGCATTCCGAGGCTTTCCACAGGCGTAAGGGATGACCGCATCACGCCTGTAGGAAGATTTATCAGACGATACAGGATTGATGAGCTGCCCCAGCTTTTCGATATCCTGACAGGTAATCTATCCGTTGTCGGGCCGCGTCCGGAACGCCCCGAGATCGTTGAGGAATACATGAAAGAAATCCCGGAATTCGAGCTCAGGCTCCAGGCCAAAGCGGGCCTTACGGGTTATGCCCAGATCTACGGAAAATACAACACGACGCCGTATGACAAGCTTCAGCTCGACCTTATGTACATTGCGCATCCCAGCTTTGCCGAGGACATCAGGATCTGCTTTGCGACGCTGAGGATACTCTTTAAGCCGAGCAGCACGGAGGGCGTTGCAGAAGGCCGGAAAACGGCCATGGAAACAAGCTGTGAAGAGGACACCGAAGGTCAGTCCTGACATGTTTCCCGCTGTTTTTTGGTTGAACGATATAACCCCAAGTGTTAGAATATGCCGTTATCATTAATATAAATAATATATATTGGAGACAAACATCCGATGATGAAAAATACAACTAAGACCAAGGATACAAACCGCAAGCCTGTTAAGATGGCTATTTTGATGGTCGTTCTTGCACTGGTTGTCGCAGGCCTCGCTTTCGGCGGTTATCAGGCCTTTGTATATTATGACGAAGCAACCACTCTTGCACGTCAGGCTGAAGATCTCAAGAAGGAACTCAAGCTCCTTGTAACTCATGTAGAGAAGGGCAACTATGAAGCTGCAAATCTTTCCGTTGAGAAGATCGACAGTCTTTCCGCGGGCATGAGGACGACCATCAGCGACCAGCGCTGGCAGCTCATTCAGGAAAAGGCACCCAAGTACGGCGAAGATCTCAAGACCGCAACGGCATTTCTCGATGTGGTCGACGAGGCTTCAAACACCGTCCTAAAGCCCGGCGTAAAGTTCCTCCGCGAAAAGGGACTTCCCAGCAAAGCAACTTTCAGCAAGATAGGTCCTGAACTCGGAAATACGCTGAACGATTACGCGGCGCTCATAGACGAACTCACTCCTGCCATTGAAAAGGTCCTTGATGATTTCAACAAGCTTCCGGTCTTCCAGATCGAAAAGCTCGAATCAAAGGTCAGCAAATACAGAGTCCTTGCAAAAGAGAACGGCCCTGAGATCGTAACTTACCTGAGATTTGCAAAGAAGACTTCAGACACTTTCATCAGGCCTGCGGCAAAGTTCCTGATCGATCACGGTTCCGCGCTTAAGCTTGATCTCGACATGGATAAGGTTGGCCCCGAGCTGGCTGACCAGATCGTTGTTCTGGCAGACGGCATCGACCAGCTTACGCCCATAGCAGAGAAGACTCTCAAAGAGATAAATACTCTTCCCGCATTCAAGATCGAGAAGGTCGAAAACAAGATAAGCAAGTACAGAAAGCTCGCAAAAGACAGTGAGACGGACATCGTAGATCTCATGAAGTTCGCACGTGAACTTTCTGCCGGAGTCATCCGTCCTGCTGCCACTGTAATGACCAGATCGCCCCTTTCAAAGCTCAAGACAGAATCAGGCGATGTTGATACAAAGATAATCAGGGATTACCTTTCACTCGTTGAGACAGTCAGACCTTATCTCACGAGAATCAATGAAATATTCAAGACGAACAAACTCTTAAAGGATCATCCGAAGCAGACTGCGAAGATCACGTCCAAGCTCGATTCCGCAATGGAGCTCCTCGAGAAATACGATGCATATGTTCCTTATATCGATGTGGTACTTGGAGACGGATCCGACAAGACATACCTGATCGTAGCCCAGAACAGCGCCGAGATGCGTGCTTCAGGCGGTCTCCCGGCATCCATGGGACTCGTTACGATCAAGGACGGCATCCTTCACATCGGCGATTTCCAGCCTGTACTCAATCTGGTTCCTTTCCTTAACAAAGGCATTAAGGCCAATACGGTTTCCAGTGTTGAAGACAAACTGTTCGTAAAGGAATGGTACGGCAAGAAGCTGACGGCCGCTACGGTAAACCCGCACTTCCCGACTGCAGCAAAGCGTATCGCAAACGGCTTTAAGAAGCAGAACAAGAAGGATCTCGACGGCATCATTTCCATGACACCTGAGATCGTCGGCAAGCTCATCAAGGTTACCGGCCCGATCACTCTTTCAAACGGCGTTAAGCTCGATGAAAAGTATTCGGTAAAGTATCTGCAGCGCGACATCTATTTCCAGTACTATACGAAGAAGACCATCAAGGACGCCAAGCTCCGCAGAAAAGCAGATGACAAGGCGAACGGACTTTTCGCTGAGGCTGCGAAGAAAGTCATCAGCGGAGTCATGTCCGAGCTTAATGTAAAGTCTATCCTTAAGCTCCTCGACATCGTTAAGGAAGCAAGTGAGAAGAGGATATTTCTTATGTGGATGGCAAACGCCGAGAGCCAGGAGACTGTCAAGAAGCTCGGCTGTTCAGGTTCGCTCAACTACGATAAGAACGACCCTCAGCTCGGCATTTTCTTTAACATCAGAGATGCAAACAGACTCGGATACTATGTCGATATAAAGGTTACTTACGGCAAGGCAACCGCAAACAAGGACGGTTCCGTTACTTATCCCGTAACCGTTAAGCTCAAGAACAACATCGACAGGACTTCTGAGACCAAGGGTAAGGGCAATGCATATCTGACCAGCAGACATGACGGTACCATGCGTGCGATCATCTATTTCTTTGCACCTTCCGGCGGAAAGATCACGAATTTCAAGAACAACAGCAAGGTAGAAAGCAAGTCTGCTACTTACGAGAAACTCAAGCTTTACTATTGCCCGCAGTTCGATCTCAAACCGAGAAAGACCGTAACCTATACATTTAAGGTTACAACAGCGCCCGGCGTAAACGTCAAGCCCAGGCTCGTAACGACACCGCTCCTCACTTCATACAGAAACGCTAAAGAACCTAAATAAGAGGCATCTTATGGAAAATAAAGAATACTTTGTTCATGAAACTTCATTTGTCGATGACGGCGTTAAGATCGGTGCCGGCACAAAGATCTGGCACTTCTGCCACATCCAGACGGGAGCGGTCATAGGCGAGAAATGCTCGCTCGGACAGAACGTCAACATATCCAAGGATGTAACCATCGGCAATGGCGTTAAGATCCAGAACAACGTTTCCGTATATGAGGGCGTAACGCTCGAGGACTGTGTGTTCTGCGGACCCTCATGCGTTTTCACGAATGACCTCACACCCAGGGCAAGATATCCCAAGGGTAGCGCAGGTTATAAGAAGACCGTTGTGCATCACGATGCGACGATCGGTGCCAACGCCACAATAGTATGCAATCACGATATCGGTGAGTTTGCCACCATTGCCGCGGGTGCCGTAGTCACAAAAGACGTCATTCCCCATGCTCTCATGGCAGGAGTTCCGGCTAAGCAGATCGGATGGGTATGTGAATGCGGACAGGTCCTCGATGACGGTCTGAAGTGCCCTGACTGCGGACGCATATATAAGCTTGAAAACGGAAGGCTTGTATAAGATCAGCCGATCTTATCTTCGAGTCCTTTGAAAGCTTCGCCCAGGATCTTGCTTTCGTTTTCCCAGCAAAGTTCTTTCTTTGCCGAGGCACAGTTTATCCTGCACTGATCCATGAAATCACGGTTTGCGATCATGTACTCGATCGACTTGTTTATCGAGTCCTGATCTTCGGGCGTGCATGTAATGCCGACATTGTGTTTTTCGATGACGGCCTTTATCTCGGGATAGTTTGAACCGATCACGGGAGTCAGTGCCTGAACGCTTTCCAGGAGTTTGTTCGGCAGGGAATAGTAGTAGCTTGCGTTCTTGTTTTCAATTATGACAGCTTCAACGTCAGCAGCAGCTATGTATTTCCAGAGTTCTTTCTGGGGAACGGCGCCGTGGATCGCTATCCTTGCGTGAGCGGGTGAGGACTTGATGAGGTTTTCGTAATAATCCGGATTGGTCGCGTAGCCTAAGAATACAAGATACATTGAAGGTATGGCCTCTGCGGCTTTTACGAGTTTTTCCATGCTGCAGCCCGAGCGGAACTGGCCGTGGAACATAACGATGAACTTCTCGCCTTTGTCCCCGAAAAGATCCTCGAGCTCTTTCCTCGCCTGTGCCTTAACATCTTCAGGGATCTCAGGCGCAAGGTACGGAAGGTTCCTTACGCACAGAGGCCTCTCATTGAGTTTATAATCCTTTTGAACGGCATCGCAGATCGAATCGTTTACGAACATCGGAAGATCCGAATGCTTAATTACATATTTCTCGATCGCACCGCTGAACTTCCGCTTGAGCGCATTGCTCCTTACGAGCTGACCCATAAGATATTCATGCGCATCGTAGACGAGGCGGGCTTTATTTTTGTCCTTCCTCTTTTTGTTGGAGAGCATAGCGATATACATGCCGATCAGGTTGTGTCCGCTGATTATGTCAGGCTCGAGCTTGGCGATCTCTTTTGCCCATCTGATGCCTGCGGAGATCTGATTGAGCTTGTTTGGCCATTTCTTGTGCGGCTTGGTAGGGAGCTTGAGGAAACCGTATCTGTCAGATTCGTCGTCCTTGCCTGTATCGGGCTTGACGACAGTGACGTCCCAGCCGAGACCGGCGGCAACATCAACTTCTCTTCTGTCGCGGTTTGCATATAACCAGTCGTGGACATATGCCACCTTAACGAACTTTATCTGACTCATAGTGATGGTTTCCGACTTCCTGAATTAGAATTATCTAATTCTATCACATACTGCGGTTTTAATTGTCAGGCTGAGCCAGACAGATGAGCGTCATGAGAGATCTTTCCATCTCCGGGACTGACGCAAATTCATAGCGGCTGTGATAGTTGTATCCGCCTGTTGAAAGGTTGGGGCATGGAAGGCCTCTGGAACTCAGCAGGGCACCGTCTGTGCCGCCTCTGACTGGTTCGGATGACGGAATGCCTCCCGCAAGCCTGACGGCCTCCTGAACGCGTTCTACGAGGTCCATGTGATCTTTCAGGAACATTGCCATGTTCGGATACTGGTCCTCAATCGTGATTTCGCAGATCTCAGATTTGTAGCGCTCATTTATCGTGAATGCGGCGTCCTTCATGAATTCTTTTCTGGCTTCGAACTTTTCGAGGTCGTGATCCCTGATGAGGAACTGCATCTTTGCATGTTCGCAGTCAGACCTGATGCTGTCCAGATAGTAGAAGCCTTCATAGCCTTCAGTTGTTTCCGGTCTCTCATCTTCAGGGAGGAAACCTATGAACTCGGCCGCAACGATCGAAGCATTGATCATGAGACCTTTGGCGCTTCCGGTGTGAACGCATCTGCCCCTGATCTCGACAGTTGCCATTGCCGCGTTGAAGCATTCGTACTCAAGTATTCCGAACTTTCCTCCGTCGACAGTGTAAGCCTGTTTTGCATGGAATCTCGAAAGGTCGAAGTTCAGAGTGCCTTCGCCGATCTCTTCGTCAGGCGTGAAAGCGATCGCGATGCCGTGATGTTTTACGTCCGGATTTGCTTTGAAATATTCAAGCATCTCCATAATCTCGGTGATGCCTGCCTTGTCGTCAGCGCCGAGAAGAGTGGTTCCGTCAGTCCTTATAAGATCTTCGCCCAAATGTTCATTCAGTTCGGGAAAATCAGCAGGGTCCAGGACTTCATCATGACCATCGTAGGAATGAATGATATAAGGCTTTACGTTTTTTCCTGAAACCGCGGGTGAAGTGTCCATGTGAGCGATGAAGCCCAGATCGGAAGACGATCCTTTTGGTGGAAGATATGCATAGACATAACAGTGTTCCTCATCGTAATCGACATCAAGACCGAGACCTTTGAGTTCTGTAACCAGAAGGCCTGCGAGATCGCGCTGCTTATCCGTTGAAGGATGTCTGCCTGATTCCTCATCGGACTGCGTGTCGATCTTTACATATCTGAAAAAGCGTTCGATGAGTGACTTTGTCTGTTCCATGCTTATCTGATGGCATCCTTCATGGACTTAACGTATTCATATACGTGAGAAGGCGCATCCTTGCCGTATTCCGCGATTATCTTAACTATCGCAGAACCGACGATCACGCCGTCTGCATACTGTGCCATTGCTTTTGCCTGCTCGGGTGT
>JAIKZM010000169.1 GCA_024682215.1 Saccharofermentans sp. | reverse complement strand
CACACCTCAAGAATCCAAAGATCGCAGTATAATGTCCGGCGGGAAATTCGACGCCAGGCTGGACACAGTTCCACAGACTCCCGGAGTTTACCTTATGAAGGACGCTTCGGGCGTTGTTATATATGTGGGTAAAGCGAAGAAGCTCAGGAACCGTTTGAAGAGCTACTTCGGAGGCGGAGTCATCGCCAGTCCCAAGGTTGCCGCAATGGTGTCTCACGTAGCCGATTTCGAGTACACCGTAGTAGGTTCGGAATCAGAGGCTCTCCTGCTGGAGAACAATCTCATAAAGAGATATCAACCCCACTACAATATCCTTTTGCGTGACGATAAAGGATACCCCTATATCTGCATAACATTAAACGAAGAATACCCCAGGGTTTTCAAAGCGTTCCGTCCTGATCCTGCTGCCAGAAAAGCGGGGGCAAGATATTACGGTCCTTACATGAATTCTGACTGCAACGAGGTGCTTAAAGCCATTTCCGACATCTTTCCACTGAAGCGCTGCAGAAAGGTCTTCCCGAGGGATATCGGCAAAGAAAGACCATGCCTTAACTACCACATCGGCAAGTGCATGGCGCCTTGTCTTGGAACCGTCAGCGCTGATGACTACAGAAGGATGACAAAACAGATCGTCCTCTTCTTTGAAGGAAAATACGACGGTATCGAAAAGGACATCACGGAACAGATGGAGAAGGCTTCGCAGGCGCTTGAATTTGAGCGCGCAGGAGTGCTCCGCGACCGCATGATCGCTCTCAAGAACATTAGCCGCAACCAGCGTGTATTCCTCAGTGTTGAGCGCGATGTTGATGCAATCGGTCTTTATTCCGATGCCGGTGAGACATGCGTAAGAAAACTTGAACTGAGAGAAGGAAGGATCGTAGGATCTTCAACTTATTTCTTTCCGGGTGATGAGAACGAGCAGCCCGACATACTTTTGAACTTTCTTATGCAGTACTACGAACAGGCTCCTGTTGTGCCGCCGCTTGTACTGATCCCGTATGTGCCTGAAGAAGCAGACATTCCTTCCATAGAGAGTTTTCTTTCGGAAAAGGCCGGAAGAAAAGTCAGGCTGCATGTCGCAGAGCGCGGAGAACTCACCGAGCTGTCCGATCTCGTCAGGCTCAATGCGCGTGAAATGATGGTGCGCCGCATTCTCAGAGGCGGCAATGCCGGTGCCGATCCGTCTGCGCCGCTTCGCTATCTTGAGCAGCTGATGGGCGCACCCGACGGTTCTCTTTCACGGGCGGAATCGTTCGATATTTCCAACCTCGGAAACGATGACATATGTGCGGGCATGGTCGTGTTCAGGGACGGAAAACCCGACCGCCAGTCGTACAGATTATTTAAGATGAAAAGAGTCACTGAGCAGGATGACTATGCTTCGATGAGGGAGACTTTGGAGAGGCGCTTTGCTCATTCCGGAAGTGACGGTTTCACATGGCCTGACATCATACTGGTCGACGGCGGAGCAGGCCAGCTCGGCGCTGTTGCATCGGTCGTGAGGGAACTTCCCGGAACTGAGAATATCAGGCTGGCGGGAATGGTGAAAAACGATCGCCACAAGACTGCCGGCATCGTGTTCGAAAACGGTGAGGAGATAAGGCTCGAAGGAAGAGAACTGACTGACGGCGAAGTGGGACTGCTGAGGTTCCTTACCACCGTTCAGAATGAGGTCCACAGATTCGCGATCTCTTATCAGAGAAAACTGGCGGGAAAGAGAAACATGAGATATAAGCTTGAAGGAATACCGGGTATCGGTCCGGCGAAAAGAAAACTCCTGCTGGAGTCTTTTGGTACAATTAAAGCTGTCAGCGAAGCATCCGCAGAGAACCTTGCACAGGTCAAAGGAATCTCCGAAAAGGATGCCGAAGCGATATACGGATTCTTTCACGAAGGAGAGTGAAATGGCGATCTACGCCTTAGCCGATCTGCATCTGTCACTCAGCTGCCCCAACAAGAGCATGGAAGTGTTCGGGCATTCCTGGGGAGACTACATTTCGAGAGTGAAAGAGAACTGGGAGAGCACTGTCGGGGAAAACGACACCGTGCTTATCCCGGGTGATATCTCATGGGCAACATATATAAACAAGGCTGAAGAGGATTTCAGGTTCATATCGGAGCTGCCCGGCAGGAAGCTTTTGTGCCGCGGAAACCACGATTACTGGTGGACGACGATCAAAAAGATGGAAGAGTTCTTTGCGGAAAAAGGGCTTAACGATCTCGAGTTCGTCAGGACCAACGTGATCCCCGTTGAGGACACGCTTATCACGGGTACAAGGGGATGGATGATCGAGACCAAAGAGAGCATCGAAGGATCTGAAAACAAAAAGATATATGAACGCGAAAAACTCAGGATCAAGATGTGCATCGATGTCATGAATCAGGCTGATCCGGAGCATGCAAAAAAGCACATCTTCATGATCCATTATCCGCCCGTAACGGCGAAAAGAGATTTTACGGAATTTGCGGAAATGATGGCAGAGGGCGGGATCGATTTCTGTGTTTACGGACATCTTCACGGGAAAGCACACAAGAAAGTTTTCGAAGGCGATCTCGGTGGCACCGGGTTCATCTGCGCGTCAGCTGATTACGTTGATTTCAGACCGGTCTTTATTTGCTGACACGAAACCTGCTTTGAAAAAATTTTCAGGTCCGCAAACGCAATAAATAAAGGCGTTGCGGGTATAGATAAAATCAATTTGATAGACAACTTTCTTATAATAATATATAATAATCGCGAGCCTTAAGCGGAGGAATATTCCAAAGCGGTAAGGCTTTTTTATTCCGTACCATCTAAGGAGTTTTTATGGCTTACAGCATGACCGGGTTCGGCCGCGGTGAGAAAGTTTTTGATACCAGAAAATACAGTGTGGAACTTAAGTCGGTCAACAGCAGGTTTTGCGATATTAATGTAAGACTCCCGAGACTTTTCAATTTTGCCGAAGTTGATGTCAGAAGGATTATCACCGACCGTCTCGTCAGAGGCAAGATCGACTGCTATATCAATTACAGCGATACAGAGAATGCAGGCCAGACAGTAACGGTCAACGAAGGCCTTGCAAAGGCTTATTCCGATGCCGCAAAAGAACTTGCTGAGATCTCGGGCAGGGAGGACAACTTCAAGGCAACGGATCTCGCGGGATTCTCCGATGTTCTTTCCATTGAGCAGAAGACCATAGATGAGGCCAGAGCTGCCGAAGAACTTACTGAGGTCCTTAATCTGGCGATCGACGGAATGCTCGCGATGAGAAAGAGAGAAGGCGACAACCTTTGTGCCAGCATCCTTTCCAAAGTCGATACACTCGAGAAGATCAGAAATGACATCTTCACACACGCTCCTTCCGTTATAGAGACATACAGGGAAAAGCTCACTGCAAGGATCGATGAGATCCTTACGAGCGACCAGCGCGCGTTTTATGATGACAACAGGCTTGCCGCAGAGGTTGCCGTATTTGCCGACAAGTGCGCGATAGATGAAGAGCTCACCAGGCTTTCAAGCCACATAGCACAGGCAAGGAAGATCCTTTCAGGTGACGGTGCTGTCGGAAAGCAGATGGATTTCCTCATCCAGGAGATCAACCGCGAGGTCAATACGACCGGAAGCAAAGCAAATGACATTGAGATCACTAACAATGTGCTTCTTTGCAAGAACATTGTCGAAGAGATGAGGGAACAGGTTCAGAACCTGGTATAAGGAACAAGACATGGCAGAATTCATTGACATCGGTTTTGGAAATATCGCGGCAAGGAGCAGGATAGTCTGCGTTGCCGCTGCTGACTCCGCCCCTGTCAGACGTATGATACAGGATGCGAAGGACAGAGGTTCGTGCGTAGACTGCTGCGCAGGCAAGAAGTGCCAGTCGGCGGTCATCACGGATACTGACATGATCCTTCTTTCAGCCAAGAGCTGTGCTGAGATAAAGGAGATGCTGGGATGAGGGAATTCAGAGGATTGATCGTTGCAGTATCAGGACCTTCGGGTGTTGGTAAGGGTACGGTACTAGCGAGAGTCGAACAACTTCTTGAGCAGGCAAATCCCGGAAGTGTAGGACATTCCATCTCAGTTACGACAAGAGCACCCAGAGGCCAGGAAAAAGACGGCGTCGAATATTATTTCAGGTCCAAGGACCAGTTCGAGCAGATGATAAAAGACGGTGAGATCGTTGAGTACGACACCTATGTCGATAACTACTACGGAACACCGGCAGGGCCCCTTAAGCAGATGGTCTCCAAAGGACAGGACGTTCTTTTCGATATAACGATAGAAGGCAGCCTTGCGCTCAACAGAAAGTTCGATGTCGACACGGTAACGATATTCATTCTCCCGCCTTCAATGGAAGAACTCGAGAACAGGCTCCGCGGAAGAGGCACCGAGACTGAGGAGAAGATACAAAAAAGACTTGCCCAGGCAAAGGAAGAGATCGGACGTGCAGACGAATTCGAATACCTTGTGACCAACGGAGACCTGGACACCGCGGCAAAAGAGATAGTCGCGATAATCACAGCCGAAAAGCTTAAAGCTTCGAAGAACATAGATACAGCAAAAGCACTTTTATAAAGGAGAGAGGAAAAATGTTAACAGATCCTTCAATCGAGAAACTCAAGGCAAAATCAGCAAGCCCTTACGATCTCGCAGTACTCGTAAGCAAGCGTGCGAGAGAACTTACAGACGGTGCTCAGCCTATGGTTGACGATACCGATGCAGCAAATGTTGTCTCACTTGCATGCCGTGAGGTCGCTGCAGATAAGATCGTTGCCGTAGAGGGTGACGTCTCTGATCAGATCACGATCCCGATCACACGTGAAGAGAAGATCCGCAGGATCGAAGAGGAGAGAACAAGACAGAGACTTCTCGAGGAAGAGCGTCTTGAGAGAACCGGTATCGATCTTACACAGGAAATCAGCGAGAAGGGCATCGACAATCTTTTCAATGCCATCAACGGCGGTGAAGAGGATGAGGCTGCAGACGGCGAATACGTAGAAGACGAATTTGCCGATGATGAAGAAAAGCAGGAAGACTAAGGGAGAGATAAATAATGGCTGTTGAGAAGACAATGGACAAGATCGTATCCCTCGCTAAGGTCAGAGGTTTCGTATATCCGGGTTCGGATATCTACGGCGGCCTCGCAAACTCATGGGATTACGGTCCGTTAGGCGTTCAGCTTAAGAATAACGTTAAAGCCGCATGGTGGAAGAAGTTCGTTCAGGAGAGTCCCTATAACGTAGGACTCGACGCAGCGATCATCATGAACCCCAAGACATGGGTTGCTTCCGGCCACGTAGGCGGTTTCTCGGATCCTCTTATCGACTGCAAGCAGTGCAAGGCACGTCAGAGAGCAGACAACCTCGTAGAGGACTGGAACAAGGAGAACGGTGTTGAGGGTGTATCCGTTGAAGGTATGAGCCCTGAAGACATGGTTGCTTATATCAGAGAGAAGAACATTCCCTGCCCTGTATGCGGCGGTCACAACTTCACCGATATCAGAAAGTTCAACCTCATGTTCAAGACATTCATCGGTGTTACCGAGGATGCAACTTCTGAGGTTTATTTAAGACCTGAGACAGCTCAGGGTATCTTCGTTAACTTTGCGAACGTTCAGCGTTCCGCAAGAAAGAAGCTTCCGTTCGGTATCTGCCAGATCGGTAAGTCTTTCAGAAACGAGATCACACCCGGAAACTTCATCTTCCGTACAAGAGAGTTCGAGCAGATGGAGCTTGAGTTCTTCTGCGAACCCGGCACAGACCTCGAGTGGTTTGATTACTGGAAGCAGTTTTGCCATGACTGGCTGATCAGCCTCGGCATCAAGGAGAACGAGCTCAGGACAAGAGACCACGCTAAAGAAGAGCTTGCTTTCTATTCAAGAGCAACAACAGACTATGAGTTTGCTTTCCCGTTCACAGACTGGGGCGAGCTCTGGGGCATCGCAGACCGTACTGACTACGACCTCAAGCAGCACATGGAATACTCAAAGCAGGATCTTACATATTTCGATCCCGCAAAGAACGAGAAGTACATTCCATATGTTATCGAGCCTTCGCTCGGTGCTGACCGTGTTACTCTCGCATTCCTCTGCTCTGCATATGACGAAGAGGAGCTCGAGGGCGGTGATGTAAGAACAGTAATGAGATTCCATCCGTTCCTTGCTCCTATCAAGATCGCTGTTCTTCCTCTTTCCGCAAAGCTCTCTGAGAATGCAGGCAAAGTATTCGAGAAGCTTTCCAAGAAGTACATGTGTGAGTTTGATGACCGTCAGAGCATCGGCAAGCGTTACAGAAGAGAGGATGAGATCGGAACACCTTACTGCGTCGTTTATGACTTCGATTCAGAGAATGACGGCTGTGTAACGATCCGTGAGCGCGACTCCATGAAGAATGTCGAGTACGAGCCCGGCAACATCAGATTCCCTATCGAGAAATTGGAAGAATTCTTCAGCGATAAGTTCGATTTCTGATAGAATAATTTCTACGGGCAACAAGTTTTACGAAATAAAAATTTTTAAACATAAATGAAAGGCGGACAATTACAATGACAAAGTACGTTTACCTGTTCACCGAAGGCAACGGAAACATGCGCGAACTCCTCGGAGGAAAGGGCGCAAACCTTGCTGAGATGACGAACATCGGTCTTCCTGTTCCTCAGGGATTCACGATCAGCACCGAGGCTTGCACCAAGTACTACGAAGACGGACGTCAGATCAATGATGAGATCATGGCGCAGGTCATGGAGTACATCGTTAAGCTTGAAGAGATCACAGGAAAGAAATTCGGTGATCTCGAGAACCCTCTCCTTGTTTCTGTCAGATCAGGTGCAAGAGCTTCCATGCCTGGCATGATGGATACTATCCTCAACCTTGGTCTCAACGAGCAGGTTGTTGATGTTATCGCTAAAAAGTCCAACAACCCCAGATGGGCTTGGGACTGCTACAGAAGATTTATCCAGATGTATTCCGACGTTGTTATGGAAGTCGGTAAGAAGTACTTCGAAGAGCTTATCGATAAGATGAAGGCTGAAAGAGGAGTTAAGCAGGACGTTGAGCTTACAGCTGACGACCTCAAGGAACTCGCTTCCCAGTTCAAGGCTGAGTACAAGGCTAAGATCGGTTCAGACTTCCCGACAGATCCTAAGGAGCAGCTCGTCGGCGCAATCAAGGCCGTATTCAGATCCTGGGACAACCCGAGAGCTAACGTTTACAGAAGAGACAACGATATCCCTTATTCCTGGGGTACAGCTGTTAACGTTCAGTCCATGGCATTCGGTAACATGGGTGACGACTGCGGTACAGGCGTTGCTTTCACACGTGACCCTGCTACAGGTGAGAAGGGCCTCTTCGGTGAGTTCCTTACAAACGCACAGGGTGAGGACGTTGTTGCCGGCGTACGTACTCCTATGAAGATAGCTGAGATGGAGCAGAAGTTCCCTGAGGCATTCGCTCAGTTCACACAGGTTTGCGAGACTCTCGAAAAGCACTACAGAGACATGCAGGACATGGAGTTCACAGTTGAGCACGGTAAGCTCTACATGCTCCAGACAAGAAACGGTAAGAGAACCGCTCAGGCTGCTATGAAGATCGCATGCGACCTCGTTGACGAGGGCATGAGAACACCTGAAGAAGCAGTTGCTATGATCGATCCCCGTAACCTTGATACACTCCTTCACCCTCAGTTCGATCCCGCTGCACTCAAGGCTGCAGAGGCTATCGGCAAGGGCTTGGGCGCTTCTCCGGGAGCTGCTTGCGGTAAGATCGTCTTCACGGCTGACGACGCAGTTGCTTGGCATGACAGGGGAGAGAAGGTTGTCCTCGTAAGACTTGAGACATCTCCTGAAGACATCACAGGTATGAAGGCTGCTGAGGGTATCCTCACAGTTCGTGGCGGTATGACATCACACGCTGCAGTTGTTGCACGTGGTATGGGTGAGTGCTGCGTTTCCGGTTGCGGCGACATCGCAATGGACGAAGCTAACAAGAAGTTCACTCTTGCAGGCAAGACATTCAAGGAAGGCGACATCATCTCCCTTGACGGTTCTACAGGTAAGATCTATGACGGCGCTATCGCTCAGGTCGACGCTGATCCCAACAACGGTTACTTCGGCCGCATCATGAAGTGGGCTGACGAGTTCAAGAGACTTGAAGTACGTACAAACGCTGATACACCCAACGATGCTAAGAAGGCTCGCGAGCTCGGCGCTGAGGGTATCGGTCTCTGCCGTACAGAGCACATGTTCTTCGGTGAAGGCAGGATCGACGCATTCCGTGAGATGATCTGCTCTGAGACAGTTGAGGAGCGTGAGGCAGCACTCGACGTTATCCTCCCTATGCAGCAGTCTGACTTCGAAGCTCTCTATGAGGCTCTCGAGGGACATCCCGTTACCATCAGATTCCTTGATCCGCCGCTCCACGAATTCGTACCTACAGAAGAAGACGACATCAAGGCTCTCGCTGCAAAGAAGGGCAAGTCTGTTGAAGACATCAAGACAATGATCGCTTCACTCCACGAGTTCAACCCGATGATGGGTCACCGTGGATGCCGTCTCGCTGTTACATATCCTGAGATCGCAAAGATGCAGACAAGAGCAGTTATCCGTGCTGCTATCAACGTCAATGCCAAGCATCCCGATTGGAACGTAACACCTGAGATCATGATCCCGCTCGTTTGCGAGATCAAGGAGCTCGTTAACGTTAAGAAGGTAGTCGTTGAGGTTGCTGACGAAGAGATCAAGGCTGCAGGCGTCAACATGGGCTACAAGGTTGGTACCATGATCGAGATCCCGAGAGCTGCTCTTACGGCTGACGAGATCGCTAAGGAAGCTGAGTTCTTCTGCTTCGGTACAAACGACCTTACACAGATGACATTCGGTTTCTCAAGAGACGACGCAGGCAAGTTCCTCCAGGCTTACTATGAGTCAAAGATCTTCGAGTCTGATCCGTTCGCACGTCTCGACCAGAACGGCGTAGGTAAGCTCATGAAGATGGCTATCGAGAACGGTAAGGCAGTACGTCCTGACCTCCACCTCGGAATCTGCGGCGAGCACGGTGGTGACCCGACATCCGTAGAGTTCTGCGATGAGATCGGTCTCGACTATGTATCCTGCTCACCTTTCCGTGTACCGATCGCTCGTCTTGCAGCAGCACAGGCAGCTATCAAGCACAAGGCTTAATCTAAGGATTTAAGTTAAGTTATAAGAAATGCCCGGAGATGATTCTCCGGGCATTTTCTTTGGCTTGTGTTTTCTAATGATATAATTACCGTAACCTAAGGGCTGATCAGGAGGCGTTTATGTTATACGACATTCTTAAATATGTATTCGTCGGAGCTGCAGTAGTAATGATCATCATTGGGATCGTATTGAAAAACTCGAAGTCTAAAAAAGACAAGAAGTAACCGGATACACCTTAAGATCATCTGTTTTTGCTGTAGTGGGCAATGTCATTATTAAGAAGATCCATAATGGTCTTCTTCTGTTCGTCGGTAAAGTCTTCACGGCTGATCTCATCTTTGAATTCATTGTAGAGCTTTACGGCGCCTTCATCGTCACCGGATCTCTTTACTGCTACCAGCCTGAAGAAAGCCAGGCTTCTTCTCACTCTCAAATAATGATTAATGTCGATCGTTTCTTTTCTTGAGGCATATGCCTTGACGATCCCTTCACACCATTCGATGACTTTGAGAGCTTCATCCTTATCACCGCACCAGCCGTAATCCTGAGCGATCGTATTGAGAAAACTTGCGATCAACTCGAAAAGCATGACTGAGCAGTCAGCTATATCGTCTTTCATCTTGCCGAATCCGCTCTCGAAAAAAGTCAGTTCCATTGAGATCTTCTCGGCGATCCTGCCTGTTGAAATGCTTGGCAGTACATTGATGTGAGCCCTTGCATTGTCAAAATCCTTCATGTGGATATAGATCCATGCGACAGCAAAGTGAGTCTTCTCGATAAGGACTTTGTCATTGCAGTGACCGATCAGATATGCACCTTTTTTGATAGCATCCTTATATATTTTTTCCAGGCGTTCCTTATCGTCGGGAAAATAGTTTTCGAGCACGGGATCAGCGTACATGCTGAGATTTGCGACCTCTTCCGCATAGTCTTTTATGATCTCAAAGCATCCCGGATTAAGAGTTGTTTCCGTAGAGAGATATTCGCTGATGCGCAGCGCTTTTTCAGCTCTGCCTTCATCACTGCTCTTCATGCTGCTGACCGTTTCTCTGACCCTGTTTACCACTTCCTCGTTTTCGGAAAGTGAGTCATAACCCAAAAGCGCATCCGTGCTAACCCTGAGGATCTGCGCGAGAGGGATCAGCATTGATGTATCCGGCAGACCGGATCCTGATTCCCACTTGCTTACAGCCTGCGGCGTCACGTTTAAGAGGTCAGCAAGTTCTTCCTGCGTGAATCCCCTGTCTTTTCTGAAAGATTTAATGTTGCTGCTAATTGTATTTCCCATGTGCGTTACTCCTTTTGTAAAGTATGCTGCATGCAACTTAATCTTATCGTATTTCTGTTTCTGAAAAATAACAAACAACGCTCAGTTGAGACAGACTCAACATGATTTTTCAACGTTAATCAACAAGTAACTTCGGAATTGTCGGTTAAGCATCAAAAGGGCAATACATTGTTCATTGTTTCCTCTTGAGGCGGATGATTAAATACGAACGTCAAACAGAAACCAACTACCAATTTTGGAGGATCAATGAAATGAACAAAAAGTTTTGGGTTCTTTTAGCAACCAGTGCTATGCTTGCAACGAGCGTTATGGCAACAGGCTGTGCAGCTCAGAAAAACATGCCCGTACCGACAGCTGTTTCAGTTGCGATCGAGTCTCCTGCCGAAACAACAGCGGCACCTGAGGAACAGAATGAACCCGTAGCTTTTGACGCAGCGAAAAACAATACTGAAGAAAAAGCGGTAACAGAGAACGCATTCATTCCGGGATCAGCTCAGAATGAAGAAGACGATAATGATGACAGTGCCTTCAATCTTGTGGAAAAGAAGGCTCCGAAGAAAACAACTGTTAAGAAAACAGGCAAGACAACAACTGTGAAACCTGTTAAGAAGTCTCCTGCAGACAACACGAGACTCATGATAGTAAAGTCAGCAAGAGCAGATGCCGTAAAGAATGCATCCATGTTCATGAACATGAACGAAAAGATAGCTGCTGCAAGGAGCGCTTCTGCAAAGAAGGTCGCTGCCCAGAAGAATGCTGATGCAAGAAAGAACATGAATCAGGCAGCACAGCAGGCTCAGAATGCGGCAAAGGAAGAAGCAGGAAAGAAAGCTGCTCAGAAGGCTGCACAGAAGGCGGCAGGAAAGACTGCAGCCGAGAAGACAGCTGAGTCAAAGAAGGCTGCTGCAAAGAAGACTGCCGAATCAAGGAAAGCTTACGAAAAGAAGATTGCTGCAAAGAGAGCTTTGGAGAATAAGGCTCAGGCTAAGAGAGATGCGGCTAAAAAGAGACCGGATCACAAGAAGCAGATTGTAAAAAACAGACATAATGCAAAATGGAGCATTGAACATTTTAAGAAGCTGATGGGAATCAGCAGGACAAAGGATACAAGGCACGATAAAGAAGTCAGAATCATCATGTGATGAATTGATAAAGATTCATATGATCACCCGGGGCGTCTCAGTTAAATGAGACGCCTTATTATTGATATTTGCCGTTGCTTTCTATATTCTTCAGATATAGTTTGATAACGAGGGAACAATATATGGCATATGATTACGTAAAACTCGTATTTGCTTTTTTCGCTTGCGTTATCAGTTTGGCCGTGTTTATATGGAGACTGATGAATCTGTTTAAGAAAGATAAATAAGATCATTCTTTCGTTTTTAGAGGATTATATGAAAATGCAAAAAAACATCATCAAGGCTGCGTCACTGTTTTTGATCAGTGCTTTTGTTTTAGGCGGATGCGCATCCGGCAAGACCGCCAGAGTCGTGAAAGCCGAAAGGATCATCAGAGCGGATGAAACTGTTAAGGAAACAGGGAATACGGAGTCTTTAAAACCGGCTCAGCCTGAAAATGTCAGATATTCTTATGATGAAATCAGCAAGGTGTTAAAGATCAAATGGAAAAAGGCAGACAATGCCGTTTCTTATGAGATACAGTACATGAGCCAGCCGGTTGCATCATTTAAGACCACAGAATGCTTTGTGAGGAATGTGGAAAAAGATTCTAAGGTTGTATTCAGGATCCGTTCTGTGTCTGCCAATAATGAACACTCGGCTTGGGTAACAAGTTCCATAACTGTTGATAACACGGTTGAATCTCCGGATTATGCGGGATTAAGGATCGATGGCGATAATGTATTCTTCATATGGAATCAGGTTGAAAATGTTGACGGTTACGAGATAGATTACCATGCTGAGGGTGCGCAAAAAAATGAGACAGTTACCGTAAAGGCTCCCAGGAATTATATCTTCTTCAAACTGGAAGAAGGCAAAAAGATCGATTATGCCATCAGGGCATTTAAAGTCATAGGAGATAAGAAATATTATTCGGATCGGAGGGAAATAACCTATACGAATCCCAGGTATGTTTCGCTTAATGAATACGGCTATCTGGCCGCATGTACCCTGGATGCAAAGAGAGTTGAGGGTTTTGTTAAAGCCAAGGGCGGTAAGATCAGTTCGACAAAAACCGATGGCAGATTTTTAGTGAGTGTGAGCTTGAGGGACGAATCACAACACACATTAAAAGCCGTGGCAAAACGATTCCTAAAAGATGTGGGCGAGGCATTTTTCGAGGGCTATGCGGAAGGCGTTAAGGAGAACGCGATCGATACTGCTGTTGAAAGTGAAGGTGTAAAGGATTTCATTAATAAGCTTGATGAAGAAGCGACAAAGAATGCAAAAAAGAATGTTCTGATCAGGATATTTAAGAGAACGAAAGTCGATACTGATATTCACTGTATATTTCAGTACAAGTATACTGACCTTGCTCCTGAAATGGTCAAGATAGCAATATTGAAAACGAATAATAAGAATTACGGCAGAGATTTTGCAGCGAGTTTTGCTGAGAACAGACAAAAAGACGGTACTTACGAATTTGCGGTTAAAGGTACAGGACAACGGTTCTACGCCCGCTTAAGCGAGAATAATAACTACTGGATAATTACGCTCTACCCGGCTCATATTATGAATTTAAGCGAAACGGCCAAATAAAACTGACATTGAGAAAACGAAAACAAAAATAACGCCGGAGATAACTCCGGCGTTTATTTATTTCTTAATGGGAATCTGAACTATATGCATATGATGTTCCCCCAATCAGATGATGATCCTTTCGAGAACATCAGAATAAGAGAGCGTTTGTCCCGTCATCTGATCTCTGAAGACATTGATGCAGCGGCTGGAATTGATGTAAAAATCAGCATCTATCGCATAAACATTTGCGAGCTTATCCTTCATAATGAATGCAAGTTCTTCGGAACTGAGATTGCCGCCTGCAAGCTTTGAAGACTGTTTGGCAAACGGGGAAGCAATAAGGATGCCTGCGAGCTGACCGAATTCTTCAGCTGCGCCGCCTGTTACATATTCGAGATCCTGTAAGTTGGTTTCCTTTATATCTGTCATGATGATGTCCTCCTGTTTGAAACTAATGGCACAATTATCACAGTGAGGATGCGGCCGGACAATCAACAATGATAGCGTGATCTGTAGTTTTGGAAACAGGACGGGGGAGATATGTAGAAAAAATGGGAAAAAGTTTTTATATCAGACGTATTTGTCGAATCTGCACTGCGCGTAAACTTTATCACCAAGGACTGTGATCGCCTGTTTGGGGCAGATGCTCACACATCTGTAGCACATGGCACATTTGCCAGCAGATAATGCCTTGCCGTCAGCAATGGAGAGATTATTCATCGGGCAGTTCTTGACGCATTGGCCGCAGCCTATGCAAGCGTCGCTGACTTTTATCTTTTTCCTGTAACCGGTTGTCTTGTTGTAGAACCAGAGCCTCTGACCGAAAAGTCCGGCCATATGTGCAAAGAAACCCAGTCCTTCCTGAGGATACCTTCCTGAGGAAATGGATAAGGCAACACCTGCGATTCTCTTATTTGCATCTCTGACGATCCTGCTGCACTCCTCGACAGGCTTCTTGAGCAATTTACAATCGCTTATCGAATCAGGCATGATTACTTGCAGACCGCCAAGTATGTCCGCTCCGTATTTCTTTAATAGTCTCGCAGCGCAGCCGGTTCCGTCTCCTGAGAAGAGTCCCATGGTCGTAAGAAGGAATACTTTTTTCCCTGACCAGATGTTGTTGTGCTTGTTTATGAAATCCCTGACCATAAACGGCATGTTTGAAAACTGTGTGGGATAAGCCAGATATATCTCATCGTTTTCCCTGATGATCGGTATGGCCTCAGGATCTTCAATGGGAATTGCCTCTGATCCCGGGGAGACCAGGGACATAAGAAGTTCTATGCAGTGCCTTGTGTTGCCTGTTCCGCTTAAATATATTCCAACCATGATTATCTCCTGATTTCCAATGAAGTGAGTATCTTTTCTATCTCTACAGATATATGTTCCCTGTTGACGACACCGTTGATGGTGATGAGACCTGCAAGGCCGTGGACCATTGACCATAATGCGATGATAATGTACTCGAGCTTATCCTCGTCGATGGTGTTCCCAAGTGTTGTGACCACGCACTCACGGAAGAACAGAAACGGTGTGTATGATTCAAGATCGGGACATCTGCCGTTAAACAGAAAGCTATAGTAAAGAGGATTCTCATAAAAGAAAAGTACATAACCGGTACCGAGTTCGATGAGGAGACGTGATCTGTCTTTACAGTAAAGTGCGGCCTCGGAGAGCGTGTTCATGAACTGTTCGGTTATGAATTCCTGAATTGCCGAAAGAAGTTCTTCCTTGTTCCTGAAATGGGCATAGGGTGCGGCACAACTGACTCCCGCGGCATCAGCGAGCTTACGCAGTGAAAGGCTTTCAACGCCATATCTTTCAATGTATTCCAGGCCCTTTACTATCAGTTCTTTCTTCAGATTGCCATGATGGTAAGTATCTTTAGACATAACACTATCCTTCTTTCTAATATCTTAACACTGTTAAGATATTAACAGCGTTAAGTTCTGAAGTCAACATCCGAATTTCTGAATTCTTAATAATTCCATCATGATTAGTACACCGTAAGCGTCTATCCTATGGATGGATAAAGGAGGATTAAGCA
This sequence comes from Saccharofermentans sp., assembly GCA_024682215.1. Lineage (GTDB taxonomy): Bacteria > Bacillota > Clostridia > Saccharofermentanales > Saccharofermentanaceae > Saccharofermentans. The sequence continues at coordinate 1,154 of JAIKZM010000169.1, read as the reverse complement.
TATGAGAATAAGATGCCCTAAGTTTACATGCAGGAGCACAAATTGCGTTCCGGTAACACAGAACAAGAGATACAAGGTCGGCAAGGGCCTTGTAAACGGTGCCATAGGCGGATGGATATTCGGACCGGTTGGAGCCATGGTTGGCGCAGGGACCGGCTTCAACGGCAAAGGAAAAGTAAAGTTTTTCTGTCAGAACTGCGGTTCCGTGTTTACAAGAAAGATGTGAATCAGGTATTTACTTTACGCATGATTTCACTAAAAATGTTAGAGGAGTCTTCAGGGCTCCTCTATTAATCTGAGAAAAGAATCTGCTTTATATGATAAATATGGACAGTCTTTTGACTGACTACGTTCTCTTTGACCTCGAGACAACGGGTCTGTCCACTGAAAATGACCAGGTCGTCGAGATATCTGCGTTGAAAGTGACGGGCGGGGAAGTTACTGAAGAGTTTTCCACGCTGGTTAATCCAGGGATGCATATACCTTATCAGGCGAGCTGCATCAACGGGATAACGGATGACATGGTCAAGGACGCTCCCGATATGGAGCAAGCATTAAAAGACTTTATATCATTTATAGGGAACAGCGTTCTTATCGGCCATAACATCAAGAGATTTGACCTGGGTTTCATCCGGCGGGATGCAGTAAGGTTTTTCGGGAAGCAGATCAAGAACGATTATATAGACACATTACCCTTGTCCAGAAGATATCTTCCCGATATGCCCAGTCATTCTCTGGGGGCACTTGCCGAACATTACGATGTTTCTTATGAAGGAGCACACCGAGCACTTGCTGACTGCCATATCAACAAGCAGGTTTATGACTGCCTTAAACAGGAGATAGAAAACCCGTCAGATTCAGCAAAGCAGGTGAAGACCTGTCCTCTTTGCGGAAACGTAATGAAAAAAAGGAACGGAAAATACGGGGAATTCTGGGGATGCGCAAGTTTTCCGGATTGCAGGTTTACCAGCGATTGCAGATAAACGCGATTCTTCATTTGTCAAGGACATTTGTTGGTTGAATGTAAAAGTAAATTAGAGTCCAGATATGTTTGAACTAAGATAGAGCATACCAGGGGTGTTTCTGAGCGAAATTCTGATGTAAAATCCAAGTAATTTGCTGGATTTTCTCTTGATTTGGACGTGGCAAGCCAG
>JAIKZM010000158.1 GCA_024682215.1 Saccharofermentans sp. | reverse complement strand
TTCTTTTGTGTATTTCATAGTAAATCTCCTGTCTTGCAAGATTTAATGCTTGTCTAGTGAATGTTTACATCTGTTCTGATTATAGGAGATCCTGTCTAAGAAATAACTGACCCGTGTCTAAAAAAAGCTTACCACTGCAATTTGCTGTACATTTGGGCCAAATCGGGCTGTTTGTCCCTGAAAATGTCCCTGTCATAGGGACCATCTGCTGTACATTTGGTTCAAATCCGACCTATTGTCCCGAAAAGCGTCCCTGCTATAGGGACCATTTGCTGTACATTTGGGCCAAATCGGGCTGTTTGTCCCGGGAAGTGTCCCTACTATAGGGACGTTCTGCTGTACAAATGACGCCGTCAGCCCAGTTCGCAGATTATCTCGGGGCACTCTCCCTCAAATGCCTCTTCGGGAATGAATCCTCCGTCTTCGAGCTGCAGTTTTCTGCCTCCTGCTGTAAATGAAACGATGCCGTATGAACCCGCATCAAGCTTGCCGGGATTAACATAAGTCAGAGTGAAAGGCTTCCCCTTCTGGTAAGCAACTACGGAAGCGCGGCCATCGCTGTCAAACTGTGATGCGAGGAGTGCGGGCTCAAGCCTGATCTTTCCGTTAACGGAATCCATTCCAAACATCTTTGTGAGGACCAGAAGGACTGCCCAGCTTGCGGCACCGGTCAGATAGGGATACATTCCTCTTCCCATTCCGTTGAAATACTCGGGGATGCCGGGATACATCCTTCCGTCTTCGCTCATGCTCTGGGTGAACAGGTTGTTAAAGACCTTGAAGCCTTCTTTTGCATAACCTCTAGTATAGAGAGCAAACGCATACATGACTGCCATGTGGCAGAACACCGCGCCGTTTTCCTTTTCGCCGTACGCAAAGCCGAATGCCCTTCCCATGTTCATCTTGACCTCGTGGAAATCGGTGTTGAGCCTGTAGCCTCCGAGCGCGGGCGCATACAGATATTCATCGCAGGATCTGATGACATCCTTGACGGCCGCTTCATCAGCCGTGCCGAACATGACGGTAAAGACCTGTGAAGTGAGCATCATGCGGACATCACCGTTCACGATGCCTTCGACCTTTTGGGAATCATTGTCGTAATAACCGTTGAACCATCTGTTGCCTTTGCCGTCAGATACGATCTCGTTTTCGCGGATGTGCTTTCTGATGCATTCGGCCATGTGATCAAGATGGGAAGCAAGTTTCTCCGCGTCCATGATCATCATGGAACCCGAGACGTTCTTTGCCACGCTTGCCTCATAATCGAGCAGCAGCTTTCTCTTTTCTGCCGGATCGTCATATTCGTCGGCACAGATCAGATTGATGAGTTCTTCAAAGACCTCGATGTCTGATCTGCCGCAGTCTCTGATTATCGATGAAAGCATCGTGAGCGCGCCGGCATAAGCTGCCGTAAACGCAACGCTCTCGCCTTTTGCCGAAGCCATGTCGAGAGCATCGTTCCAGTCGGCTCCGCGGAGCCTCATGTTTCCGTGTTCACCGCAGTCAAAGAACTGCGTTACGGTCTCGGTCAGCATGTGCTCGAGAACGCTGCCCAGATATACTTCTCCGGATGCCGTAAGTTCCTTGGGATCAGAATCGGGATCGAACCCGTCATCGAAACGTTCGCCTCTGAAGACCATACGGTCCTTGAAATAGGGCTGCTTCTCGAAAAGGAAATCATAATCGCCTGTTCTGCCGAGGTAAAGATCGACAGTAAACACAGGCCAGAAACCGTGATCCATCCAAACTCTCGGAATGCCGTTGCGGTCAGCGATGAACTCGCCTTTCTTTGAGCCGATTATCGTGGCATTGGAGCCGTCCATGCGGACGCCCGCAAAATAACTTACAAGGTCGTCCCTTGCATCGGAGGGGTTTCTAAGGAGCAGAGCGAGAGAATCCTGCCAGAGGTCTCTCCAGCCTCTTCCGCCCCTGCCGTAATCGTGATAAGGCAGGAACGAGCAGCCATATAACTTTCTCAATGACGGCTGCACACTGACCCATTCCATCCAACCGTCGAAAAGCGGATCACCGGTCTTCGTGTGGATTATCTTTTCGTTTTCCCAGTATGATTTTGTTTCTTCAAAAGCAGCACTGACTGCTGTGCTCTCGAGATATCTGCCGCCCTCGCCGTCAAAGCCGAGAACGATGTTGTATTCTGCAGCTGAGCCGGGCGTGAGTGTCTTTTTCGCAAACTTGATGCCTGCAAATGCTTCCTGTCCCGTTACAACAGAGCCGGGGACCATACCTTCGCTGATCTTTGCTCCGGCAGGATCGAGAAGGTTTCCGCCGTCGCCAGTGAAATCGAGCACAGTCGGATCTATGCCGTCGGGGATATTCCCCTCACCATCACGCGCACGTACAACATAGGTATCAGAAGTCCTGTGGTGGCCTCTTTCGTCAAATGCCATCGTCGGTCTTACTTCGATGCCGTCTTCCAGAACTTCGACCACATTCAGCAGAGAGGTGACGTGCCTGTGATCCCTGATGTGATCGGCACCGCGCGCAAATACCGGTACCGCCGCAGAAGGAATGAATGATATGTCGCTGTTCCCTTCATTGGTTATCTTAACCTGCATCACTTCCGCCCTGTCTTTTCCAGCAGGCGCAAAGAAAAGGACTTCAGCCTTTATGCCGTCAGCGATCTTTCTGGTTGTCTTTTGCCAGAGAAATCCCGCTTCAAGCTGCGCGTCTTCATTTGAACCGAGCTGGCTCAAAGAAAAACCCGTAGCCGACTTTAAACCAACGCCGTCGATGAAAAGCCAGAAGTTACGGGAATACATCGATTCCTGAAGGTCCTCGACCACAACGGGATGGAGAAAGAAACGGCCCTGAGAAAGCTTGGTGTCGCCGCCTCCTCTGGGAGTGACCGAACCCATAACACCGGAAGGACTTCCGACGGGAAGATAGAGATAACTTGTCTTATCAGCCTCAGTGGTTCTGAAGGTGCCGTTTTTGCCGGTAAATTCGATATTCATATTAATCCTCCGGTAACCCGCCCGAGGCGGTAATCAAATCAATAGGCGCTGTTGAGCAGTGTGATGATCGCCTTCTCGCTCTTCTCACGGTCAGTACACTTTGAATACATGCTGAAAATGAGCCTGGAATCAGACTTTTCCCAGCCTGTCCTGTATCCGAGCTTTTTGCAGGCTTCGGTATCGTTAAGTCTTAATCCGATGATGAACTTCGTGGTATCGTCATTCGTCTTATCTGCTGCTTCAATGTCAGGGTCTCCCTTGCCGGACCAGGCATTGAATCTTCTTATTGCTTCCTCAGCATCCGCCGCCGACATATAGACTGGCTCGACATGCTTTTTCGTTTCTTCGTTCAGTCCGCTCATGATCTTCTCATAAGACTCGGGATAAACACCGAAACTTGAATAGTAATAACTGTAAGTCACACCATCGGAAACGACCACATCAGGAACCGTCATGAAATATGCTGATGCCGATTCCTGATCATAACCGGTGGGCTTCTTTCCTTCCTGGTTGGGCATGACGACTACCGCGGCCGGGAAATAAGGCACCGAAAAGCCCTCATTCTTCAAAGCTTCTTCCATATATGTGTTATCGAGTTCGAAGAAACCGAACGAATATACGATAACGTCATTCTTCGACTTTCCGAAAATGCTCAGGCAGAGAAGTACGATGATGGCTATAGCGATCGGGAAGATCGAATACTTGAACCAGACGTAAGAAAAATGGTCTCTCCACTGGTTCTTGGTCTTGCCTGCTATCTTAGGCGCAGCCGCTTCCTCTTCCTTGATGTCGGTATCGCTCAATACCTTGACTGCGTTCCCGTAATCGGAAGCGAAAAAGAATCCGATACTGTTTCCGAATCTTTCCTCGCACTTTCCGCGCCTGTCATCATCTTCAGGCAGTATGAGGATGATCCTTCCCGCACAGCTTCTCTTTACGAGCGGTATGAAATGATCATCGATCCATTCCGCATCTTCCTCATTGACCGTAAATCCTTCCGGAATGTCGATTATGTATGAAGCTCCGAGCTTTTCTCTGAGAAGATTGCAGGAAGCCATGAGAGGATTCCTGAATTCACTGCCTGATGCCGCGCCGCTGATAGTTACGATGACGACATCATCGCCTTCCCTGTATTCAAAACTGATCTTTTCCGCCATTACTTCTCCTTAAACGCACTTGATACAGAGTCTGATGAGATTCATCACGCATTCCTGCAGATCAGCTCTGGACAGTTTGTTATTGTAGACGGCTTCTATGATATCATCGACATTTTCCTGGCATCCCGGCATCTGGAGGTCGCAGCCCGCGTAAACGCAGAGTCTAGGACTTCCGGCAGGGTACTTGTATGTCTTATTGTAGCCAAGGAAAGCAACATCCTGGAAAGATGAGAACCAGTCTGTCATGACGATGCCTTCAAAGCCCCATTCGTCACGCAGGATGTTCTGGATAAGCTCATAGTTATTGCAGGTGTGGATACCGTTTACGAGATTGTAGGAAGCCATGACTGCGAAAGGCTGTGCTTCCCTGACGCAGATCTCAAAGCCCTTGAGATAGATCTCTCTTAGAGCACGGGGTGAGATGTGCGCATTCGTGAACATGCGGTTGTCTTCCTGGTTGTTCGCACAGAAATGCTTGATGGTCGTACCTCTTCCGTCAATGGACTGAACGCCCTTTGTATCAGCCATAGCACAAAGGCCGGTAAGAAGAGGATCCTCCGAATAATACTCAAAGTTCCTTCCGCAGAGAGGATTTCTGTGGATATTCATTCCGGGAGCCAGCCAGAGGTTAACTCCGTATTCTTCCATCTCTTCGCCGACAAGACGTCCCAACTGCCAGATAAGATCAAGGTTCCATGTCTGGGCAAGAGCTGTCGCCGTAGGGATCATCGTGCAGTACTGATAGTAATCCACCGCATCCTCAGGAAGATCATCCGGGAACGGATAATCAATATAGCCGAACTTTCCTCCGCCCGGAAGAAGGTCACCCTTAGCGGTAGCCTTGAAGTGAGGCTGAAGCCTTAAGCCTGCAGGACCGTCAGCCATGACGATCGGCGGGATCTTACGCGATACAGCATATTTATCGATGGTCTCTGCAGCTGCTCCGGGAACATTTCCGGATGCCGAGAAGACCATTCCGTCCTCTAAGTCTCCCCTGTCGTAATTGCCGACACAGAGTTCGGCAAGTTCCTTAACGGAGAACTGCGCAACGAGTTCAGAAACGCCTGCATTGCGGCCGATAACGGAACCGAGAGTGATGGTATCCCCTTTGCGTCCGTCAACATGCGCCTCATTGACGCCTCTGTATCTGACGATGCTCCTTCTGATGCGGAACGTGTCAAGCGTGATCCTGATGGCATCCTCAAGCTGCGCCTCATCGAGATGAGCGCGGAGTTTCTTGCCGGTTCCGGGATTCTGGAGCTCGTCAAATTTATACTGGGGTTCATCTACCAGGAAACGGTGATATTTCTCGCATGTGATCTGCTCGGGAATGTTGATGACAGCAGCGATCCTGGTGTCTCTCGAACTTGTTCCGACACGGATAAGATAGTCGCCCATGTCAATGACCCTGGCACAGATGTCATCGTCGTAAGATTCAAATCTTGAAGCATCAAACGAGATCCTGAGTTCCTGCGAATAACCGGGTTCAAGAAGATCTGTTTTCGCAAATGCGACAAGTTCCTGATAAGGCTTGTCGATCCTGTCCTGAGGCGCGGAGAAATAGACCTGTACGACCTGCTTTCCCGCAAATTCGTCACCAGTATTTGTAACAAGCGCATTAACGGTTATGACCGTTGAATCAGCTTCGACTGAAGTAACCTCAAGTGAGAATGTCGTATATGAGAGTCCGTATCCGAAAGGATAAAGAGGCGTGATACCGAATGAATCGAAATACCTGTATCCGACATAGATGCCTTCACGATAGAACTCGTCGTCAGTATTGCCGTTATTGGAGCCGAATTCGGCTGCTCCGGGATAATCCTCGTAAGACTTTGCCCATGTATCCGAAAGCTTGCCCGAAGGATTGACCTTACCGGTGATGACATCAGCTATGAGAAGACCTCCCTGATTACCGGTCTGGCCTGCAAGAAGAAGCGCACCGAGCCTGGGATCGCTCTTGAGGGCGGATGTATCGATGATGCCGCCGACATTCAAGATGACTATCGAATTCGCATAATGAGAGATGACAAAATCGATGTTTGCTTCTTCTTCATCAGTCAGATAATAATCGCCTTTCTCGGCAACCCTGTCGCGGCCTTCGCCTGAAGCACGCGCAATGACATAAACAGCAGTATCGCATGCTGAATCAAGGTAATCCTGTTCACTGATGAGGGGTTCTGCAGGAGTGGGCTCTGCGACTTCAAAATAAGCATTTGCCAAAGCACAGCCCTGAGCCTCCGCATATGCGGCGACAGTCTGCTTATAATCAGCAAGATTCTGATCGAAAGCTTCATCATATCTGGACAGCCATCCGTCGGTCGTGATCTCAAATCCCGCGTCAACAAAGCCGTCATAAACGTTTACATTGAATCTGGTATTAACTTCGCCGCTTCCGGAGCCGCCCTGGACCGTATGTCTGGCACCGCTTCCGTAAAGCGCTATCTTACCGGGCTGTCTTATCGGCAGTACACCGTTATTCTCAAGGAGGACAAAGCACTCGCCTCCAAGTTCACGGACAAGTTTCATATGAAGGATCTCGCTGTCCGTCATCTCATCAGTAAGTCTCGCTCGGAATTCCATATGGCACATCCTCCTTATAAGGATCGGCTCAGCACCGATACTTGATTATATAATAAAAATTAAGAGGTGCAAAATTACTTGTGTGTGACAGACGGATTCCGTAAACAAAACGGGTAAAGTGTTTACGGGATCAGCCGCGGCCGACTTCCTTTGTGAGAAGCGCGTACTCGTATTCGTTATCGAAAAAGACTTTCGCATAATGTCCGGATATCTTGCCGTCCCTGCAGAGCGCGCCTATACTCTCTCCTCCGGTCTCCTTGAGCTGCACCATCATGGCACCGGTAAGCGCCGCGCCTAGCCCGGCATGTTCCGGAAGTGCCCCGAGATACGGCAGGATATAAGCCTCAGCCTTCTTTTTCCTCTTAAGGACACCCAAAAGGTTTATCAGGTTCTTCGTGTTATAGACTCTCGCGCCGTAATCGGGCACTCCAATAAAGAATGCAACGGCTTCGCCTTTAAAATATGCCATCTTTACGTATCTGAGGTCCAGGATCAGCCTGTAATCATTAAAGACCTGCCTGAACTCCTCTTCCGTAAGGCCGCGGTATATCGGGAAGTTGCTGTAAAGCCTTGTTATCAGAACATAGATCTCGCCAAGCACCTTATCGAATTCTTCCGGCCTCGGACTCCTTATCTCGTAGCCCTTTGCCCTGAATTCGTTCAGCCTTTTCACATACTTGGGATCAGGCTCGACTATCTTGGTGAAGTAATTGGAGATATAGTGCTCGCAGACTGAATAACCGTTGTCCGTAAACTGTTTCAGGTAGTAATCAAGATTGTATGGCTCGCCCGTATAAGGAAGCCTGTCGAAAAGATTTATCTTGAGCCTGTACTTGATCCAGAACGAGCAGTCAACGGGGCCCGTTATTCTGTTGTATCCCATCTCCGACGCTATCCTCGCAGCATTTTCGAAAAGGAACGAGGCCGCGGCATCATCATTGACGCACTCATAAAATCCGATATAGCAGACCGGATCGTCCGGATATGTCGTAAAACAGAATCTTCCGCAGACTTTGCCGCCGTCATATACGAGAAACTTGTCCAGTTTGAAGTAGTGCGAGAGCGGATGCGTTCCGGTAAGGATACGCGTTATGTCAGGCACGTTCTCCGTATTGTTCTTTCTCGTGTAGAGCTTCTTTTTCAGGGCTATGAAGTCCTTGATGTATTTCTCTTCCTTATCGAATCTGACTATCTCAAACACTTTGTTACTCTTTCCTTCTTACGATCTCTATCCTTCCGGAAGAACCGTCCATCCTGACGATGTCTCCGGTATTTATCCTGTTCATTGCGTCCGCGACGCCGACTACAGACGGTATGCCGATCTCGCGCGATATTATCGCAGTATGCGAAAGTATCGATCCCTTCTGAGATATTACACCTTTTGCCGAGGCAAGATAAAACACCCAGCCCGGATCGGTCATCTTTGTAACCAGGATCTTATCTTTCGCGTTCTCGAGCATCGAGATGTCCTCAACAACAAGAGCCTCCCCCTCGGATATGCCGCCTGAACAGGGCACGCCCTGCATGACGCCGTTTCGCTGTACCATCTTATGCGAGTTTACGCTGACATGATGCTTGGAGAATTCCTCCTTCTCGAAAACAAGTCTTGAAAACGCCGGCAGGCACTTGTACATACGGTATTCGTTCTTCCGCTGCTCAATGCGCTCCCTTGCATCAAACGGTTCATATACCATGGCAAACATCTCGTCATAAGTCAGATAAAAGACGTCTTTTTGGTTCGCGATATATCCGTCATTGCAGAAGTTCTTTCCGAGGCTTAAAACGATCTGTCTCACCATGCCGAAGATGCGGCTCCTGTTAAGGCGTGAGATCTCCCTGTTTGAGATCCCCGAAGCGCACCTGGCGGCAAGCTTTCTTATGCGTCTGCTCTCACCGGTCATGTCACGCTTGTCATCCTGCATAATGTTCTTGTGGATCTCTTCGAGCTTGGCCTCATCAGAACAGTATTCGTCTATCTTTTTTATGAGCAGACCCGGATCGGTCCTGAACGTCGGGCTTTCCAGCTTCAGCTCCTCAAGATTGCGGTCACCGTAGAGCTTTATGTATCCGTCCATTCGTCTCTTGAATTCTTCTTCGGAAAGATCTTTACGCGAATAAGCCAGATCGATCATTGCGCGCACGGGCTTAAGGCTCTCGATGTTCGTGATGCCTGACAGGAATTCGTTTGTCTTGTCCCCGGCATCACTGTATTTCTTTGCAAGAAAATGCTTCAGGAGTCCGGTATGGACAAACGTGTAAAGATCGTTTATCAGTGTGATGTCCCAGCACGCAAAGAGCTTCTTTTCGATTATCCGGAACTGCGCTGCCAGCTCCTCATTGCTCATTCCGTCATGATAAGACTTATAAAACTCATCATTGATCCTGATGAATGTTTCATTAAGCCTGGCCATTTCCTTCTGTGAATTGAAAAACGACGATATGATGCGGCGGTCGATCCTCATGCGTTCAGCAAATGAGACCTTCATGTCCTGTTTCTCGTCGTAGGTCTTATTCTTCACGCCGAGCATTTCCTGCCATACCGGGATTATCTTTTTCTTAAACGGCAGAATCTTTATGAGAGTGTACCAGTTGGAGATCTTGTAATACATTCGGCCGTTGACGTTTCCGACCATGTTCCCGAAAACGGGTTTAAGCGCGTCAAGGTATTTGCCTTCTCCGATTATCCTTCTGCAGAGTGCTTCAAAGATCCCGCTGTAAACGAATCTTACAAAACCGCATGTCAGAGGAAGGCTCAGGTTCGGATAGCTCTCAACGATATTGCTGTTGTCGAGTATCAGGAATTTCGAAGGATCTGAATTGGTCAAAGTGGTGATCTTTCTTGCCTGGAGGATAAAGATCCTGCCATCCTTGACGGAAAACTCTATGTCAAGATAATCCCCGAGGAGTTCCTTTATCCTTGATGAAAGATCCGTCAGTTCGTGTATCTGTTCCGATGTAAGGCGGTCCTTTTCTCCCTCGTAGTAGTAAAGGCCGTCGTTGGTGTTGTAGTAATAACTCGTCGTATCGGTCCTGTCAGAAACAACGTTGTCACCGGTTCCTTTTCCGACTGTGATAACGCATTCATTAATTATCCCCTGCGGGTTTGAAGTGAACAATACGCCTGAACAGTCGGCATCGATCATCCTCTGCACGATGACGCTCATCTTAACGTCGTTACTTCCGATGTCGCGCTGCTTTATGTATTCGGCCGCGCTTACGTTAGAAGCTGAAGCGATGCAAAGATCTATCTTTTCCTGAAGGTCTTTTTGCGCAACGTTCAGGTACGTGTCAAACTGGCCGGCAAAACTGTCTGATGCGCTGTCTTCAACATCCGCAGAAGATCTTACGGAACTCATTTCCCAAGCTACTTCAGGGGCTTTACCGTCCGTAACCACGATGAACTCGGGAACGGGTATCCCATTGTCTCTCAAAAGGATCAGATTGTCGGCTTTGCCTCCGTACATCAGATGAGTCCTTTCCACTTACAGAAGATGTATCCGGCAACGGTGACGAGCATCGCGCTTTCCTGGATGTAAGTGTAGCGTTCGACCTTTTGCACGATAACAAATCTCTCCGGATCTTTATTGAACTGAAGGAACTTAACGGTCATCCACGTTGTAAGGCCGCAGAAGAATACTACCGTAGGCTTGCTGAGATTCCATACGAGTACGATGTTCGTAAGGATGTCAACTATCGTAAGAACAAGCACGAACCATATGGCTTTCTTGTATCCCCAGAGCTTTGAATACGTGACGTATTCCGTCTCGTCTTTCGGTGCCCTGATCTTTCTTGAGACTTCCCAGATAAGCGCAGGGAAATACAAAGTCCAGAGTGTCAAGAGCGTGGTGACAGAGAAAGGATTAAGCTGATATTTGATGACGGTGAACGAGATGATGTAAAGATTGATTATCATCTGCACGGGATTATGCGTGACGAGCGCTGCGAAAAGATTCGGCTGGATCTTTGCTTTCTGGAAGAACCAGTTTCTCATCAGGAATCCGTAAGCATAAAGGATCGCACAGAACAGCCAGTTGTTCATGTAAATGATGTTGAGCGCGATCGCGATCGCCTGGAAGAAGATGCAGGAGATGATTATGTCTTTCTTATAGACTCTGCCCGAAGCGAGCGGTCTGTCGGGAAACAGTTTCTTATCGGTCTCGTAGTCCTTGAGATCGTCTGCGACACGAAGCCACAGAAGGAATGCAAACACGGTGTATGCACCCGTGACTTCCTGCATTCCGAGCCTGAACTCGAGCACGCCGTAATTGAGAAGGATTATGAAATATATCTCGCCGAAAACTATCATGCCGAGAGCAAGTCTTGCAAGCAGCGGATATCTTTCTTTGTAGTAGATGTAAAGCCTCTTAAACATATTCACAAACTCCGATATGTTCTCCCATTTTAACTTTTGTCTCGATCCCGTTTCCACTCATTTCAAGGATATCGGGATCGACCTTGATCCTGCCCTTTTCGAAGAACAGAACGATCGTGGATCCGCCCTGCTCGAAATAGCCTTTCTCGTCACCCTTTTCGAAAACGGTCCTGCCGTTGTTCTTTATGCGTCCGACGAGGAGCGCGCCTACCTCGATATAGATGACCGTTCCGAAATGATCGGTATCCAGAACATTTACGATGCGGTGATTCTCTTTGTAGATCTTGTATTTCGAAGATATCGAACTGACCGTGTGAAGTTTTCCTTTTATCTCATAAGAACCAGAAACCTTTCCCGAATCGATATGGCAGTAGTGGTGATAATCATCCATTGAAAGCCTGAAAACCAGAACTTTCCCGCCTGCGAAATCACTTAAGTCAATGCTGTTTCCTGTGATCTCATCAGGAGTATATGTACTGCCCTTGACCGTGAACTTGAGGTCGTCACCGATATCGTAGCAAAGCACTTTTGAATCAGCAGGCGAAATGATGACTGAATCATCAGTATCAAAAGGACGCCTGCCCTGCTTGATCTTACGCGTGAAAAATTCTGCAAACGAACCGTATTCCCGTTCTTCGAAATCATCAATGCTGATCTTGTATTCATCTATAAACGGAGCGATCTTTTTTATGCTTGATCTCTTCCTGTCTTTGGATGTTGCCAAGGTGGAAAATACGGGAAGAAGAATGAACTTCGAAAGCACTCTTCCGTACCATGTGTTGTAAAGACGCTCCAATGAACTTCCGCCGTACTGACGGTCTTCAATGAAGTTCTTATCTTGTCTTACGTAGATCTTCATCTGACCAGGCCAATGTAAACGGTGAACAGAGCAACAGCAAGGAACATGAGGAATATGTATCCCCTCTTTCCGGGCTTGATAAACTTGAGCTTTAGTACGAACAGCACTGCCATCACCGTCATCGCAACGCAAAGGATATAACCCGTAACCGCCGCATCAAGCCATATCGATGAAAGATACAGCAGCGGATATATCATCGCCGCGTATGTTACCGGAAGACCCGTATAGTATTTTATCGGCGAATCCTTGTCGTCGTTCTCTTCCTGACAGACATTGAAATATGCAAGCCTGCAGACGCCGAACAGCGCATAGATTACACAGGCAATGAGCGAATACCATTTAACGCCGCAAAGCTTTATCACGAGCACTACAGGCAGCGCAACAAAGCTTATAACATCAACGAGAGAGTCGAGCTGGATGCCGAAGTTCTTCTCCTCTTCAGTCCTCTTGCACATCCTGGCGATCGTGCCATCGAAAAGATCACAGATACCGGCTGCCATGAAGCACATCATCGCATATTTGTTTAAGCCGGACATTAACAGAAATACGGCGGCAACCGCAAAAAGCATTCCGGCATATGTTACGATTACAGATCTGTTCCACTTGCCGATCATATTATCTCTCCCCGCCGATCGTAACGATTCCCGTTGCTCCGTCGATCGTTATGGTCTGTCCATCCTTTATCTTTGTAAGCGCATCGTGGCAGTTGACTATCGCGGGTATTCCGTATTCACGCGAAACAATTGCCGCATGACACAGTATTCCGCCGTATTCGGTAACTATACCCGAAAGGATAGCAAACTTCGGCGTCCATCCCGTATCGGTAAACCTCGTTACGAGGATATCATTCTCCTGAAGCCTGTCGATCTCGGAGAAATCATAGATGACTCTTGCAATGCCGGTGACTGTTCCGTTATTTGCACCTATTCCCCTGATGGAATCGCCGGATGCAATATCAGCCTTTGAAGAAGGATTGCTGAAGATCTCGCCGATCTCGTTTTCGCTCATGTAATTGCGGAAAGAATCGTAATATCTCCTGTTCTTTCTGATGATGTCATGAAGATCACCGGCAGTGAGTTTGCCGTCAAGATAATCCCATACGTTTCCGACCTTTAGCATCCAGATGTCTTCTTCGTTTTCGAGGACATTTTCGCTAACGAGCTTTTTGGAAAGCTCAACGGTATAAACCCGGATCAGATAATAGAACCTTGTTGATACGTCCCTGAATTCCTCTCGCCACCAGAGCATGCGGCGCATACCGTTGACCTTGTTCCTGATCTTGTTGTATTTTGATGAGCTGAGCCTGCCTTCAAGAGACGTGAATATCACATCACTCTTGAGCTTTCCTTCTTTTCTGTCCTTCTCGGGACCGAAATCGCCAGTAAGCGGCAGCATGTCCTTAACGGATACGATGAGCGGGACAGGGTCTTCATAGTAGCACGGATATGTTACATCAAGTTCCTTGTCGGAATGATAGCCGAACTTTTCGACGATCTCTTTCATGTCAGGAATAAAATATTTACCGCTATCTATATTTTCCGCGATATCCTCTGCCGATGCACTGTTCCAGTATGAAAGCGCATCACTGTTATCTTTGATCTTTCTGGAAAGATCCCACATCGCATAGAAAGGAAGCATGTGCGAGATGTTGTCGATGCTTCCAAGGAGTGTCAGGTATTCACTCTCGGAAACATACTTGAGCAGTCCGTCCTTATAAAGCGACTGGTGGATCGTATTGATGAATATCTGCCAGAAATATGTAGTCTCACTGTGCAGATAGATGTCGTGCGTCAGAGTCTTGAACCTTGCATTAATGTCGTCGATCGTTTTTTCGTCGTAATTTTTCCGGTACTCCTCATATCTCTTTAGAAGATCTCTCTTCAAGGTCTCGGCATTCTCGTTCCTTTCCTTGAGTATCTTCTTTTGAGCAAGTGCCATGCGCGCGATATGGACAAGCGCACCGGGAGTGGCGCCGGTAACATGTCCGTCGCCTTCATATGTACGTCTGATGCCGTACTCCTGATCGAACTCCCTTTCCCTGTATCCTACGACCTGGCTCATTGCAAGCTTTACGACCGAGAGATTCCAGTATGGCCTTCCGTAATACATCTCTCCGAGTTTTCTGTCCAGATCTTTCTCGGTAAGGATCTTTGAATCAAGGATGAATTTCCTTAAGCTGTATTCCCAGATATATTCATAAAGGCTCCACATGTAAGGCGTGCAGACCGAAGCAGAAACACCGCCGTCCTTGAAATCCGCAGTCGTCCAGATATCCTTTAAGTCACCGTAATTGATCTTTGTGATGCTTCTCGACTGAAGTATGTAAAGTTCCCCGTTCTCTACCGCGAACTCGATGTCGCAGGGATGACCGAAATAGATCTGGATATCCGCAAACACCCTGCCCATCTTTTCGAGCATGGAGCTGTCGAGAAGGCCGCCGCTGCAGGAAGTTACCGCCTTCATCTCATAGCGGTCATACTCGTACTGCTCGGGATTGACCTTGCCGCTGACGATGTTTTCGCCAAGTCCTTCGATCACTTCGATAAGCATTCTCTTATCGTTGCCGGTAACAGGGTTAACGGTAAAACATATGCCGCTCAGATCTGAATCAACCATCTCCTGAACGACAACGGACATTGCCAGATCATCAGGATCTATCTTATTCGATGCGATATAACTGATGCCCGTTTTATCGAACATCGAACGGTAGCATTCTATGACCTTTGAAGCGATCTGCTCAGCGCCTTTCGTGTTGAGGAATGTCTTATACTGTCCTGCAAAGGAAAACTCCGCAAGGTCCTCTTTCGTGGCAGACGAACGCACCGCATAACTCTTTGAATCATCCGTCATCGAGGCGATCTTTGAGATCATGTCTTCATCTGCTTTAAGTCCGTCGAAAAGAGAACCTATGGTTTCGCCCGTAGCCTGCGCATTTTCTGAGGTCAGCTTTGACATCAGTTCTGATATCTTATCCGCGATACCGCTCTTCTTAACGAAGGAACGGTATTCCTCTGCATCCAGTACGATGCCATCCGGAACATTGAAGCCGGCCTTTTTCATCTCTACGAGATTACCCGCCTTGTTGCCTGATTCAGAAAACTGTGAGCCGGGACCTTTGCTGATTTGATAGATCATAAATCCGTCCTATTAAAACATATTCTTACGCAGATGCGCGAAATAAAGAAGCATATTGAAGATGATGTGCGTTACCGCACCGACGATAACATACACAAAATAAAACCATACCGGCAGCGGGTGAAAGATGCAGACAACCAGTACACATCCGAATATCGAATCTGCCTGATCAAGGAAGACGAAAAGCACTTTCTGCCAGCCTTTCATCGTCTTTCCCGGCTCGATGCCCAAACGCCTCTTAAGGAAACTGTTCGGGAGTTCAAACAGAGCATAGGCAAAACCTACCAATACTCCGACGAGCAGATTGAAACCAACGGTATTCTCATGTTCGAGATAAAAGAAGTCGTGACTCTGAAGGACAGGTGAAGCCTTGCAGATGAATCCCCAGATGAGAGTCATCAGCGTTCCTAGGATCAGATAACCCACAAAGCCTTTCCATGTCTTGTTCTCGCCGAAGATACGCTTGCCGTCAGTAAAGTTCTTTCCGGCATCCATGGGCTTTTTCAGAAAGCCGAGGACCGGGAGCTTGCAGAACACCATATTGAAGATTCCGGCAAATATAACCGGCATAAGTGTGACATACATAAACGCCAGGCATGTCAGTATGCTATCCATATCCTTATCTGTTCCATTCTATAAACTCTCCCGTCTTCCATAAAACGGTATATTCAAAGTATAAACCAAACCTTGCATTTCTTAGCGTGATAATAGCATTGATAAAAAATGCTGTAAAGTGCTTTGATAGTCAAAGTAATTTGCTGCCACAGATTTTCCGCAGAACGAAAAAGTGTCCCGTTTCCGGAACACGGATCAAAACAAACCGGCGCCCGGTTTATCAGTTGTCTTCTGTTACGAGTATGTTCTTTCCGTGCTGTTTGCCGTAATACATACGCGAATCAGCAACATTGATTATGTCTTCGGGAGTACTGTATGTATCTTTATTCTCCTCCAGACCGATAGTTGTGGTAACAAAGATATTCTTGCCGAAAAACGATGTGGGATTCGATTCAATGCTTTTTCTGAGACGCTCGACCTGTCCCTTCGCAGTAAGCAGATCACAACCGTTCAGGAGGATGACGAATTCCTCGCCGCCCCATCTGCAGATATCACATCCGGGAAGCTCACGCTTGATCATCGTGGTAACGTGCTTGAGCACCTCATCACCGGCCTCATGACCGTAGGAATCATTGATACGCTTGAAATCATCCAAATCACAGAACGCGATGCTGAAATGGTTGCCGGGTTCTTCCATCAATTTCCTTACCAAAGGCAGAAAGCCGCGCCTGTTCAAAAGGCTGGTCAGTGCATCTTCATGTGCAACAGCTGAAAGCTGCTTATTCTTCTGTTCAAGGATATTCATCTGATTCTCGCTGGAAAAGATGTACATCGCGTTATAGAACAGAGTTGAAAATGCCATCGCAAAGGAAGAAAGTATGACCAGGATCAGCATTATCCCGCTCGGCACAGTGTAGACAGGCGGCGTTTCAAAAAAGCTTGCATAAAGAACTGCAAACATCAGGAAGTTCAGGATGAGCATCACAACAACTCCCCATCTCTGAGTGCCTTTGAAAAGGCTGCTTCCGAAGTAGATGATTATCGGAACGATTGAGAAAAGAAAGCAGTATGTTCCGCAGCGCAGACCGACATAGTAAGTGGAAATAACCGAATATACTGATACTTCAAGGATTATGCTCGCATATACCGGAAGGATGTGTCCCAAACGGCAGAGTATAAAGCAGAAAACATAGATGATAACACTGACGACATTGAACTGGACCAGTTCCCAGACACCTGCGGCCAGAAATATGACTGCGAGTGTAGCATGGACAAGTCCCATTACCGCGACTGTAAACGAATAAGCGTTTTCAACCAGATAACGCATAAAACGGCTCATAACGGTAAGCCTGTTACTGTTCTTTTGTTTCCTGCTTTCTTCGTTCATGCTACGGCGTTCCTAGAGTCAACGAGAACATTTGAGTCCGAATCTACATCTTATAATGACATTTTTACATGCTGTTTTGAAGAATCCTAGGACAAAATATAAATATTTAATAAACTAAATCAGTTTGGAAATGAATTCTCTTGCCTGGGACTTGTTTTCTTCAACAGCCTTTATTAGTTCATCCACGCCCGAAAACGCCTTCTCCGGTCTCAGGAATTTCAACAGCTCGACCTTGATCGAGGCTCCGTAGATATCCTCGTCAAAATCAAAGATAAAAGTCTCCGCGACATCGTTAACGGCATCTTCGACTGTCGGTCTCCTGCCTATGTTCGTAACTCCGTAAAGCACCCTGTTTCCAAGCGTAATGCGTGAACAGTACACTCCCCTTCTTACAACGAACTTGTCCTCAGGGATCTCAATGTTAACTGTCGGGAAACCCATGGTCCTTCCAGCCTGTTTGCCGTGCACCACGCGTCCCGTATAGAAGAAATACCTGCCTTCGCACATCCTTGATGCAAGCTCACAGTCTCCTTCGGAAAGAGCTTCCCTGAGCCATGTCGTGGATATCCTGCGTTCTGTTCCTTCAAGGATCCTGTCGCTTATCACCCGGAGACTTATCTGATTCTCAGCCGCAAATCTCTTGAGCATGAACTCATCGCCTGCAGCATCTTTGCCGAACCTGTAATCGTGACCGATAAAAAGAGCCGCGGCACCGGTGCGCATCTTAAGGATCTGCTCACAGTATTCTTCGGGACTCAGATCCTTTACCTGCGGGAAATTTAGGACTAGCATCTCATCAACGCCGAGTTCCTCGAGCATCTTCACCCGTTCTTCCATTGTATAAAGGAGCCTGCCGTCGCCGTTCTTTTCAAGATCCCTGAAAGTCTGAACGCATGTTAGAAGACCTGATCTTTCCGCAAGTCTTACCGCGCTCTTTATTATGTCAGTATGTCCCTGATGAAAACCGTCAAACATGCCGAGCGCCATGACGCGCCCGCCGGGAATAAACGGCAGATCATCAAGTCCGTATCTCGAGCAAACCTTAATCATTGGCAAAAAGCCTTTCTATGCGCATGACGGTCTTTCCGTCTTCCTTGGCCGGATAAACGACAGCGATCGTTTTCCCCTCAAACACCGCGCGGTAGTAAGTTCTTTCGCTTGTGACGGCCGCGCCTTCGAAAAGGATCTTTCTTCCGAAGCCCAGGTCCTTTGCCTGACGGGCATCCAGTTCAACTTCAGGTATGTGTGAAATGGCAGATGCTGAACTCTTAAGGAAAGAATAATCCTCCTTCTCCGCCATAGCGAAAAGCTGATCGGGAGTATATGCGTCATCAATGCTGAACGGTCCGTTCTTCGTTCTTCTCAATGTCATGGCATAAGCGCCGTAACCCAGCATTTCACCGCAGTCCGTGCATATGGTCCTGATATATGTGCCCTTTGAACATGCACATGTGAATTCAACCGCAAAACCCTTTTCGAGAGTCTCGATCTTATCAATGACAAGACTGTATATCCTGATCTTCGCGGGAGGCAGATCTATCTCCTCTCCCTTGCGCGCGAGATCGTAAGCCTTTACTCCGCCTATCTTCTTGGCTGAATATGAAGGCGGTTTCTGCTCGGTCATACGGGAGATCTTTTCAAATGCTTCACGCACCTTGGCAAAATCAGTCGAAACGAGCTGTTCCATCTCTTCTTCCGAAGGATAGTTCTCGGATATGACTTCTCCGGTACAGTCACCGGTGTCAGTAACCGCACCGAAAACAGCCCTGCATGTATATTCTTTATCGTAGCCTTCACAGAAACGAAGGTACTTAAGTCCCTTGCCGCAGAACACCGGAAGAAGCCCCGTTGCAAAAGGATCCAGCGTGCCTAAATGACCGGCCTTTCGCGAGCCGGTCAGTTTCTTTATGGCGCCGTCAGTCTTAAATGACGTCCAGCCCTCAGGTTTATCTACGAGGATCACTCCGTCAAAAATCATAGGAGTTTTTCCACACGCTCCATGACTTCATCAGCAAGCGCATCTATCTTTCTGCCTCTTACCGTGAACCCTGCCGCGCGCAAGTGTCCGCCGCCGCCGTAAAGGCCGGCAAACGCTGCGGAATTAAAGCCGTCATTGGATCTGACGTTTGCCCTTATCTCGCCGTTTTCAAGTTCTCTTAAAACGATCGCGACCTCAACACCGTCAACGTCCCTCAATGCAGAAACAACGTCATCAACGCCGTCGGATTCGGCTCCGTATTCCCTGAACATAGAATAAGGAACGACGCTGATCGCGAATCTTCCGCCGCAAAGGAAATCAGCTTTGGAACGTGCAGCCGCAGAGAGTCTGAATTTCGACTTTTTCTTGAGATCGAAAAGATTGTAGCAGACCGCAGAGATATCTCCACCGAGAGCCATCAGCTCACCTGCCGATACGAGTGTCTCGGGACGGGTATTCTTGTATGTGAATCTGCCTGTATCGGTAACCATGCCGGCTATGAGGCATCCCGCGCAGAGGCGGTCTGCAAGCGCACTTACGGGCTGGCCGAGAAGTTTTGCCGCAGAACATACCACATAGTAAACAAGCTCACATGCGGAAGATGCTTCCGGATCGATCCAGATGTTGTCTGCACGCAGGCTGACGGATGCATGGTGGTCGATGATTATCTTATTGGGGCACTTATCGAAATATTCTCCGCAGGCACCCATTCTGTTGGATTCTGAAATATCGACAGCAATCGCTCTCGTGAATTTCCTGTCAAAGACCATGCCGCTTTCCCTGAAAGCTCTGGCGACTTCAGTATCGGCGGTAACATCGAAAAGGAGTCCTGAAACCCCAAGGAAATTCATATTCTCGGGAAGTTCCTCAGGCATCGCGACATAGGCTTCAACACCGATCCTCCGGAGAGCCTCGCAAAGACCGCATGCAGAACCCACACAGTCTCCGTCAACGCTCTTATGAAGGAAGATAAGGCATACGCCGTTCTCTTTTTTGAGAGCGGCAGCCATATCGATTAGTTGTCTGCCTATGCGTTCGGAATCTGCCTTATACTTCTCAATCATTTTCGCTGCCGGCTTCCTCTACGTCTGCTCCGGCGCCCTGTTTACGCTTTTCGCGTTCAGCGCGTCTTCTCTCGTCATCGGCAATCGTCTTTGCGATGAGAGCATCCATGCGGGCCGCTTCATCAAGAGTGTTGTCGAGCTTGAAATGCAGCTCCGGAGCTACTCTCAGCTTGATCTCCTGTACTGCTTCATAGCGGATGAATCCCTTTGCATGCTCGAGCGCATCCATCGCATCCTTCTTCGTCTTTTCATCACCGTAAACGGAAATGAAGACTGTGGCATGCGTCAGATCCGAACTCATCTTAACGCCGGTGACCGAGGTCATGAAGGGAACCCTGGGGTCCTTCAGCCTCGTACCGATTATCGATGAGATGACTTTCTGCATCTCATCACCGACTATTTCTGGTCTTCTTCTCTTCATTTATCAGTCTCTTGCAACCTCGATGTTGCCGTACGCCTCGATGACGTCGCCAACCTTGATGTCGTTGTACTTCTCAACTGTAAGACCGCACTCGTGTCCTGCAACTGCTTCCTTGATGGAATCCTTCTCATGCTGGAGAGATCCGAGATCACCGGTGTAAACGACAACGTCATCTCTGATGACCCTGACCTTCGTGCCACGCGTGATCTTACCGTCTGTGACATAGCATCCGCCGATCGTTCCAATACCGCTGACCTTGAAGAGCTGTCTGATCTCCGCATGGCCTGTGATGACCTCTTCGATCTTAGGAGCAAGCATACCCTTCATTGCGTTCTCAACATCCTCGATGGCGTTGTAGATGACGCTGTAGAGTCTGATGTCAACGCCGGCTTCCTTGGCCTTGTCGATGATCATCTGGTTAGGACGTACGTTGAAGCCGATGATGATAGCGTTGGAAACGTCAGCGAGAACGACGTCGGACTCGTTGATCGCACCGACACCGCCGTGAACGACCTTGACCTTAACCTCATCATTGGAGAGCTTCTCGAGGGACTGCTGAACGGCTTCAACGGAACCTCTGTCGTCTGCCTTGATGATGATGTTGAGATCCTTGACGTCACCTGCAGCCATCTGTGCAGCAAGTGTCTCAAGGCTCATCTTGGATGACCTGTGGAGCTGCTCCTCACGCTGCTTGATCTTTCTCTTTTCGACGAGCTGACGTGCTGTCTTGTCGTCTGTTACGGCATAGAGCAGTTCGCCTGCCTCAGGTACTTCAGGGAGACCTAAGATCTCGACAGGTACTGAAGGGCCTGCCTTCTTGATCGGGTTGCCCTTATCGTCGTACATTGCTCTGATGTTGCCCATGATAGGTCCGCATACAACGGTATCACCCTGCTTGAGAGTACCGCGCTGTACGAGTACGGATGCGACAGGACCTCTGTTCTTGTCGAGCTGAGCCTCGATGACGGCACCCTTTGCCTGACCTGTAGGATCAGCCTTGAGTTCCATGACGTCTGCAGTAAGCAGAACGTTTTCGAGGAGTTCGTCGATACCGATGCCCTTCTTTGCGGAGATTGGAACCATGATCGTTGATCCGCCCCATTCCTCGCAGATGAGCTCGTAGTTTGTGAGTTCCTGCTTAACCTTATCCGGATTTGCGCCCGGCTTATCGATCTTGTTGATGGCAACGATGATCTCTGTGTTTGCTGCCTTTGCGTGGTTGATAGCTTCGATTGTCTGAGGCATTACACCGTCGTCTGCGGCAACAACGAGGATCGCGATATCCGTAAACTGCGCGCCTCTGGCTCTCATCGTCGTGAAAGCTTCGTGACCCGGAGTATCGAGGAATGTGATCTGGCGGCCCTTGAGCCTTACGGTGTAAGCACCGATCTTCTGCGTGATTCCGCCTGCCTCGCCTTCGATTACATTAGTTGAACGGATCCTGTCGAGGAGTGATGTCTTACCATGGTCAACGTGACCCATGACAACGACGACCGGCGGCCTCGGCTGGAGGTTCTCGGGATTGCCCTCGCCCTCATCGAAAAGGATATCCTCTTCGTTCTTCTCTTCAAGAAGTTCTGCGTTGATGCCGAAAGAATCGGCAACGAGGCAAGCCGTATCGAAATCAAGTTCCTGGTTGATGGTAGCCATTACACCGAGCTTCATGAGAGCCATTATGATCTCAGAGCTCTTCTTGCCGATGCCTTCCGCAAATTCCTTAACGGTAATGAATGCGGGAATCTTGATCTCGGTTATTGTCTGCTGCTCGGCGATAGACTCCTCGAACTGCTTCTTCTTTTTCTTCTTGTATGAATATTCATCGTATTCACCGTCCTCGCTTACGCGGCCCGTGAAACGTGAATTGTTGTTCTGGTGGCGCTTGTCTGCGAAACTGCCCTTGCCGTTTCCGTCCCTGCGCTCCGTGTTTTCGTTGTGCTTCTTGTCGAAAGCACTCTTCTCGGCATAATTGGTCCTGCTCTTCTTGACCTCATCGATAGGAGACTCAGCTTTCGGCCTTGCAGGACGTCTGAACTGGTTCTTCTGACCGGGCTCTTCGTCCTTGTCCTTATCGAATCCGCCGTTGCCGCCGTGCCCCTGATATCCGCCGCCGCTGCTTCTTCCTCTGCCTCCGCCGTAGCCGCCCTGGCCACCCTGGCCGTTCTGGCCGCCGTAACCGCCGCCGCTTCTTGCAGGGCTCTTTCTGTCACGGCCTGTATATGTGATGATCGTAGAGCTTCTGATGGTCTCTCCTCTTGCGGGAGCATCACCGAGAGATACAACTGCAGACGAAAGCCTCGGCCTCGGCTGAGGTCTTACGATGTTGGGCTGTTCCTGGACAGGAGCAGGTGCCTCAGGCTTCGTCTCTTCAGCAGCAGGTGCCTCGGACTTGGTCTCTTCAGGCTTTGTCTCCTCGGCCTTGGGAGCTTCCTTGACTTCTTCAGTCTTAACCTCTTCAACCTTCTCTGGCTGTGCAGGCTTTTCAGCCTTCTCAGCTTTCTTGGCTTCCTTGGGTTCCTCATCAGCCTCGGCAGCCTTTACAGGCTTTGAAGCAGCCTTCTTTGCGGGCTTTTCCTTTGCAGGAGCTTCTTCCTTAACTTTCTCAGTCTCGGCAACCTTCTTTGTACGCTTTGCAGCAGGCTTTTCCTCAACGGTCTTTTCTGCCTTTTCAGCTTTCTCTGCTGACTTTGCGGTCTTAGTTTTTTCAGCAGTCTTTGCAGTCTTTTTTGCGGGAGCAGCTTCTTCGGTCTTCTTTGTTTCCTTCTTTGCAGGCTTTTCTGCCTCAGGAGCCTTCTCCTGCTTTTCAGGAGCAGGTGCCGCTGCCGGTGCGGGTGCAGGTGTTACCGCAGCTGCAGGTGCAGCAGCCGTATCATCGCCCTTATCGGACTTCTTATGGACTCTTCCGAGCCTCATCTTCTTATTGCCTGAGACGCCTCCGACTGTAAGACCGTTTTTCTTGTTCTCGCTGTCTTCACTCATCAAATGTCATCCTCCTCATTGATGCCTTCAAGCAGATCGGATATTCCTTTGGCAAAGGCCTTATCCGTAACCGCCACGGCAGTCCTCGCGGGTTTTCCGAGTGCTGTGCCCAGATCATCGGATGTTCCGATTCTGAAGCACGCAACGGCTTTCCCTGTTACCTTTTCACTTTTCTCCGCAGCACTCAGGAGCTTGTCCAGGGTGTTGCGCGATATGTCGCGGCTTATGATCAGCAGCTCGGCCTTGCCGGAACTCAGCGTGGAAATGACGCCTTCAGCTCCCGAAATGACCTTGCCTGCCCGCTGGGCCATACCCAGCATTCCCATGATGCGCTGTTTGGCGTTCATTACTGTTCCGCCTTCGCAGCTGCCGCGAGCATTTCCTGCGCGAGGGCTTTTGCCTCCTCGTCGCTTATTGCTCTCCGAAGCCCCTTGGACAGTCTTCCTGCCTTCTTGAGCTCGGTCTTGATGCATTCTTCATTCCTGCAGAGATAAGATCCTCTTCCCGGGATCTTACCCGTCGGATCGTAGACAATGCTTCCGTCTGCAAGAGAGACGACTCTTAAAAGATCGCCTTTATCTCTCGTAGTCCTGCAGCATACACAGCTTCTCTGCGGTTTCTTTTTCATCAGGCTTCAGAATCTCCCTTGCCCTCTTCATCGTCAACGACCTGGAAGCCGTCTGTGAGGACCTTTGCAGCCTCATCGCTCTCATCGGATTCCTTGCGGATATCGATCTTGAAGCCTGTGAGTCTGGCAGCAAGCCTAACGTTCTGTCCGCTCTTGCCGATTGCAAGAGAGAACTGCTGATCGGGAACGATAACCTTTGCGTGACGCTCAACGGAACCGTCCTCTGTAGTGGAGATCTCAGTGTCGACTCTGACGACCTTTGCGGGCTGGAGTGCTTCACTGATGAACAGAGCAGCGTCTTCCTTCCAGTCAACGATGTCGATCTTCTCGTCTGAAAGCTCGTTCATGATCTGCTGAACACGCTGTCCGCGCTGTCCAACGCATGCGCCCTTTGCATCGATATCAGGATCTCTGGAGTAAACTGCTACCTTTGATCTTGAGCCGGGTTCACGGGCAACGGACTTGATGATGACGTCGCCGTTCTTGATCTCGGGAACTTCAAGCTCGAAAAGCTTTGCAACGAGAGCAGGTGCTGTTCTGGAAAGAACTACCGAAGGTCTGCCGTTAGCTTCCTCAACGCCTGTAACGAGGAACTTCATGATCCTGTCTTGATCGTAACGCTCGTTGCGGTTGTTGCGGATCTGGCCGTCTCTTCTGACGATAGCCTCGGCACGGCCGATGTTGACGTAAACGTTTCTTGCATCCTTACGAACGATGGTTCCTGATGTGATCTCGCCGATCTTTCCGTGGAACTCGTTCTGGATCTTGGTGCTCTCTGCATCTCTTAACTTCTGGTTGATGGCGTTCTTTGCAGCGCCTGCAGCAAGACGGCCGAGGTCTTCTACGTCGATACCGATCTCGATCTCATCACCGATATCAACGTCCTCATAACCGACTGCCTTTGCATCTTCGATGGAGATCTCGTTTGCATCATCGAGAACTTCATCAACGACCTCAACGAGCTTATATACATAGATCTCGCCTGATTCACGGTCGATCTCGGCATTAACGAACTTGATGTCCTGTCTGTTTCCGCCGAACTCTCTCTTGTAAGCAGCAACGATTCCGCTCTCGATCGCCTGGAAAACCTCTTCCTCGTCAATG